>DASYHQ010000018.1:335560-671121 GCA_035998445.1 Tepidisphaeraceae bacterium | reverse complement strand
ATCCCGAATTCAGGCGATGCCAAACCCGATTGGCATCGGTGCAACCTCGATTGGCATCGGTGCAAACTCAGTTTGCATCGGTGAAAACTCGATTGTCATCGGTGCAAACCTGGTTGTCATCGGTGCAAAGCGGGTTGTCATCGGTGCAAACTGGATTGGCATCGGTGCAAACCCGGTTGTTATCGGTGCAACTCGGTTGTCATCGGTGCGAACGCAATTGGCATCGGTGCAAACTCGGTTGGAACGCGTGACAACCGGCTCCGTCTTGACCCTGGTTTCCGTCATCATCCTGTAGTGGCGACGCAGGGGTCGCCACTACAGGAACTGCTTGAACATAGGGTCGAGGCAGAGCATGACGGTCCTCGAACGAGTCGGTTGGAGAGCGTACCCGTGGTTTAGCCACCAACCGTGGGCTGGGCTGGCTCCATCGTCGGCTCATCATGTGCGGCGCGAAAGCCCAGCAGCTGTTCGGCCCGATCGCCGCTAACCAGCGATTGCTCGGGCAGTACGGGACGCCGGAACTCGGGTACGGACCCATAGAGCGCGGCCAGCGCTTCGGGCGTCCATGCCGGGCGGCTCGTCTGCGCGACGATGTTCAACGGCGTGTGCCCGGGACGGTCGGCGGCGCAGGCCAGGACGGTGGCGCGGATGGCGTCGTCCATGTGGACCCACGTGCACATCCCGCCCAGCATTAATCGCGGCGACACCCCGTGCTTATTGCGCGGGCCGAAGTGGGGAGGCCGTGGTGGCTGGGGGACTCGGATGCCGGTGAAGCGCAGCGACCAGGCGGTTAGATCCGGAATGGCCCGGCAAAAGCTGGCGGCGATCCACTCGCCGGTGGCCTTGCTCAGCGGGTAGGCGTCGGCGGGCTGAAGGGGGTGGTCCTCGTCTAGCGGCAGATAACGCGGGGGCGTGAAGTTGCCGTCACCCGGGGCCGAGGTAAAACCGAAGCACCCATACGCCTGCACGCTCGACGCGTACACGATTCGCCGAACGCCCGCCTCCGTCGCCGCCAGGTAGACGTTGTAGTTGGCTGCCGTGTTGTTGATGTACCCCTTCGACCGCCCGCTCGGGACCGTGCTGGGCAGGTTGCCCAAGTGGCAGACGACGTCGGCGCCGGTCACCAGCTCGCGGACGGCCTCGATCTGGCAAAGGTCGATCACCCGCGTCGTGGCGGCGGCTTCACCGTCTGGGGCGCGAACGTCCGTCGCGACCACGTCATGTCCGTCCACCATCAACGCCGCTGTCACGCGCGATCCCAAAAGGCCCGCACTGCCCGTCACGACAACTTTCATGGGTGTTTGCCTGATGTCCTGATGTACGTCTCGACCCGACTGCTGCCGATCATCATGATCTCGCGGTAGGTGTGGAAAGCGTAGCGTCAACCTTCGCGTGCTGCCATAGCGCTGCCGGCGGGCAGGACATTGGCCTTCCATCGCGATGCCTCAGCCCGGCGAGGTGATGCCGGTAGGCTGCTCGTGGCCGCACTTGGGGCAGATGGGGTGAAGGTAACGGACACCGTCGTGGCCCTCGTCAATTTTGAACTGCATCTGGCTGGCCTCGGGAGCGCTGTGGGTCTTCAGGTGCTCGCACGTGCCGTCGGGCTGGATGTTGTAGAACGTGACCAACCGTTTGCTGCAGCGGTCGCAGTATTGTTCGATGTTTGCCATAGGGGTTCCGCCGACGGTGTTGCGCGCCGTTGAAGTATAGACTGCCGTGACTTTCCCGGCAGCCGGGTGTACTACAACGCGTCCATGCAGCACCACCCGCGTACACGCGAAACTGGAGAGGCCCCCGCGGCGCTGTTGCGCGCCGCGATCGAGCGACGGCGGGCGGTGGTCGAGGCTGACCAGACACAGGCGTACCGGGTCTTCTCGGGCGCTGCGGACGGTATCGACGGGGTGTTCATCGACGTCTACGGCCCGGGGGCGGTGCTGATCTTGTACGAGGGACGCCCGCCGCGCTCGTTCGACGCCAACCGGGATGCGCCGGCGTTGCTGGACGTCCTGCGACCACTGGGCGTGCAGGCGATCTACCTCAAACCGTTCGCGAGAGACCGATCGCGGCTGGGTGGTGAGTTGCCGGCCGTCGTCACGCAGGCGCAGCCGTTGGCGGGTGAACCCCTGCCGGAGGAACTGCTGATCCGCGAGGGCCGCTGCACGCTGGAAGTTCGGTTGTACGACGGCTTGTCGACCGGGCTGTTTTTGGATCAGCGGAACAACCGATTGTGGGCCGGTGAGTACGTGGCCCGTCTTGCGACAAAACGGGACGAAGGCGACCCACCCGCGGTGCTGAACACGTTTGCGTACACCTGTGCCTTCTCGGTGGCAACGGCAATCGGTGGGGCGGTCACGACCAGCGTCGACGTTTCCGGGCGATACCTGGAGTGGGGCAAGCGGAACCTCGTGCACAACGGGATCGACCCCCAGCCGCACCGGTTTGCGAAGATGGATACGTTCGAGTTCTTCAGTTACGCCCGGCGGAAGTCGCTGACGTACGACCTCATTTTGCTGGACCCGCCTAGTTTTGGGTCGGGATCGAAGAAGAAGGGCATTCGCCCTTGGAGCGCCGAGAGCGATTATCACCGGCTGGTAAAGGAGGCCGCGGCGCTGCTTCGGCCGGGAGGCGTGATCTTTGCATCAACTAACACCGGAGCGCTGTGCCGGCCGGGGCAACTGGAACGTGAGATCGGTAAAGCATTAGGGCGATCATCGCAGTGGATCGCGCTGCCGCCGGTGCCGACCGACTTCGCGCGCGAGTCGGACCGGTTCGTCGCAAGGGCGTTCCGCGTTTGATTAAGCGGAAGATGGGTAAGCCGTACCGCGTGGTGGTCGATTGCTGTTCGAAGGTAGACCGCGTAATATCCGTTCGCAATTGGATGGGCCCGCTAGGCCGTTAAGAGATTATTTCTAAGTGGCTTAACGCGGTGCCGAACGGTAATCTGCGGCGGTCGTACTATGGCTGACTTCTCTGCATGTGGCAGTGCGCCACGGGCAAGATAGGCAGTCAGTTCAACTTCACGCCAGCCCGGATCGCGGTTTAGTGCCGTGTGCGATGGGACGGCACACGAGGCACGGTTATCTCACAGTCAATTGATACTTCGGTGGTTACGTCGATGACGCAAACGGTAGTCGAGCCGGTTCATGCCCATTCTCCGTCGCACACCCATGCACACACCCATGCACATGGTCATACGCACGAGGCGATCTCGCCTGCACTCAAGGCGATCAACCTGGTGATGGTCGTGCTGCCGTTCCTCGGGCTGATTGCGGCCATGACAGTACTCTGGGGTAGCCATTTCAATTGGCTGTTCCTGGGCATCATGCTCGGCATGTACCTGATGGTCGCGTTCGGCATCACGATGGGCTACCACCGCCTGTTCACGCATCGGTCGTTCGAGGCGGGTCCGGTGGTCACGGGCATCCTCGGTGTGCTGGGATCGATGGCCGTCGAAGGGCCGATCTTGTGGTGGGTCGCGATGCACCGCCGGCACCATCAGCATGCCGATCAGGAGAACGACCCGCACTCGCCGCACCTGCATGGTGAAGGGTTTATGGGCATGATGAAGGGGCTGTGGCACTCGCACGTGGGATGGCTGTTTGCCCCGCAACCGACCGACTTGCGCCGATATGTGGGCGACCTTCGCCGCGACAAGGTCGTGCGGACGATCAGCCGTTATTTCCCCGCGCTCGTGTTGCTGGGTCTCGCGATTCCGGCCATTGCCGGTGGGCTGCTGACGATGTCGTGGCACGGCGCCTTGCTCGGCTTCGTCTGGGGCGGGCTGGTTCGCACGTTCTTTGTTCACCACGTGACTTGGAGCATTAACTCGGTCTGCCACTTCTGGGGCAGCCGCCCCTTTGCGGGCGATGACGAGAGCCGGAACAACCCGATCTTCGGCCTGCTGGGCATGGGCGAGGGGTGGCACAACAACCATCACGCCTTCCCGACATCGGCCCGGCACGGGTTGTGGTGGTGGCAGATCGACTTCACCTACCTGATGATCCGGCTGATGGAGATCTGCGGGCTGGTGCGCAAGGTGAAGGTGCCGACGCGCGAAGCGATCGAAGCGAAACGCGCCCGCATGGCCGCGGGCCAGACCGTCACTGTCGATTGAACCGGCGGGTGTCACGACCGCGCAATTCTTGCAAACCTGCCTTTGACGGCTATCGTATCAAGCACAGCAGGAACACCTCGCGCCGGCCGATGCCGGAGGGCCGCGGGGCCGTCGGTTTTGGCTACAGGGACGTGGCGATGACATCTTCCATTCGGGCGTTTTCTCGGTTTGTTTTCTCCGTGGTGCTGGTCGGTACGACGCTAATCGCCGGTGGCTGCAACAGCGACGCCGGTCCACTGCCGGACAACGCGCGAAAGCAAGGCATCAAGCTGTACGACAGCGGCAAGTACACCGACGCCGCGGGCTCGTTCCAGAACGCCGTACGGCAGGACCCCCGCGATTACGTCTCGTTCTACTACCTCGGCGAGAGCTACAGCGCGCTGAAGTCGTACCAGCAGGCAATCCAGGCGTACCGCTCGTCGCTCGACACCATCGACATCACGCGCACCGGCCGGCTGGATAAGCAGTTCCGCATGAAGATCATGGACGGGCTGGCCAACGCGATTGCCAAGAGCGAGAACCGCGAGGCCGAGATCACCTCTCAGACCGCCGGCGGGGCGGACGTCGCGCAGAACGTGCTGATCGTCGCCAAGGTGCACCGCCTTACCGGCGACGCCGACGCGGCGCTGGAGGCCTACAACCGCGCGACCCTCGCCGACCCGAAGAATTTCCTGGCGCACAAGGAATACGGCCTGTACCTTGCCCAGCTCGGTCAGAACCAACAGGCAGAGGCGATGCTGCGGAAGGCCTACACGCTGAACGCCGGTGATCAGCAGGTAAACGACGCGTTGCGCAAGCTCGGCGTGGTGCCGGGACCGACGATCCGGAACCAGTAACCGCCGGCGATCTCTCGCAATATCTCATCGATCAAGAAAAACTCCCGCCAGCGGCCCGAATAGGCTGCTGGCGGGAGTTTTGTTTTATCGGTGTGCCCAGTATTCGGCGACCGCCCGGTCGTGGCATGGGCAATGTTCGGGGAGAAGGTTCGGCGCCCGAACGCGCCAGTTGTTTTCCCGAGCGGAACCTAAGGCGACGGGAGGGATCTCGACTTGGCGTAAGACACTCGACTGAACGAGATCCCTCAGCTCGGCTAGCCTCCCATCGGGATGACACCCGTAGCCTTTGGATCGCCATCCTTATTTGGTACGGCGACAGCGCCTACGCCTGTCGCGATGAACTTGCCTCGCGCCGGCGTGACTGCGCTTCAGTCACGAATTCCTCGACCGCAAACTTAGCGGCGCGGTCGTCCATCTGGCGGGGTGGGTGCTTCATCGTCCAACTGCAGGCGGCGTCGATCGGGCCGGCAATGCCGGCATCCAAAGCCAGCTTACAGCAGCGAATCGCGTCGACCACCACAGCGGCGCTGTTGGGGCTGTCCTCGACGCTCAGGCGCAGCTCCATGTGCATCGGCACGCCGCCAAAGCCGGTGCCTTCGATGCGCAGGAAGCAGACCTTGTTGTCCTTCATGAACGGGATGAAGTCGCTGGGGCCGATGTGGATCTGGTCCGGGTCCAACGGCACGTCGAGCTGGCTCTGCACCGCCTCGGTCTTGCTGACCTTCTTGCTCGCCAGCCGATCGCGGCTGAGCATGTTCAGGAAGTCGGTATTGCCGGCGGTGTTCAGCTGATACGTGCTGTCGATCGACACGCCGCGGTCGGCGAACATCCGGGCGAGCGTGCGATGGGTAATCGTCGCGCCGACCTGCGCCTTGATGTCGTCCCCCACGCAGGGCAGGCCTGCGTCGCGGAACTTGTTGGCCCAAACGCCATCGGAGACGACGAAGCAGGGCACGCAGTTGACGAAGCCGACGCCGGCCTCCAGACAAGCCTTGGCGTATCGCTCGGTCGCCTGCTGCGAACCGACCGGCATGTAGTTCACAAGCAAATCGGCGCCCGACTCGTGCAGCACCTTGGCGATGTTGGCCGGCGGGTCGGTCGCGACGTCGAACCGCTGGTGGACCGGGTAGTTCAGCATGTGCGGCGCGGCGCCGTCGAGCACGTCGCCCATCTGCACGGTTACGCCGCTGCTGGGCATGTCATGGCAGAAAATCTTCGTGTTGTTCGGCAGCGCGAAGACGGCCTCTTCCAGTGGCCGGCCGACCTTGCGGCGGTCGATGTCGAACGCGGCGACGACCTCAATGTCCTCCACGCGATAGCCACCCAGTTCGACGTGCATCAACCCGACCGGCTCGCGACCGATCGCCCGGCAATGCGCGTAAAAGGCCAACCCCTGCACCAGCGAACTGGCGCAATTCCCCACCCCGGCGATCGCGATCCTGATGCGTCCTGACGACATATTCTTCCTAGTACTGCAAACCTCGTCCCGCGGCTACCCGACACAAGTATAGCCACGATCAACGGTCGGTCGCGTCCTGAGGCCGCATGCGCAGCCTACATAGAACTTCGGTGTTTCCCTTGGCCCCCTTAATCGGCGATTGCACGGTTTCCACCACCTCGAACCCGGCCGCCTCCATGGTGGGGTAGACGCTCGCAAGCACTTCGTCGAGCTTGTCTTCCGGTAATATCCCGTTTCTCAGGATCGCCGGCGGCGATTCGTAGTGCGGCTTCAGCAGCGTCACGATCTCTCCCGTTGGTGCTAGCAACCGATGGGCCGCCGGCAGAATGTTCCGTTGCCGCGTCCAGGCGACGTCGATGCAGACGAACGCCACCGGTTCTGGCAGGATGACGTGCATCGCGTTCGTGCGTTCCATCACCACCACGCGCGGGTCCTTCCGCAACTTCCAGTCCAGCACGCCGTATCCGGTATCCACCGCGTACACCCTGGCGGCGCCGCGTTGCAGCAGGCAATCGGTGAACCCGCCCGCGTTGCAGCCGAGGTCGGCGCAGGTCAGGCCTGTTACATCCATGCCGAACGTCGCCAGGGCGTGTTCAAGCTTCAGGCCGGCACGGGAGACGAAGGTGGGCATGGGGGGTGAATGAATGACGAATGACGAAACCCGAATGACCAATGAATGACCAATGCCCAAATGACCAATGCCGAAAGGGACGCGTCCCCCGCTACGGCTGTCGCGCCAATTGTCATCCCGACGGGAGCCTTGGCGACCTGAGGGATCTCCCACGGGCGTGAATCGCTCGTCATTCGAGATCCCTCCCGTCGCCTTAGGCTCCGCTCGGGATGACATTCTGCGTGGCCGCTCAGCGAACTGCCCTATACAACCTCTTGGCGCGCCTTCCTACAGCTTCACCTCAGCCCCCGTCTGTGCCGACTCATAAATAGCGCTGAGGATCTTGATCATCTCCACCCCATGTTCCGGCCGGGTGGTTGGCTCGGCGCGGCCCCTGATCACGTCGATAAAGTGATGCAGATTCGCGCCGTGCTGGTGCGGGCCAGCCAGCGTGGGCTTCGGTGTCACGTCCGCCAACGCGCCTTCGATCTCGGTGAAGATCTTCAGCGTGCCGTGCGAGTTGCTGAGGTTGAAGCCGGCCTTGCTGCCGCGCAGTTCGACGAAGTTCACTTCCTGCTCGATGTTGCTGGCCCACGAGAACTCGATCTGCAACGACGCGCCATTGTCGAAGCGGATGAACCCGCTGGCGAGGTCCTCCACGTCGAACGTGCCGCCGGTCTTGGCTTCACCGAAGCTGGAGTGGACCGAGTCGGACGTATCGCTGCCCTCGGCGAACTTGCGGTAGGTGGCGCCCACGACGGCGACGGGGCTGGGGTTGCCCATGAGCCAGATCGCCACGTCCAGCATGTGAACGCCAAGGTCAATCAGCGGGCCGCCACCCGATAGTTCCTTCGTCGTGAACCACCCACCCTTGCCCGGAATGCCCCGGCGGCGAATCCAACCGCAGCGGCCGGTGTAGATGTCGCCCATATGCCCGGCGGCGATGTACTTCTTCAAAAACTGCGCGTTGGGCGTAAAGCGGTTGTTCCGCATCGCCATCAGCACCTTGCCCGAACGCTTGGCCGCGTCGGCCATCTTTTGCGCTTCGGCCGGGCTGACGGCGTCGGGCTTCTCGGTGAACGCGTGCAGGCCCTTATCCAATGCCGCGATCGCGATTTCCGAGTGGAACAGGTTCGACGTGCAGATGTCGACCGCGTCCAGCTGCACCTCGGCCAGCATCTGCCGGTAATCGGTGTAGATGTGCTTGATGCCATGCGCGCCGGCGAACTTCTCGGCCTTCTCTCGCACCACGTCGCAGACCGCGACGATCTCGACCTCGGGATGTTCCAGCCACGGCTTGGCATGACAGCCATTGAAAATGCCACCAATGCCCACCACGCCCAGTTTCAGCTTGTCCGCCATCTGCGTCTGCGCCTTTCAGTTTCAAAGGCCGAAACGGTAGTCGAACCGGCGGGAATTTCAACGTGCCGGACTGTGCCACCGGCGGCCCACTTTCGGCAATCCGCCGCCGACGAATCCACCTGTTGTCGCAACGGGTAGCGCTCCGCTACATTGCCCGCGTCTTTTACGGAGCCCCCAGTCATGAACGCGCGACAACTTGGAACCAGCGACGTCTACGTTTCTCCTGTCATCTTCGGCGCTTGGGCGATCGGCGGGTGGATGTGGGGCGGCACCGACGTGGAGGAGTCGATCAAAGCCATCCAGGCCAGCATCGACCACGGTGTGACCACCATCGATAGCGCGGCAATCTATGGCATGGGCTTTAGCGAAGAACTGGTCGCCAAGGCGATCGCCGGGCAACGCAGCAAGGTCGTCCTCGCGACCAAGTGCGGCATGCGCTGGGACAGCCCGGCCAGCGGTGATCAAGGCTCCGACCCGTGGCAGAACAAGGACAACAATGGCAAGGACGTCACGGTCCGCAAGAACAGCAAGCCCGACAGCATCGCCTACGAGTGCGAGCAGTCGCTGAAGCGATTGCAAACCGACGTCATCGACATCTACCAGATCCACTGGCCCGACAGCACGACGGCCGTCGAGGATTCGATGGCGGCCATGGTGAAGCTGAAGGACGCCGGCAAGATTCGCGCGATCGGCGTGAGCAACTACGACGTCGACCTGATGAAGCGCGCCAAGGCCGTCGCGCCGCTGGCCAGCCTGCAGCCGCCTTACTCGCTGATTCAGCGGAAGATCGAGCCGGAGATTTTGCCGTTCTGCCGGAAGGAAGAGATCGGGTTGATCGTCTATTCCCCGATGGAACGCGGCCTGCTGACCGGCAAGGTGGGCCCCGACCGCGTCTTCCCCGAAGGCGACCACCGCGCCAAGCACAAGTACTTCACGCCAGAGAACCGCCAGCGCGTGCAGGCGGCGCTGGCGAAGATTCAGCCGATCGCCGAGGCGCACAAGGCGAGCTTGGCGCAGGTCGTCATCAACTGGACGATCAACGAGCCCGGCATTACCGCCGCCCTGGTGGGCGCGCGAAATGCCGAGCAGGCCAAGCATAACGCTGGCGCGATGGACTTCGAACTGACGGCCGCGGAGCAGTTGGACGTGCGCAAGGCGTTCGATGACGTGTCGAAGGTGCTGAACGCGTGAGGACGCGCTCCGGTCCCTCTCCCGGTACTCCGGGAGAGGCTAGGTGAGGGTGCATTTCGAACGACGAGAGTCGCCAGCAGTACTAAATCACCCTCACCCTAACCCTCTCCCGGCGTACCGGGAGAGGGGACCAAACTAATTCTCCCCCTCCCGGCGCAGGCGCGGCGTGCCCAGCGGGTTGGCAAGCACCCGCCGCTGGCAGGCATGGCACAATCGGTACTCGAACCGCCGGTGCACGTCGTCCTGCAGTTCGTCGGCGGTCATGCCCTTCATCTGGTCCAGCAGCGACTGCATCTGTTTGGCCATGTCTGCATCAGCCAATCCGTCGATGTCCACGATCGGCATTTCCGCGTCGGCGAAGACGTCGATGCGCACGACGTAGTGCGCCCCGGGCTTGATCGCGACGCCGCAGAGGTGACAGGTGAGTTGGGGCACCATCGCAACCCATGATACTCGAACCGCCGGCCGGCGAGGCTCTATCCTCGGTCCGCCATCCTCGCTTATGATCGCCCGACTATGGCCGACCGCTTTTACATCACCACGCCGATCTATTACCCCAACGGCGAGCCGCACCTGGGCAGCGTGTACACGACCGTCATCTGCGACGTGCTGGCGCGATATCACCGCCTGCTGGGCGACGACACCTACTTCCTCACCGGCACCGATGAGCACGGCACCAAGATGGCCAAGGCCGCGGCCGAGGCGAACGCCGAGCCGCAGGCGCTGGCGGACAAGTACTCGGACATCTTCAAGGACGTCTGGCGCGAGCTGGAGATCAGCAACGACGACTTCATCCGCACGACCGAGCCGCGCCATAAAGAAGCCGTCACGAAGATCGTGCAGCGCATGCTCGATAGTGGCGACATTTACCTCGGTGGCTATGAGGGCTGGTACGACGAAGGGCAGGAGCAGTTCGTCACCGAGACCGAGGCCAAGCTGGCCGAGTTCAAGTCGGCCATCAGTGGCAAGCCGCTGGTGCGGTATTCGGAGCCGACGTACTTCTTCAAGCTGTCGAAGTACGTGCCGAAGCTGATCGGTTACATCGAGCAGCACCCGCACTTCATCGTGCCGGAAACCCGTCGCAACGAGGTGCTGAGCAAGCTGCGCGCGGGCGTGGACGATCTGTCGATCAGCCGGGCGACGCTGAAGTGGGGCATCCCGATGCCCAACGATCCGGCCCACGTTATTTACGTTTGGATCGACGCGCTGACGAACTACATCACCGCGCTCGGGTATCCGCCCGAGCGCGACGATGCGTCGCTGTTCAAGAAGTTCTGGCCCGGCACGCACGTGATCGGCAAGGACATCCTCTGGTTCCACACGGTCTACTGGCCTGCGATGCTGATGAGCCTCGATTTGCCGCTGCCCATGACCGTGGCCGCCCACGGCTGGTGGGTGCGCGGCGGGAAGAAGGCGGGCAAGTCGACCGGGGGCATCACCACAATGCCCGAGATCCGCGACTACGCGTCCAAGTACACGTTCGACGCCATCCGCTATCACCTGCTGCGGGCCGCGCCGTTCGGCAGCGACCTGGAGTGGAGCGATGTCGAGTTGGAAAAGTCGTTCAACGAGTTGGCGAACGTGGTGGGCAATTGCCTGAACCGCACGGTGAAGATGATCGGCCGATATCGCGCCCGAGCGATTCCGGCGTGCGTTGAACCGCTGGATGATCTGGACCGCCAATTGATCGCAAAGACGGACGCGTTTGCCGACGAACTGAAGGCCGCTTACGCGCGTCTGGACCTGCAGGCCGCGGCGATGCTGCCGGTGGAGTTGGCCCGCGCCACGAACGGCTACATCGACGCCACCGAGCCGTTCAAACTGGCCAAGGATCCGACCAAGAGCGACCGCCTCGACACGGTGCTGCACCTGTCGGCCCGGGCCATTCGCAAGGCATTGATCGGCCTGCTGCCCATCCTGCCGAACAAGGCGACCGAGGGCCTGTTCCAATTGAACGCGATTCTGGAGGGGCAGACCTTTGACAGCCTGATGAGCCGCGAGCCGTCGGTGGGCCATGTGATTGGCGAGGGGCAGCCGTTGTTTCCGAAGATCGAGAAGGACAAAGAGGCTTAAGCGATCACTCTGGTCCCTCTCCCGGTACTCCGGGGGAGGTTAGGTGGGGGTCTTCGTTGGATGGCGATGAGTCCAGCGCAGGACGAAGAGCCCCCACCCCAACCCTCCCCCGGCGTACCGGGAGAGGGGGTAGTTCAAGCTGACCCGCTACCGAACGGCCTCGCATATTGACGATCCGCAATCGCCCGCTAATATTCTGTCGACCGAGAGATAAATCCATGAAGCCCATTGCTCCCACCGTCGTCATCATTCAGTCGCGAGTCATTCGCCGCGCTTAGGGCACTTCTTCTAGACAAAGAATAAGACGACCCCGAGGCCCGGCCTTGGGGTTTTTTGTTGGAGCATCCGGTCATGAGCGAAGCGCTCAATCATCAATCGAATTTACCGTTGGAAGGCAAACCGCAGCGGCCGATCGTCGAGCTGTTGGCCTTGGCGTTGCCGACGATCGCGCAGATGGCGTCGTACACCGCCATGCAGTTCGCCGACACGCTGCAGCTGGCCGTCGGCGCCGGCGATGTGGCCGCGACGGCGGCGGGGCTGGCGGGGTTTATGGTCTTCTGCGTGCAGGGGTGGTGCTTCGGCGCGCTCATGTGCGTGAACACGCTCGTCAGCCAAAGCGTGGGGGCGGGGAAGAATGCGGACTGCGGCCGATACCTGTGGCAGGGGATCTGGTTCGGCATCATTGGCGGGCTGGTGCTCGTGCCGACGATGATCTTCGTCCGGCCGATCCTGGAATACATGGGCCATGGGCCGCAACTGATTGCCGACGCCAACACGTATTACTCGATTGAAGTGCTCGCGCTGCCGGTCCGTTTGGCGGGGCTGGCGCTGGGGCAGTTCATGCTCGGCATCGGCCGGCCGCGCATCACGCTGTTTGCTGCGGTGATCGCGGTGGCGGTCGACGTGGGCCTCAACTTCATCTTCATCACCGGCCGGTACGGCTTCCCGGCTTACGGCGTCGCCGGCGCTGCGTGGGCGACGAACGCAGCCGTCTGTGTCGAGGCGGGCATTATCGCGGGTTTCGCCTTCGGGCCGAAGCTGCGCGGCGTGTACCAGACGATGCGGGCCAAGCTGCACGGCCCGTCGATCAAACAGCTCATCCGCATCGGCTTTCCATCCGGCATTCAGGTGGTCTCCGAGATCGCTGCGTGGTTCGTCTTCATGATGTGGATCATGGCGATGTATGGCCAAGCCACCATGGCGGCCAACAACTACATGATGCAGTACATGAAGGTCAGCTTTATGCCGGCATTTGGTTTGAGCGGCGCGGTCACCGCGCTCGTCGGCCGGTACGTCGGCATGGGGCGATTGGACCTCGCCCGCAGGCGGGCGCATCTCGGCTTCGCCGTCGCCACCACGTACATGATCAGCTGCGGGCTCGTCTTCTGGTTCGGCAGGCACCACCTGATCCAACTGTTCAGCGACGATCCCGAGGTCGTCCGCATCGGCGCCATTCTGCTGGCGCTGGCAGCGGTGTACCAGTTGGTGGATGCGCTCTACATCATCTACATCGGCGCGTTGCGCGGCGTGGGCGACACGGCAGTGCCCGCCTGGATCACCGCCATCCTCTGCTGGTCGATCGTCGTCGGTGGCGGGGCGCTTGTCGCCAACCGCTGGCCCAGCTTCGGCCCGCTGGGGCCTTGGCTGATGGCCGTCACGTACGGTGTGATTCTCGGCGGCATTTTGCTCATCCGGTTCAGCCGGGGAAATTGGAAGGCCATCGTGACGAAGGACGCGCCCGTTCAGGATCCCGCATCGCCGCCCGCTGATGTGGAGTTGGTGGCGGCGCAGACGACGTAGAGTGGCTAGAAAGCCAACTGGCATTTCCCCCTCTCCCGGTACCCCGGGGGAGGGCTGGGGTGGGGGCTCTTCACGCTTGGAACGCGCGGGTTTATTGAGGACGTTTCATAAAGCGGTATGAACGCCAAGACGCCGAGGACGCCAAGGTAGGAAAGAAGAGTTAAAGAGGATTTCTTGGCGTGTCTTCTCTTGGCGTCCTTGGCGTCTTGGCGTTCATCCATCAGGGTTTTGGGGTAGGGGATTGATGGGGAAGAAGCCCCCACCCCAACCCTCCCCCGGCGTACCGGGAGAGGGGGAAAGACGACCCCGCACGCGCCGTTCTCCCCGTGGGGAGCAGTCTTCTCCCCCGGGGGAGCGGGCTTCTCCCCCGGGGTAGAAGCGTTCTCCCCCGGGGTAGAAGTGTTCTCCCCCGGGGTAGAAGTGATCTCCCCCAGGGGAGAAGTGTTCTCCCCCAGGGGAGAAGTGTTCTCCCTCGGGGGAGAAGTGTTCCAAGAGAGTTAAGACGCGCCCTTTCCTCGTCAAATCGGCGTGAACGCGAGGCCGTCGCGGCGGTGGATCGCGATGGGGGTCGATCGCGACAGTTTCTATCGGACGGTCGTCGGTTTAATCTCTCGTTCGCTTCGCATAAACTCGGACGTTCACGTTTTTTATCAGAGCAAGGCAATGTCGACAGAAACACCGCAACCACCGGCCGAGAAGAAGAATTATAAGACCACGCTGAACCTGCCGCAGACCGCGTTTCCGATGGAGGCCAAGCTGGTCGCCAACGAACCGGCCCGGCTGAAGCAGTGGCAGGACGAACGGCTGTACGAAAAAATGTTGACCGCGCGGGCGGGTGGCAAGAAGTTTCTGCTGCACGATGGCCCGCCGTTCGCCAATGGCGATATCCACATCGGGCATCTGATCAACAAGACGCTGAAGGACGTCGTGCTGCGCTACAAGACGATGCGCGGCTATCAGACGCCCTACGTGCCCGGCTGGGACTGCCACGGTTTGCCGATCGAACACAAGATCCAACAGGATCTGGGATCGAAGATCCGCGACATGAGCACGGTGGAGGTGCGCAAGCTGTGCCACCAGTACGCTCAAAAATACGTCGATATCCAGTCGACCCAGTTCCAACGCCTGGGCATCCTGGGCGAGTGGAACGATCCGTATCTAACGATGAAGCCGACGTATGAAGCGGCCACGCTTGAGGTGTTCGCCAAGTTTGTGGAAGCCGGGCTGGTCTATAAGCAACTGAAGCCCGTCCACTGGTCCATCTCCAATCAAACGGCATTGGCCGATGCGGAGTTGGAATACAAGGACAAGACCGACACGAGCGTCTTCGTCGAGTTCCCGGTGGCCAATCCGGGGGCGTTTAAGGCGACGTTCGATTTGAAGCTGAACGCGCGCGTCTCGTTCCTGATCTGGACGACCACGCCCTGGACCCTGCCCGCCAACATGGCGATCGCGGTGAACCCGGAGGTGGAGTACGCGTTCGTGAAGTACAAGCAGAACGAGGATTGGCGGCTGAGCATTGTCGCGACCGACCTCGTCGAACGCGTGTTCGCGAAGAACCCTGCCGCCAGCGACGTGACGATCTTCAAGCGCGTGACGGGTAAGGAACTGCTGGGCCAAGAGTACAGCCATCCGTTCGTCGACCGCATCGGGAAGATCCTGGCCGCCGACTACGTAACCACCACCGACGGCACCGGCCTGGTCCACACCGCCCCCGGCCACGGCGAGGAAGACTACGCCACCGGCATCGCCAACGGCATCGAGATCTACTGCCCCGTGCTGGCGAACGGCAGATACGACAGCACCGTGCCGAACTGGTTGACCGGCATCACCGTGTGGGAGGGCAATCCGAAGGTGGTGGAGAAGCTGAAGGAGCTGAACGTCTTGTTTGCTGAGGAGACGATCAGCCACAGCTACCCGCACGACTGGCGCAGCAAGACACCCACGATCTTTCGGGCAACGGAACAGTGGTTCGTGGGGATGGACCGCGCTATCGAGAATGAGGATGCTTCTACGTTCAAAGCTAGGCATCCGGCGTTCCAAGGCACATATTGCCTGCGTACTGCGGCCGTTGCAGTGGTCAACGAACAGGTGAAGTTCGTCCCCGAGTGGGGTAGCGCCCGATTGACTGGCATGTTGGCCAACCGCCCCGACTGGTGCATCAGCCGTCAGCGGGCGTGGGGCTTGCCGATCCCGGTCTTTTACAACGACAGGGACGAGGCCCTGCTGACGCCCGAGAGCGTGCGCGCCGTCGCCAAGCGGTTCGCCGAGCGTGGCAGCGATGCGTGGTTCCTCGAGGAGCCGTCGGAACTGCTGGGGGCTGACTTCGCCTATCCGCCGGGGTTCAACAAGACGAACCTCAGGAAGGAAAAGGACATCTTCGACGTGTGGTTCGAATCGGGCAGCAGTTGGCACGCGGTGCTTCAGTGCCGCAGCTACCTGCAGTACCCGGCCGACTTGTACCTGGAAGGGTCGGACCAGCACCGCGGGTGGTTTCAGCTGTCGCTGTTGCCTGCGCTGGGAGCGACGGGGCAGCCGCCGTTCAAGCAGGTGTTGACGCATGGGTTCGTGGTGAAGCCCGACGGCACGAAGGTTTCAAAAAGCGACAAGGAATACGTCACCGCGACGCAGGAGATCAACAAGCACGGCGCCGATCTGCTGCGCCTGTGGTGCTGCAGCGTGGACTACCAGAACGACATCCCCGCATCGCCCAAAGCGCTGCAGGAGTTCGGCGACAAGTACCGCAAGATCCGCAACACGCTGCGGTATCTGCTCAGCAACCTGTACGACTTCAACCCCGCGGTCGACAGCGTCGCCGTACCCGCCAGCAGCTTGGATGGCTGGGCGATGGCGGAAGTGGACAAGCTGATCACCGAGGTGACGACGGCCTACGACGCCTACCAGACGCACCGCGTCTTCCGCCTGCTGCACGACTTCTGCAGCGTGCAGATCAGCAGCATCTACGGCAACGCGATGAAGGACCGCCTGTACTGCGAGTCCCCCGACTCGGCGCTGCGCCGGCGCAGTCAGACGGTGATGTTCCGCACGGTGATCGCGCTGACGAAGATGCTCGCCCCCATGCTCGTCTTCACCGCAGACGAAACGTGGGGCTACATTCCCCACAAGCCCGCGGGCGACCGCGATAGCTTCAGCGTGCATCTGGCGCTGTGGCCCGACACCGACGCGAAGTCGCCCATGGCCACCGACGAGTGGGACGCGCTGTTCCAGCTGCGCGAGTCCGCGTTGCAGCAATTAGACGGCTTGAAAAAGTCGGCCGGATTGAACAAGGCATCCGAAGCGGAAGTAATCTACGAACTGCCCGCCGGCCTACGCGAGAAGCTGACCGCGTACGGTGTCGATCTGGAAGACATCGTCGGCGCCGGCTATCACACGATCGTCGACGGCAATGCCGCAGCGGTGAAGGTGATCGATCGTCGCAACGACTACCCCGCCTGCGCCCGCAGCTGGAAGCGCCGGCCGGACGTCGGCAGCGATCCGGCCCATCCCGACCTGTCGGCCCGTGATGCAAAGGCGGTTGATGCCACAGCCGCCACGTGCGAGCGTTGAACGCAAGGTGTCTTCACGAGGGGGGCGTTAAGTCTAGAGGGCAAAACCGCCGCGCAATGCGCGAACTGTCATCCCGAGGGGAGCCTAAGGCGACCTGAGGGATCTCGATCGACAGACGATGCGGGCCGTGGGAGATGGGTCAGGTCGGCAAGCCTCCCATCGGGATGACACGTCCCTGATCAACGCGGGGGTTTGGTCCGCTAGAGCAGGGCACACCTTGCCGTAACGTTTGGGTGCCACGGTTTGGTACTCCAAGCCGTGTCTCGGGCGTGCGGCAGGCACGGCTTGGAGTACCAAACCGTGGCACCCAGAGGGCACTCGCTAGGCGAAAGTGTCCCCTGCTCTAGGTTCTGTCTGAAAACCCAATTTGGGGCGATCGCCCGTAGGGGCAGGCCTCCGTGCCTGCCCGTTTTTTCGGCAGAAGACGAGGCGGGCAGGCGCGGAGGCCTGCCCCTACGAGACCTTTTCAGACAGAACCTAGTGGTCGCCGGTCGTGTCCATCTGCTGAAGGTAGGTCTCGATGTGCTCCGGCTTCAGCGCGACGTAGTACAGCGCCCCGGGGTTCAACTGCTGCCCCGACCGCGCCTCGGCGGCGGGGCCGATGCCCATGTAGATGTCGGTTCGACCGGCGGCGCGGATGGCGCCGCCGGTGTCCTGGTCCATCATGAACCCGCGGTAGGGCAGTGGCGTGCCGGCCTGGTCGACGACGGGCGCGTCCAGGAACGCGGGCATGGCGCGCGGGTAGACGGACTTGTCGGTCGCGATGCTCGCCATCTCGGTCACCGGCACGTTCAGGCTGCCGTAGGGGCCACCCGCGGTCTCGGCGAAGAAGACGTAGCGGGGGTTCATCGACAGGTAACGATCCTGTTCTTCCGGGTGGTTGGCGAAGTAGGCCTTTAAGCCGCGCAGGCTGAGCTGTTCCTTAGTGATCTTCCCATCGTCCACCATCTGCCGGCCGGGACTGACGTACTCCAGCCCATTGGCGCCGGCGTAGCCGATCTCGAGCATCTCGCCGCCCGGCAGTTGCAGGCGGGCGCTGCCCTGGATGGTGATGATGTAGACGTCCAGCTTGCTCTTGAGCCAGACGATCTCCTGCCCCGCCAGCACGCCTTCCTGCTCGATCTGCTGGCGGCTGTAGTAGGGCACGAGCGAGCCCTCCTCGGTCCGCCGGCCAGCGACTTCACCGCTGATCGGATCGGAAACGAGGTCGGCGGGCCGCTTGTACAGCGGGTAGAGGTAAGGGCCAGTCTTCGTCACACTGGCGTCGTAGATCGGCGTGCAATAGGCGGTGAAGAGCACGCGGTTGGTGAAGTCGCCCGTCTGCGGGTCGCGCCCGCCGATGCTTTGGTAGACCTCGAACTTGTCGGCGATCGTGCGCGAGAACTCCTCGTCGGAAACGCCCATCGAGCTGCCGGCGATCGTCTCGCGCAGCGCCAGCAAACTGGCCTTGGCGCGGTCGTGGGTGATGTCGAGGTACGGGTAGAACGTCTTGCTGCTGGCGCGGTTCAGGTACTGAATGCTGTGGTCGATAGATTTGGTCAGGTCGGCGGGGTTGCTCTGGCGCAGCGAGAAGGTCGGGTACTCGGCCGGCGAGATCTTCCGCAGCGCCAACTGGCCCGGGGCCAGCTCTTCGCTGTAGTTAATCGTGTTCACCAGCGGCGGCTTCTTCGGGCGGCAACCGACGGACAGGCAGATGACGGACAGCACAAGCAGCAGACGAACCGGCAACATGATCCTCCTTGATCAGGCTGGCATCATACGGGGTGGGCGATTTGGATTGTAGGGGGGTGATTGGGTTCCTCTCCTATGTACCCATGGGAGAGGTTAGGTGAGGGTGATTTCGAACTGCTGAAGTCTCTCGTTTGGACGAAAGGCACCCTCACCTAGCCTCTCCCGGAGTACCGGGAGAGGGACCGGAGCACGTTCGTCTGGCCTTACAAGACTTCCCTCATCCCATAACGCCCGCTTCCCGCAATCTGCGGATAACATGCGAGGCATCATGCCACGTACCGATCTCGACTGCCTGAACCGTCTGCTGTCCGCCGGCCACGCGTGCGTTTACCTGCCGACGTTTGAAGAGGACCACGCGATGAACGTCGTGCGCTCGTCGGCGGCGGAGCAGGGGCGGGAACTGCTGATGTGGTCGGTCACGCGCGGCGTGTCCGACGGCATGCTGGCCGACGATCCACCGATCGCCGACACCGCCAACCCTGCCGGCGCGCTCACGCACTTGGCGATGCACCTGAAGCCGCACACGGTCATCGCGATGCTGGACCTGGCAGGTCACCTGAAGGACGACCGCGTGCTGCGTTGCCTGCGCGAGCTGATCGCGAAGGTCGAGCGGACCGATTCGACGCTAATGCTGATTGACGCCGCCAGCAGCGACCTGCCCGCCGCCATTGCCGCCGTCGCGGTGCGGCTCGACTTGTCGCTGCCGGGGCCCGTGGAACTGGAGGACATCGTGCGGCGAACCGTGCGCGAGGCGCATCGCAAGCAGTCGGTCGATGTCCAGCTGCGCAAGGAGGACTTGCAGGCGATCGTGCAGAACTTGCAGGGCCTGTCGCGCCGGTCGGCGCGGCAGGCGATCATCGAGACGCTCGTGGACGATCGGCGGTTGGACTCGGCCGACGTGCCGGGCATCATCGCGTTCAAGAAGCGGGCCCTGCGCGCCATGGGCGTGCTGGAGCCGGTCGAATCGTTCGCCACGCTGGAGGAGATCGGCGGAATGACGAACCTGAAGGCGTGGCTGAACCTGCGCAGCCGGGCGCTGTCGGACGAGGCCGCCGAGTTCGGCATCGAACCGCCGCGCGGCGTGCTGATGCTGGGCGTGCAGGGCGCCGGCAAAAGCCTGAGTGCCAAGGCCGTGGCAGCAGCGTGGAAGCGGCCACTGATGCGGCTGGACGTCGGGGCGCTCTACAACAGCTTCATCGGCGAGACCGAACGCCGCCTGCGCGACGCGCTGCAGCAGGCCGAGATGATGGCGCCGGTCATCCTCTGGATCGACGAGATCGAAAAAGCCTTCGCCTCGGCCGCCAGCCAGAGCAGCGACGGCGGCCTCAGCAAACGCATGTTCGGCTCGCTGCTGACTTGGATGCAGGAACACCGCAAGCCGGTCTTCATCATCGCCACCGCCAACGATGTGAGCGCGCTGCCACCCGAGCTGCTGCGCAAGGGCCGCTTCGACGAGATCTTCTTCATCGACCTGCCCAACGACACCACGCGGCGGCAGATCGTCGAGATCCACCTGAAGAAACGCAATCGCGACCCGGAACTGTTCGACCTGGACGCGATCGTGACGGCGTGCGACGGCTACAGCGGGGCCGAGATTGAGGCCGGCATCAAGGCGTCGATCTACACCGCCTTCGAGAGCGGCTCGCTGCTCAGCACGCGCATGATCGTCGAAGCGCTGCAGGTCAGCCCACCGCTGAGCGTGACGATGGCCGAGAAGCTGGCTTCCCTGCGGCAGTGGGCGGCGGGGCGGTGCGTGCCGGCGGACTGACTGAACGCCGTCGCCTAAGGCGCGTGCGAGGCCGATGGAGCGGCGCCCCAGCGCTGCACAGGGTCGCCCCAGCGCGGCAGAGGGCCGCTGCAGTGGTGCAGAGAGGCGTTGCAGCGCTGCAGGGCGGTGCTGCAGTGGTGCAGGGGGGCGCTGCAGCGCTGCAGAGGGGCGCTGCAGCGCTGCAGAAGGGCGTTGCAGTGGTGCAGAGGGGCTCTGCAGCGGTGCAGAGGGGCGTTGCAGTGGTGCAGGGGGGCATTGCAGCGCTGCAATGCCGTCTCCAGGGTCGGCGGAACGCCGTTATCTGTATTGATAAGACGCTTCCTCACCGGTTGCGCTTATGGGACGGCCGCGCGCGGCCCGCCCGGTGGAGTCGGAATGGTGTCGTCGGTCCGGCCAGGGGATTGGGGGGCGTTGCCTCGGTGTGGGGTCGTCCCTACAATTCCGCTGCCCATGGCACTCTCCCTGTCCCATCTCATTCAGACGCCCAACGCCTCTTCGCCCGCGAGCAACACGATGGGCCGTAAACCGTCGTGGCTGAAGATGAAGATGCCCGGCGGCGAGGGATACTCGCGGCTGTTGAAGCTCGTCAACGAGCAGAAGCTGCACACCGTCTGCCAAAGCGCCAAGTGCCCCAACATGGGCGAGTGCTGGAGCGCCGGCACCGCCACCGTGATGATCCTGGGCGACGTCTGCACCCGATCGTGCGGCTTCTGCCACATCGCCACGGGTCGCCCGCCGACTTTGGACCTGGAAGAACCCAAGCGCGTGGGTTACGCGGTGGCGCAGATGCAGTTGGGCCATGCGGTCATCACCAGCGTGAACCGCGACGAACTGCCCGATGGTGGGGCGGCGATCTGGGCGGAAACGATCCGCGAGATTCGGTTGCAGTCGCCCGGCACGAGCATCGAGGTCCTCATCCCCGATTTCTGCGGCGACTGGGACGCGCTGCAGCTCGTGCTCGACGCCCGGCCCGACATCCTCAACCACAACATGGAGAGCGTGCCGCGCATGTACAAGGTCGTGCGCCCGCAGGCGAAGTATCACCGCAGCCTGAAGCTGCTGCAGATCGCCAAGGAGCAGGGCTTTACGACCAAGACCGGCATGATGCTGGGCATCGGTGAAGAGCCGCACGAGATCGACAGCGCGATCGACGACCTTGTGAGCATCGGCTGCGACATCCTCACGCTCGGCCAGTACCTGCAACCCACCGCCAAGCATTTGCCCGTCGACCGCTGGGTCCACCCCGACGAGTTCGCCGAGTGGAAGGTGAAGGGCGAGGCCCGCGGACTTCGCCACGTTGAAAGCGGCCCGATGGTCCGCAGCAGCTACCACGCCGAGAAGCAAGTCCAAGCCCACGCCGCCGTCTAACCGCAACGCGAGTGCGCACGCGCCTCGCCGCGTCCTTCCTTCTTCTGTAGGACAGGCATTCCTGCCTGTCTCTCAGGGCGTCTTCTGTCTTCGCATTGGGTGGGACGGACATTCTTGTCTGTCTCTATTGCGCTCTCCTCTTGCGCACCAGAAGAGAACGCGAAGGTCGCGAAGTGCGGACACGAAGGACCGCGAAGAAGGCAAAGCATGCCCGGTGCGGCGGTCTGGGTAAGGCAAGACGCGAATTCGTGCACCATTTTGCACCATTGTGCAACATCGGTGATCGGCGTGCGGGGTGTCGATCGCACTCGCGTCGGTTATTCGGTTGTCAAAGAGCACGCTATCCATCTCTACGCTCGCGCTGCGCGATTGAGGGGGCTACGGCGCAACGTCGTTCGTTTTCCTTGGCGTCCTCCTTCGCGGCTTTCAACGAAAGAAGGCACGGGCAGATCATGCCCGTGCCTTCCAAGCGTTTGGCGTAGTTGCCGTTCTCTAACCGCTCGCCCTTAGACTACCGTAGTCACGAACCGCGGGTCTTCTGCGGTGATGATGGTCGTCCCATCGAACCGAACTGTGGGCGGTAGGCTGGCGGCGACGAAGCGGGTGGCGGAGTCCACGTTGGTCATAGCGATGCTGCGGATCAACCCGCCGGCGATCGGTGCGCCGATCGCGTCGGCGCCGGCGTAGAACTCCGAGCCGGTCACGCTGCCGCGAACGGACAGTCGCGTGATGATGCCGGCGGCGCTCGTGTCGTCGGGCGTGTTGGGGACGTTGTCCGGACCGTAGCTCCAGCCCGCGCGAACGCTGGCATTGGTCGCGTTGCCCGTCACCGCGAGCGACCCAACGTTGGCCGCGGCCAATTTGCCGGCAAAGTCGCCCTTCACGGTCAGCGAGCGGACGGAACCGGCGACGTTGCCCACCCAGCCGGTCGGCACCGAACCGCCGATCGTCACGGTGCCCACGTTGCCACCGATCGCCCAAGGCTGCGCCCCCACATTGCTACCAATGCGGACACTGGCCAGCGCGGTGCCGCGAGGGGCGTCAGCGCCAGTCAGGGTAACGCTGGGGTCGAAGTTGTCGTCGATCGTAATGCTGCCGATGTACGGGGCGCTGAGCGAGTCGGCGTCGAAGCCGACGTTCGTCCAGGCCAGCGCACGCAGGCTGCGGATGGGCGCGGTCGACGTGATTGTCGCGTCGCGCACGTCGGCGAGCCGGAGCGTGATCGGCGTGGTGCCGTTGAACGACACGGCCGCGTCGTCGATGTTGCCGTGAACGCCGTGCACGTCGTTCAGCGTCACCGTGCGCACGTCGCCGATCGTCATCGATCCCGTGATCTCGATCGCCTTGCCGTTCACCGCCGCCATCGGGCCGTTAACGTTCAGGTGGGTGACGAACACCTCGTTGGCGCCATCACCCTCGCCACCGCGTGCGGTGGCATTCAGGCGCGAGGCGGTCGTGGTGCCGTTCAGGGTCAACGTCAGCCCGTCGAGGCCGGTGCTGGCGATGCCGGTGCCCGGGCCGCTCAGCGAGAACGTGACGAGCGTGCCGTCGGCGTCGGTGAACGAGTAGCGGACGTTCCGCCGCGTGCCGACCTGGCCGAAGCTGGTCGTCTTCTCGAACGCGGTCGGCGTGGCGGCGGTGATCTCGGTCGCGTCGGTGATGCCGCTCGGCGTCACCTTGGCCAGCAGGAAGTAGGTGCCGTTAGCCAGCGATGCCGGCGCGACGAACCGGCCGGTCAACGTGACCTTGCCACCGGCGCGGGCGCTAACGGTCTTGTTGAACAGCGTGGCGCCGGTATCCAGCGCGACGTCGCTCGCATCCAGCGTGCCGTCCAGCGAGGCGTAGAGCGTCACGTTGGCCTTGCCGCGCACGGCCGTCGCCGAGGTGTTGTTGATGATCACCTGCGCCGTCGCGCGATCGCCGGGCACGAACACGCTCGGCAGCGTCACCCGACCAAATTCGGCCGTCAGCGGGTTGGCCGGCGCAGGGTCAGTCGGCGGGGACGTGGTGTCGCCGGGCAGGCCGGGCGTGCTGGTGTTCAGGTGAACGGTGAAGGCGTCGGCATCGTAGTTGGCCACGACCAGGTCAACCTTGCCGTCGCCGTTGAAGTCCCCTTGCGCCATGGCATACGGGAACGCGCCGGTGGTCGCGTAGTCGCGCTCCGTCACGAATGTGCCGTCACCCTTGCCCTGCAGCGTGTAAAGGCTGTCCTGGCCACCCAGTGCCAGCGCGTCGAGGTTGCCGTCCCCGTCGACGTCGGCCGTCGCGACGGCGCGATGGTAGAACGTCGGGAAGTCCGGCACGACCGGGGCGGCGAACGTGCCGTCACCGTTGTTCTGGAGGTAGTCGATCGTGAAGACGTTGGTGCCCGACAGCGCCACGACCAGGTCGGCCTTGCCGTCCTTGTTGAAGTCGCCAGCGGCCACGGAATTGGGGACGTTAACGAACTGCGTGTAGTTCGTGCTGGGCGCAGTCATCGGGTTCAACACGACCGCCAGTTGCCGACTGCCCGCCGACGCGTCGTCAACCGTCGCTATGTCCAGCGTGCCGTTGCCGTCGTAGTCGTCGATCGCGAGCGTTTCGGCCGACGTGATGTTCAGCGCGCCGGTGACGGGCACGCTGGCGAACCCGCCGTTGCCCAGGCCCGCGTAGATGCGATAGCCGCGCGCGTCACCGGCGATGTTGCCGACGATCACGAGGTCGTTCAGACCGTCGTTATTCATGTCGCGCAGCTTCGCGGCGCCGGCGGCCAGGCCGGTGGCGACGGGCGTTTGCGCGGTTAGGTTTGCGAAGTTGTTGGCCGCTGCGCTGTTGAGGTAGACGACGTAGGTGCCGTCGGTCGATACGACGACGAGGTCGATGTCAGCGTCGCCGTCGAGCTTGCCTGCAGCGATGTATTCCGGCGCGACGCCACCGGTGGGGAAGGTGAACACCGAGCTGAACGAGCCGTTGGTGCCTGGGTTGCCGTACCGCACGCTGATGCCGTTGGCCGCCGAGTTCGCCGTGGCCACGTCGGGCTGGCCGTCACCGTTGAGGTCGGCGACAACGATGTCGGTCGGTCGGGCGCCGACCGAAAATTGGAATCCGTCGGCGTACGATGCGCTCATCAGCACCCGCCGCTCCATCGCCTCGATCGCGACCGCCAAGGCCCTGGAACCCACCCGCACCCGTTTAGAACTACGACGCATCGATCCTCCCATAAAACTGTTAAAACCTGCAACAGGCGGCAACTGTAAGTCGCGTCAACGCGGACGCAATCGGAATCGCAACAAGTTGAAGTGGATTTTCACCATTTTGCATCAGTGGTGCCCTGCACACCCGGCATGCGCGGCACAGAGCGTCATCTCGCGAGGGCTGGCAATCGACCTGACGGCGATTCCGCGAACGCCGGGGATGCTTGGAGCGGCGTTTGGCGGTATGTTTTGCCAAGCGCGCCTGCGTGGCCAGTTCAACCGGGCTACGACGCGGCGAGCGGACTTAACGGAGACTGCACCTTGACGGACGGATCGTTACGTTTCGGAATCGTTGGCTGTGGCAGCATCGGGCCCACGCACGCGGGCGCTATCAAGCAGCTCGCCGGCATGCAGATCGTGGCCTGCGCCGACCCCGTCGCCGACCGGGCCCGCGCCTTGGCCGACAAGTTCGGCATTCCGAAGGTGTACGCGAGCGATGCGGAACTGCTGGCTGACGCAGACGTGGACGTCGTCTGCCTCTGCACGCCCAGCGGCATGCACGCCGACGGCGCCGTCGCGGCGCTGCGGGCGGGTAAGCACGTGATCGTGGAAAAGCCGATGGAGGTCTCGCTGGCCGCCTGCGATCGCATGATTGCCGCGGTCGATGAGACCGGGAAGAAGCTGACCGTCATCAGCCAGCACCGCTTCGACGCCGCCAGCCAGCTGGCCAAGAAGAAGCTTGCCGACGGCGAACTGGGAAAGGTCATCCTGGCGACGGCCGACGTGAAGTGGTGGCGCACGCAGGCCTACTACGACAGTGGCGATTGGCGCGGAACCTGGGCAATGGACGGCGGTGGGGCGCTGATGAACCAGGGCGTGCACACGGTCGATCTGCTGCAGTGGCTGGCCGGTGACGTGCGGTCGGTGAACGCGCAGATCCGCACGAGCGCGCACGAACGCATCGAAGTTGAAGACATCGCCGTCGCCACGCTGGCGTTCGCCAACGGCGCCGTCGGCACGTTCGTCGCGTCGACGGCCGCCTATCCGGCGCTACCGGTAAAGGTCGACATCTTCGGCACCAATGGCGGCATGAGCATCGAGGGCGACGTGCTGCAACTGCTGGCGATCAAGGGGCAGGAGACGCTGCGCGGCACCGGCGCCAGCGCCCACGCGCTGGCCGTCGCCGGCGGTGGCACCGCCAGCGTGAAGGACGAGGCCGCCACGCGCAGCGCCGCTGCCGACCCCGGCGCGGTGTGGGGCGACGCCCACCGCGAGCAGATCCGCGACTTCATCACCGCCATTCGCGAAGACCGCCAGCCGCTGATTGATGCGCGCGCGGCGCGGAAACCGGTGGAGATCATCCTGGCGATCTACGAGAGCGCTCGGACGGGGAAGACGGTTCAGCTGGGTTGATTGGAAACTGGCCCCGGCGCCTGGAGCAGAGCCCATCGTTCAGCAGCTTTTGGGTGCCACGGTCTGGTACTCCAAGCCGTGTCTTCGCTGCTGATGAAAGACACGGCATGGAGTGCCAGACCCTGGCACCCAGCACAACGCGTCATTCTGAGAGGGTATTAAAGTACAGTGGCGCGTCCGGTCCGACCGTGGCATGGGCGTCTCGCCCATGCGTGTGGAGGGGCCGGAAGACATCATTGGTTGCAGCGGCTTGGTCGGCGCAGCGGCCAACAAATGAAGCTTCTATTTCCAGTCCACACGCATGGGCGAGACGCCCATGCCACGGCAAGGCAGCCGCGACCGTGTTCTTTAATACCCTCTCAGGATGACAAGGTTTGGCACGGTATAGATATCGCGGTCGATGGTGAGGCGCGACAAGCACGCCCTCACACGCTTTCGATGTGACCGACGCGCAACGGGTCGCGGCCGGATTCGGCGCGGGAGCGGATCATCCGGCCTTGGGCGCCGGGCATGTCTAAGGCGCCGCGAATGTCCAACACGTACGCGACGGTCGCCAGCACGACCTCGCCAACCACCGTCCATAGGCGAAGCAGGATCGCCAGGAACGCCAGCAGCGCGGTGCGATCGGTGCCGTGCAGTTCGGTGATGTGGGCCGGCAGGACGAGCTGCATTGCCGCGATGAAGACGAACTCGCGCACGCCGATGCCACCGGGGGCCCAGAAGGCCAAGAAGCCGGCGCACCAAGCGAGGCAGTAGGCGCCGGACACGGTCCACCAGTGGTCGAACTCCAGCCCCAGCACGGGTTGCACGAGCAGGAAGACCGCGATGTTCTGCCAGATGAGCGCGATTAGCGTGCGGCCGAGCATGCGGATGAGCGCCCAGCCGCTAAGGCGTTCGACGAACTTCGGCTTCTTCAGCCGCACCATGAGCGCGTCGACCAGACCGTAGAAGACCTTCGGGTGCAGGAACAGCGCTAGCAACGGTACAAGCGCGGCGCAGGCGTACAGCCAGATGCGCGCATCGGGGTGAATCTTGATCCCGAAGTACAGGAAGCAGGCCGCCGCGATGATGACGTTGGCGAGCAGGAAGACCGCCAGTTCCAGCACCTGGCTGGTGGATGACACGCTACCACTGACACCGTACGGCCGCACGAGGTAAATGCGTCCCATGATCTGCCAGATGGCGCCGGGCAGGTAGCGGGCAAGCTCGCTGGTCGACCAGATGCGCACGGCCGGCGCAACGGGCAACTTGTGACCGAGCCCGATCAGGATGCGCCGCCAGGAGATCGCGCGGAACGCCAGGAACAGCGTGAACATGATCGCCGCCGCGGCGAAGCGGACGGGGTTGGTGTCCAGCAGTTCGGCCCGAACGACCGGCCACGATTGGATGATCGGTTTGCTGATCCAATAGAAGATCGCGATCGTGATCACCAGCCCACCCACCCGGCGCAGCCACGGTTTCCCTCGCCGCCAGATGAGGTGGGCCCGGCGGTAGTGGCGTTCGTCGATCGCGAGGATCTCCGGGTCCGGCTCGCGCTCGAACGGGCCGCCCGCAATCAACCGGCGACGCCGGCGGCGGGGGGGCAGCAGATCGATACCCTGACGGCGCAACCACGGGCGCACCTTCCGCCTAACCTTCGGCGCAAGCTGCAGCGATTTGTTGATGATCGTGCGGCCCGGCCACAACAGCAGCCACAGCGCCACCACCAGCAGCACGTACGCGATCAGGTAGACGTAGCCAAGGTTGTCGGCGCCGAACCAATGCAGCGGGCGGCGCAGCCACGGGTCATCGCGCTGCACGTAGATGTACACCAACGCACCCAACGGCGCGAGCAGGCAGGCGACGACCGTGCCCCACTTGTAGAACGTGCTTTCCCGCGGGATCGGCACGCCGCGCATCACGCGGGCCGTCAGCATGCGCTTGCCGGGGAAGCTGACCATCGCAAAGCCGATGAGGAACATCGGCAGCCCACCGGGCCCCGGAATGAGCGCACCGGCCGGCAGGCTGAAGAGGATCAGCAGCCAGCCCAGCAGGTTCTTGCCGATGATCCAGGCGTAGGTCATCAGCAACCGACGGCCGTATTCAAAGTGGCTCGTCGAGCCGCCTTTTGAGATGTTGTTACCGCGCGTCGATTGATTCATGTCCAGCCGTTCAAGCCCAACATACTAGCATCGCGAGCAACGGCGCGAAATGGCGGCCCGTTATGGAATTGCGCGGGCATTTTAATCGCGCCGGGCGTCACCGGGAACCGCGCGGGCCCGTAGAGGCGCCACTTGTTTGCCCTGTGCCTAAAGGCTGGCGGGCGAAACCTCTGCGTCGGCTAGGGACGTGTCATCCCGATGGAAGGCTTGCCGACCTGAGGGATCTCGACCGGCTGACGGTTCGTGGCCATGGGAGATCCCTCGGGTCGCTACCGCTCCCCTCGGGATGACAGGTAGCGCATTGATCTGCGGTTTTGTCCGCCAGCCTTTAGCTTTAGGGGTGAGGCAGTGCGGGCGCCACAAGTGTCGCCCGTACGAGAAGCGAGCCCACATCCGGGTCGGTCATTACGTTTACGCGTCGCGCGCGAACCTGTTACACTGCGCGACGATGCGACGCGACATAGAACGAGTCCTGATTTCCCGCGACCAGATCGCCGCCCGCATCGCGGAGATGGCGGCCCAGATCACCGCCGACCATTCACCACCGGCCATGCCGGATGGGGACGAGATCACCATCGTTCCCATCCTGACCGGCGCCATGATCTTCACCTGCGACCTGATCCGCCAGATCCCGATCGCGATGCGCATCGGCCTGTTGACGGTCAGCAGTTACCCGGGGTCCAGCGTGCGGTCGCAGGGCAGCCAAGTGCTGTCGCAGCAACTGGGCGACGTGCGCGGGCGGCACGTTTTGCTGCTGGACGATATTCTCGACAGTGGTGGCACGTTGCGGTTGGTGGTGCCGATCTTGCGCGACCTCGGGGCCGTCAGCGTCAAGACCTGCGTGCTGCTGCGGAAGAACCGTCCGGAGGCCAAGGACGTGCACGCCGACTATGTCGGGTTCGACATTCCAGACGAGTTCGTGGTCGGCTACGGGCTGGACTACAACAACTACTACCGCAACCTGCCCGACATCGTGACGCTCAGCAGCGAAGCGATCGAAAGGCGGGCCTGATGCGGACACAGCCGCTGGCCATAAATCGCGTCGCGGCGGCGGCGCGACCGACGCCTGCCGACCTCGCCGAGGCCGATTGCCGGGCCAGCGAGTTGCGGGCCGCGTCGGGGTCGGCGGTGGCGCCGGCGCGCAGCTCGATGGCGACGCTGCTGTCGTCACACATCTTGAATGATGGTGAACTGGTCCTGCTGGTGCTTCGGCCGTCGCTTTGGTTCATCCTGCTGTCGAGCCTGCGGTTCAGCGCCGCGGTGCTGATCGCGGTCATCGGCATGAAGCTGTGGGGCCGGGCCATCAGCGACCGCGTTTACATCGACATTGCCGCCGTCGCGATCGTCGGCCGGTTGATGTACGCGATCGTCGCGTGGATGGGCCGGCTGTACGTGCTGACCGACATGCGCATCCTGCGGCTGTCCGGCGTCTTCACGGTCGACGTCTTCGACTGCCCGCTGCGCAAGGTGGCGCGGACCCGCTTGAGCTTTCCCATTCGCGAGCGGTTGCTGCGGCTGGGGTCGATCGAGATCGTGCCCGCTGATGGGGAGATGCCGGCGACGGTGTGGTCGATGATCGCTCGCCCAGTCGAGGTGCATGAAACCGTGACTGCAGCGATCAGCCGTGCGAAGCAGAATGGGTTCGGCACGCGGTGATGACGCTGCGCTTCTGAGGCGGAAGCGGACAATTTCAACAGATTCGCGTCCCGCCGATCCAGACACCGTTTGGCAGATCAACTCGGTCGAGGATATTCCCTAATGGTTCGTCGGTGTGCGCCGCAAAACTCACGAGGTCCGCGAATCGTCCAACCGTCAATTGGCCGATCTCGCGATCCATCTGCAACGCTTTGGCAGCGCGAACGGTCACAAGTTCCCAAAGCTGGGCGGCTGGCACTTCAGGATGGGCTCGACGGACCAGCCGCAGGTCGTCCACCAGGTTCAGGTTTGGCGAGCTGGCGCAACTGTCGGTGCCGATTGCGACGTTGATGCCGGACGCCAGCATCTCGCGCCAGCGGTGGGGCGGGTGACCGAAAAACGCATGGGTGCGCGGGCAGTAGACGACGCTCGCACGGCCGCGCGCCAGCAGGGTCAGCTCGGTGTCATCGCAATAGTTCACGTGGGCCAGCAGGGTCGGGTGATCCAGCAGGCCCATCGATTCCGCATAGCGGATCGGCCCACCTCTAAATCGCGGGACGGCGTCGTCCCAACGCCCCAGCGACCGCCATAGTTCGCGGAATGGCCCGGTGTGGTCGGCGAGGAACGTCGCCTCATCCGACGTCTCGGCCAGGTGCGTTGCGATCGGGCGGCCAGTCCGTTTCGACCATTCCAAGCACTGGCGGTATCCGTCCGGCTCGATCGAATACGGCGCGTGCGGCGACACCCCGATGCGTAGCCTCTCACTGTCGCACGAAAGGTCGGTCGCCGTCGCGAAGCGCTCGTCGAGCAGGCTCCGCCGTTGCGCCATCGCTTGCACTTCCCCGAAGCTCACCACGCGCAGCGGCCCCTCCACCAGCACCGGTCGCGTGAACGCGCATTGCTTGCTGATGTCGCCGATGGTCGTCACGCCGTACTGAAGGCACTGCGCCACGCCCGCGCGCGCCGCGGCGGCCACCGCGGCCGGTACCTGATCCATGGGCGTCGCGCCCGTGGCGCCCATCAGGTTCTGCACCCACGGCACAAAGCCCGCAGGCGGTTGGCCGCAGGCGATGCTGGTCAGCTCCAGGTGAGCATGGGCGTTGATCAGGCCTGGCAGCAGAACGACCGCACCGCAATCTTCGACGGTCGCATCCGGATACCCCGCCCGCAGCGCCGCGGCAGGGCCCACGGCTAGAATGGTGCCGCCCGCGATCACCACGCCCGCGTCCCGCATTAACGGCCCGTCCATCGGCGCGACGAACGCAGCGGTCAGCAGGCGCTTTTGGGGCAGGGTCACGGGGAGTCCTCGGCCAGTTCCTTTGATAGTAGCATCGCGACGTTCCGCACGCGCTCCAGCCGTTGCTGGGCGATCTGGCGGACCGGTTCGAAGTGGAAGCCGTCCTTCAGGCGGGCGCTCCAATAGCCGTACTGCTCGCGCTTCTGAACGCCGTCGACCAGCTGGTGGACCCCGTCCCCGTTGCGCGCCAGTTCCACGGTCTGAGTAAACAGGCCGACGACGCTGAAGTCTTCGAGGTTGATCGCGTCGGCGAGCAGTTTGGCCTCGTCCAGCGCGGGTTGCCGTTGCGGCACCTCGTGCAGTACGCGGGCGGTGCGGTCGAGCAGCGCTTCCTCGGCAACGTCGCTTACCAGGCCCAGCAGCATCTCGGCGGCCTGCTCGGTGCGATCGCGCAGGGGCGTGCGGCCCAGCTTGGCCCGCACGCTATTCTTGCCGCCGCGCAAGGGCAGATGGACGGCGTAGCAGGCGAGTTCCAGTGAGTCCAACTGCACGTCGTTGGGGTTGGCGAGGTTCATGGTCAGGAACTTCTGCGCGCGTCGCCACAGGCGCGCCGCGTCGTCGACGAGGCGCGGCCCACCGGTGGGCGCATCATCCAGCGCGCGGAGCGCACGCTCCAACGGAACCATGATCTGCTTATCGACCGGCATCGTTCAAAACGGGTTGGGTCGGTCGGGACATCGAACCAGTGGCGCTGGCCATAGCAATGGCCTGCGCGGCAGCGCGTGCCCTACGTCCACAGGATGAACCGAGGCGATTTCCCCTTGGGTGGCCGCGCCACCCAAACCTTTTCTCCCACTTGCGCGGCAGTATGATCGAAGTTCGCGTAAATTGGAATACGTAACATGGCATCAACTTTCCCAACCGCTTGCGCCGTCCGATTAATGCTTTGCACCCTGATCGTCGCATTGCTCGCCAGCGCCGGTGGTTGCGCGGCGCCGTCGATCAACCCGCAACAGCCCGCAAGCGAATCGGACGTGCTGCGCGACGTGACGCAACTGACGCGCGGCTTCACCCGCGCCGGCGACGCGATCTTCTCGCCCGACATGCGCTGGATCGCGTTCCACGCTGCCGTCCCGGGCGAGCGGGCCGACCAGTTGTTCGTCGCGCCGCTGCAGCGCGACGGGCAGGCGATCACGGGGCTCGGCCGACCGATCCGCATCAGTCCCAAGGGCTCGGCCAACGCTGGCGTGGCGATGTCACCGGACGGCAATTCGGTTGTTTTCGCCTCCACTGGCACGCCGGAACCTTCGGCCACAACCACGACGGGACCCACCGCGACATCGGCCCCCACGCGCCTGTTCCGGGCCGACAATTGGCAGCCGGCCGTCGCCAGTGCCGAGCCGGGATCGATCGTGGACTTCGCACGCTACCCGTTCCCCGGTCCCGCGACGTTCGACGCCCAACCGGCGTGGTCGCCGGACGGGAAGTGGATCGCGTTCGCGAACCAGGACGGCGACAACGTCGACGTCCACGTCGCCCGGCCCAACGGGACCGACCGTGTGCGCATCACCCACAGCCCCGGCTTCGACGGCTACCCCGCCTTCTCGCCCGATGGCAAACGCCTGCTGTACAGCGCCGCCCGTGCCGATGACCGCACGCTCGACGTTTACGTCATCCAACTGACCGTCGACGAGAAGGGAAACATCACCGGCGGCCGCGGTGAGCGGGCACTGACAAAGAATGTCGGCATCGCCCGCAAGGCGACGTGGCACCCGGACGGAAAGCATGTTCTGTACGCGTCAAAGCTGCGCGATCAGGAGGGCTACCGGCTGCGCGTCATTCGGGCCGACGGCTCGATGCGAACCGACGTCACGCTCGCCGGCCCAAGCGACACGGCCCCGGTGGTGTCGCCCGATGGCCGGTACTTGCTCTGGACGGCCCGGAAGTCGCCGGATGGGTCGCCACAGGTCTTTATCGCACGGCTCACGCTGCCGAAGGGCGTTTAAGCCATGCGTGCCGTCGCAATCGAAACTTCGGGGCGGATCGGGTCGATCGCCCTGGTCGAACAGGGCCAGGTGCTGGACGAACGCACGTTCGCGCACGGCCTGCAACACGCCGCGGGGTTGCTACCGCTGATCGCCAGCGCCTGCGACGCGCGTGCATGGAAGCCGACGGATCTGAAGCAGATCTACGTATCGATCGGCCCGGGCTCATTCACCGGCCTGCGCATCGGCGTCACGCTCGCCAAGACGCTGGCCTTCGCGATCGGCGCCAAGGTCGTGGCGGTGCCATCCGTCCGCGTGCTGGTGGAAAACGTGCCCGCGGACGCGGGGCACGCCATCGTGGTGCTGGACGCCAAGCGCGACCAGATCTTCACAGCCCGCTTCGAGCGCAGCGGTGATGGTTGGATCGAGCGCGAGCCCGCCCACGTCGATTCCCTCGCCGCGATGCTTCAGCGATCGCCGCGGCCGGTGCAGTTGATCGGCGAGGGGATTCCGTACCACGAGAAGTTCATCGATCGGAAGGATGCGGGCATCGTCGTAACACCCGCAGACGCCTGGCGCGCCACCGCGGCCATGGTAGCGAAGTTGGGGTATGCCTTGGCCGAGCAGGGGGCTTTCGCGGACGTGTTCACGCTGGTGCCGCTGTACATTCGAAAACCGGAAGCGGAAGAAAAGGCCGATGCGAAGGAGGCTGCTGAGAAGGGCACGTTTTAGGCGTTGGTTGCCGGATTGAGCTCGGCCCCCAGCAAGGCGAGTTGTCATCCCGAGCGGAGCCTAAATGCCAGCGGACAAAACCTCTGCGCGAAAAGCAAACTTGTCATCCCGAGGGGAGCGGTAGCGACCCGAGGGATCTCTCATGGCTAGCACTGTCCGACATTTGAGATCCCTCAGGTCGCTACCGCTCCCCTCGGGATGACATTAGGTTTAGTACATTAGCCTTTAGCGACCTGAGGGGATCTCCCAATGACGTGAACGCTCGTCGAGCCGAGATCCCTCAGGTCGCCAAGGCTCCCATCGGGAAGACACATTTTTCAGGCGAGCGGAATGGTCGACCGCACCATCAGCCGCGCCCGTCCTACAACCGTGTCAGCACCGCGATCGCGCCACCGATGATGCCCAGAATAATTCCGGCGATCGCCATGCCTTTGCCGCTGGCCCCCTCACCACCGCGGACCACCTGATTGAAGCCGATCACGCCGAAGATGATCGCCAGCGCCGGCGGGAAGACCGCGCAGTAGGCCGGGATGCCGATGATGCCGAGCACGAGCGCGGCGACGCAGAACCCGTTGCTGCTGCCGGAGGCTTCCAGCGTGGTGCCTTCCATCGTGAACGGCATGCCGCAGCTCTTGCAGTTGTTGGCGGTGATGGCGCTCTGGGCGGCGCAGCGGGGGCAGATGATGAACTGCCCCTTCTCCTTCCGCACGATGCGCGGCGCCCGATCACCGGCAGCGGCGTAGGCGTGAACCGGGTGGGGGTCCTGCTTGATGATCTGCCGGGTGATCGGGTCGATCAGTCGGCCGTAACGGTCGAGGATCGGAATCGTGATGGTGTTGCCGCACGTTGGGCAACTGCCTTCCTGCGCGGCCTGGGCCTCGGTCGCTTCAAGTCGGCTGGAGCAGTGGGCACAGTTAAACCCATACCGCTTGCCACTGGCCCGCGAACCGGCGGTCAGGGGTGGCGTGGTTGGGGCGATCGGCGGACGGTTGCGCGACGGAGCGCCCGCCATCGAACGCGCGCTCGACGCCGCTGTGACCGCTTCCGGTTTGGGCACGCGGATGGCGGTGCGGCAGCTCGGACAACGCACCAGCTGTTCCGCCTGATGGTCCTCGGCCTGCAAGGGTGAGCGGCAAACCGTGCATGGGAACGAAATCATGGGATGGGCCGATGGTAAGCCGGTTGACGCGCGTTTGCCAACCGTCGCGATGGGTCGACTGGAAATTTGGGTTGGCGGGGCGTGCGAAGACTGGCCGCTAAAGCGGTAAGAACGAGGTTATCGGGATAACCGCGAGGCCAGGGCACTGGTTACCGTGTCGGCCGACTGATGGGTGAAGGCGATCAGGCCGCCGAGGCCGGCGATCGTGTCAATCGTGGAGTCGGCCTTTTCCAGCACTTCCGGCCAGCGCTCGTCGTCGAGCTCGTCCATGTCCAGCAGCGGTCCCACGATGCCCAGCGGCACTGCGAACAGTCGCAATCGCACGCTGCGCCCCAAAGCGGGACCGACGGCGTCGAACAAGCCGCTGAGGCCGGCGGGCTCGTCGGCGACGCGCAGGCTGACGATCGGCGAAGGGGCCGTCGTATCGAACCGCCGAACCGGTGACATGCCCAGCGGCCGATCAATCGCCCATGCCAACGCGCTGGCGATCTCGATCAGCGGGCCGTCCAGCCGTAGCACGAGGTGATGACCATTCGGCATCAGCCCCGCCGCGGCCGCGATAATCAATTGGCGCAAGCGGTGGCGTTGGTCGGCCTCGGTGCCGTTGCTGTTACCTTCCTGGGCGACGATGCGCAGCTCGAACGCGTGGAGCTCGCTCGGCATGCTCACCTGGAGCTGCCCCAGCCCATTGCTCCAGCCAGCGACACCGTCGGCGGTGGCGGGATCGAGTTGGTTGACGCGAAGGATCGCCACGATGAACTACTCCGCCGACACCGTCGTGGTGCCCGCCGGCGTGACAATCTTGGTGATTGTGACGGTCGAATCCGTTGCCGCCGGTGTCGCTACCACTGGTTGCGCCGTCGTGGTTGCCCCCGGCGTTTGCACCCATTCGAACCGGGCGCCCGGCAGCGCGACGATATTCACCAGCGCGCCAACGCCCACGTCACCACTGCTCAGGTCGAAGGCATGTTCCTTGCCCGGCAGCGAGACGACGAAATTCGTGCCGGCCGTCACCACCATCTCGCTGGCGCCGACGTGCCTCACGCGCCCCTGGATGCTCTTGGGTGGCCCGAAGATGGGCGACACGAAACCACCACCGCTCGGCACCGTCCAGAGCTTGCGCGCCTCCACTCGAATGATCGCCGACACCGGCACGTTCAGCGGGCCCGCGTAGGCGACGCCACCGGTAGCGAGGTGCATTTCGTAGTTGGTGCCGGTGGGCATGAAGGTGACGCGGTCGGGCGCGGCGGCGATCACCTTGCCGCGGGCGGGGAAATCATTGATGCTGGCCATGTTGCTCCTGATCGGGTGCCGCGGGCCAATGTAGCGACGCCGCACGAAAAGGGAACCGGCGCAAACGCCGCCGGTGGAATCGAATTCCAATAAAGCCGGCCGGTTATAGCGGACGCGACGTTTCGCTAGGGCTCCGCGATCGCCTACAATAAAGTCATGCGAAACGCGTGCTTCGCCATCCTCGTGCTGATGTTGTTCTGCTTCGGGCGCCACGCGGTCGCGCAGACCGCGCCCGCGGCCACATCACCGGCCGCCACCACGATGCCGGCGACAACGGCGCCGGTCGAACGGTCGGCGGTGGTCATCGGCCTGAGCGGCACGGTCGACAACTACAATCGCGACACGCTCAAGAAGCGCTTCGAGGAAGCGCGCGAACTGGGCGCGCACACCGTCATCTTGGAAGTCGACACCTACGGTGGCGCGGTGACGGCGGCGCTGGACATCTCGCGGTTCCTAAAACAGCAGAACGATTTGCACACGATCGCGTTCGTCTCCGAAAAGGCGATCAGCGCCGGCGTGATGATCGCGATGGCGGCGGACGAACTGGTGATGGCGCCCGGCGCGATGATCGGTGATTCGGCCCCCATCGCCATGGGCGGTGGGGGCGGCATGCAGCCTCTGCCCGCCGCCGAGCGTGCCAAAGCCGAAAGCCCGATTCTGGCCGACTTTTACGACTCGGCCATCCGCAACGGATACGAGCCGCTGCTGGCCGAGGCGATGGTCTCGGTCGGCCGGGCGGTGTACTGGGTCGAGAACGGCCAAGGGCAGCGAAAGTTCGTCGGGCCCGACGAATACAAGAGCTTGAAGGACGCGGGCTGGACCGACGTGCCGGGCGTCCCCGTGCCGGTCGACGCCGCCGACACGCTGCTGACCGTCGGCACTGACCTCGCTGCCAAGCTTGGGCTGGCCAAGGCGGTTTACCCGTCGATCCCGGCGATGGTGGCCGACCGCAACCTCACCGTCATCGCGACGCTGCAACCGGCGTTTGGTGAGAAGGTGATGGGCTGGCTCAGCAGTGACGCGTTGCGCGGCGTGCTGATGGTCGTGCTCATGCTGTCGCTGTACGCCGCCCTGAACACGCCCGGCACCGGTGGCCCCGAGGCGGTCGCCGCGATTTGCCTGTCGTCGCTGTTGGTCGTGCCGTTGCTCACCGGCTACGCGCAGTGGTGGGAGGTGATCGCGATCCTGCTGGGGCTGGTGTTGATCGCGATGGAGATTTTCGTGATCCCCGGGTTCGGCATTCCGGGCATCACGGGGCTGGTGCTGGTGTTGTGCGGCTTACTGATGACCTTCGTACCGTTGGAACCGGGAAGCGCGCCGATCTTCATCCCATCGCTGGCCGGCACGTGGCAGGCGGTGCAGACGGGGCTGATGGCGATCGTGGGGGCGATGCTGGCGTCGATCGGGCTATCGTTCTGGATGCGCCGGTTCCTGCCGCGCATGCCGTACTTCAGCCGGTTGATCCTGACGGACGTCGCCGGTGGTGGTGGCGTGATGGGTACGAATCCGACGCTTGGTAATGATGCCACCGCCTGGCCCACCATCGCGGCGCGGGGCTACGCCGTCAGCGACCTGCGGCCCGGTGGCGTGGCGAAGTTTCACGATGACGCCGTCGGCACCGAACGCACGGTGAACGTCGTCAGCGACAGTGGTTTCGTGTCGGCCGGCTCGGCGATCGCCGTGCACGAGGTGGGCGGCAACCGGGTCGTCGTGCGGCCGGTGGGAGGGACGGCATGAACGTGGCGTTCTTTATCTTTGTCATGCTGGCCGCGGCACTGGTGCTAACGGCACTGGAACTGGCGCTGCCCTCGCACGGCCTATTGGGCGTGCTGGCGTCGGCGTGCCTGCTGGTGGCGATCGGCGCGTGCTTCTGGATCAACCAATGGCTGGGCGTGGGGGCGCTGTTGTTCACGCTGGCCATCACGCCGCTGCTGTGGAGCGCGTTCGTGAAGTACTGGCCGCGCAGCCCGGTGGGGCGGCACATGGTGCTGCAACCGGTCGACGCCAGCGTCGCCCGCCCGCGCGTGGCGGTGGGGCAGGCCGGCATTGCCGTCAGTGAACTGCGCCCCACCGGCACCGCCGAGTTCGACGGCCAACGCCTCGAGGTCGCCAGCGAGTTCGGCATCATCACCGCGGCCACGAAAGTGCGCGTCGTTTCGATCGAAAACAACCGTCCCATTGTGGTGGCGGTATAGCTGGCTATTTGTCGTTATTAGCACGTATTTCAGCCTGCTTTGCGTCTATTTTAAGGAACCCTCATGGACCCACTCGTCATCGGCATTCTCATCGTCGTCGTCATCGTCGTGCTCGTCTTCCTGGCGATCATCGGCCAATTCGTTGGCCTGTACGTTCGCGCGCTGGTCAGCGGCGCGTCGGTGAGCCTGCTGGACCTGATCGGCATGCGCGTGCGGGCGGTGAACCCGACGGCGATCGTCAACAGCCGCATTCAGGCGAGCCGGGCGGGCATCAACGTCAGCACGCCGGAGATGGAATCGCACGTGCTGGCCGGCGGTGACGTGCAGCGCGTCATCAATGCGATGATCGCCGCCAACAAGGCCAACATCGATCTGCCCTGGAAGACCAGCACCGCGATCGACCTCGCCGGCCGCGACATCCTCGAAGCCGTGCAGACGAGCGTGAACCCGAAGGTGATCGACGTGCCCAACGCCTCGCTCGGCCGCCACACGATCGACGCCGTCGCCAAGGATGGCATTCAGCTGAAGGTGAAGGCCCGCGTGACCGTACGCACCAACATCAAGAGCCTCGTCGGTGGCGCCACCGAAGAGACGATCATCGCCCGCGTGGGTGAAGGCATCGTGACGGCCATCGGCTCGGCCCGCGACTATAAGGACGTGCTGGAGAACCCCGACCACATCTCCAAGGCCGTGCTCGTGAAGGGCCTGGACGCCAACACGGCCTTCGAGATCCTGTCGATCGACATCGCCGACATCGACGTCGGTGAAAACGTCGGCGCCAAGCTGCAGGCCGACCAGGCGGAATCGGACAAGCGTCGCTTCCAGGCGGAGGCCGAAAAACGCCGCGCGATGGCGATCGCGCTCGAGCAGGAGAACGTCGCTAAGGTCGCCGAGAACCGCGCGGTGGTGGTGCTGGCTGAGGCGGAAATTCCCCGCGCGATGGCCGAGGCGTTCCGCAGCGGCAACCTGGGCGTGATGGATTATTACAAGCTGCGCAACGTGCAGGCCGACACGAGCATGCGCGAGAGCATCGCCAAGCCCGACGCCGGTCCGCGGGCGTAAAATTCCGGCGCGGTTGGCCGAGCTGTGTCTGACGATTCCGGGTTCGCAGTTAGGACCTGGTGCGTCGGACCGCGTTCATGTAAATCGAGGATCTCCATGCTTCCATACTTCCTCGCCCAGGCCAATGACGACAACATCGGCCGGTTCATTTTCCCGATCATCTTCGTGTTGATCTGGATCATCAGCGCGATCATGTCGGCGGTGAACAAGAGCAAGGACCGCCAGCGGCGCCAGCAGATGGAGGTCGAGGAACATCTCGGTCGCCAGCAGCCAACCGCGCAACGGCCACCGCCGTTGCCGGACGCAATCCTGCGGCAACTGCCCAACCCCATGCCGATGCCCGTGCCCCCGCAGCGGCAACAGCAGCAGCGCCAGCAACGGCCGCAACCGCAGTCTGCCCGTCGCACACCGTTGCCACCGCAATTGCCCAAGAAGGTGCAGAAGAAAAAGAAGCCGGCCGCGCGCCCGGTGCAGGTCTTTGAAGAACCGGCCGCCCCGCTTCGCGTGAGCACGCCTCCGATCGAGGCCGTGCAGCCCATTGCCGCCCGTCCCGCCGCCGCGACGGCCGCGAGCATTCAGCAGTGGATGAAGCCCAGCACGCTGCGGCAGCAGTTCATCCTGACCGAAATCCTGCAGCCGCCGAAGGCGCTGCGGCCGGATCAGGAACGGATGTAGAAGCCGTTAGAGCACTTTCACTTCATTCGTAGCGGGCCAAGGCACTGTCATCCCGAAGCGAGCGATAGCGACCTGAGGGATCGGTACGAAGTAAGCGCTCGGTACGTCGGCGTAGTTCAGGTCGCCAAGGCTCTCATCGGGATAACAACGTGCCCTGCACCCGCTACAGCTGAAATGGAAATGTTCTCCAGTAGAGGACGCCTCGCCGTAGCGTTTGGGTGCCACGGTTTGGTACTCCAAGCCGTGTCGGCTGCGTCAACCCTACAGCACGGCTTGGAGTACCAAACCGTGGCACCCAGAGAACAAGCTCTACAGGAATAGGTTCGTTGCTCTAGCGGCTTTAACCGATAAGGCTGGATACCACCGGCGGCACATTCAGTCGCATTGCAACTGCGTCCCCGGCAAGTCCATCATGCGTCTCTTGCCGCCTTCGCCTCGCCCCGCACGGCGAGCCACAACCCCAGTTCGTACAGCAGGATCAACGGCACCGTCAGCCCGATCAAACTCGGCAGGTCCGACCCCGGCGTGATCGCCGCCGCGGCGATCACCAGGCCGAAGTAGACGTAGCTGCGGGCCGACTTCATCGAGGCCACTTCGATGATGCCCATGCGGGCCAGCGCCAGCACCACCAGCGGCAACTGGAAGCTCAGCCCGAACGCCAGCAGCATCCCCAGCACCAGGTCGATGTAGTCCGGCAGCGTGATCATCGGCGACAGCAGCTTGTTCGACCCGAACGGGATCACGCGCACGTCGCCGGCCGCCACGAACAGCTTCAAGCGGCTCTCGGCAACGTTGAACCACATCCAGCCGCGCTGTGGGTTGATCGGGTCACCATCCAACACCGGTGGCGACGGGAAGGCCGCGTCGATCGGTTGCGTGGTGGCGTCGCGTTGGCCGGTGGCGTAGACGTCGGGCAGCGGAATGCCGTTGCCGAACTCGATGAAGAACAGCAGCGTCCACGGCAGCACGAACAGGTAGACGAACGCCATGCCGCTCACCAGCAGCCCGATGCTCAGCGGCATGTAGCGCGTGACGTACTTGCGCTCGTGCGCGTACAGCCCGGCCGCCACGAACTGCCAGAGCTGGTAGACGATGATCGGCGACGCCAGCACCGCGGCGCAGATCAGGCTGATCTGGATGAACACCCCGAACCCGTCGGCGACGTTGTTGTAAAACAGCTGCGCGTTCAGGTTGCGCGACAGCAGCACGTCGATCAACGGCTTGCAGAAGATGCTGACCACCGTCGCGCCGAAGAACAGGCAGACCGCCAGCGCGATGATGAAGCCGACCAAGCTCTTGATCAGGCGCGAGCGCAACTCGTCGAGGTGCTCGCCGACGGACATTCGGTAAACGTCCGGATCGAACCCCGTTGCCTGCTGCTGCTGCGTCGCCTGACTGACCGCCATGGGCGGAGATTGTGACGGCACGGCGGCGATTAGTCACGAGCGGTGGGAGAACGTGCGGCAAAATCTGAAATCAAAGGGGTTCGGCGCTGCGCGAAAATCCTCCGTTCCCCCCGAGTGGGAAGCGCCTCAAGATGCTGATCGACGTGCCCGGTGTTTACGACGCCCATCGGGGCGATCCGGTCCCTCTCTAGGTACGCCGGGAGAGGTTTGGGTGAGGGTGACTTCGAACTGACTGAATCGTCAGTAGTTCAAATCACCCTCACCTAACCTCTCCCATGGGTACATGGGAGAGGGGCCAGAGCGTCACCCATGACCCGGCGGCCGAAACGGAGTTCAAGTATGCGACGCCACCACAACGCTTCCTCGTCTTCCTTCCTGCGATCTGCCGTCATCACGCTCGGCGCCGCCGCGATCGCGGCGGAAGGGGCCAAGCTCCTGGCCCGGCGCGGGCGGCGGCTCGATTTGGACGGCAAGGTCGTGCTGATCACCGGTGGCTCGCGCGGCCTGGGGCTGGTGATGGCCCGCCAACTGGCCGAGCGCGGCGCGAAGCTGGCAATCTGCGCGCGCGATGCGGATGAACTGTCGCGCGCGGAGGCGGAACTGTCGGCCGTGGCGCCGGCAGTACTCGCGGTGCCGTGCGACGTCGCAGTGCCGGAGCAGTTGGCCAACCTGGTCGATCGCGTGCGGAACGAACTGGGTTCCATCGACGTGCTGATCAACAACGCATCGCAGCTGATCGTGGCCCCGGCGGCGCACCAGCAGGAGGCCGACTACCGCACGATGCTCGACACCACGTTCTGGGCCGCGTATCGGCTGACCGAGCTGGTGCTGCCCGACATGCGCGCCAACGGCGGAGGCCGAATCGTGAACATCAGCTCGATCGGTGGCTTAATACCAGCGCCACACATGGCGTCGTACGTCGCGGGCAAGCATGCGCTGACCGGCTACTCGCGCGCCATGCGCAACGAGCTGGCCCGCGAGAACATCCTCGTGACGACCGTGCACCCCGGCCTGGTGCGCACCGGCAGCCCGCGCAACGTGACGGTGCGTGGCAATGCGCCGGCGGAGTACGCGTGGTTCAAGATCAGTGATTCGCTACCGTTCACCAGCATGTCGGCAGAACGCGCCGCGTCGAACATCATCGACGCGCTGGTCCACGGCGACGCCGACCTCACGCTCACGCTGTCGGCCAAACTCGGGGCGACCGTCCAACAGCTGTTCCCCAACTTCGCCGCGTTCGCCGGCGACCTGATGAACCGCGCCCTGCCCGACCCCATCGACGCCACCGGCGACCGCCCCGTGAAGGGCCGCGACGCCGAGACCCCGCTCTCGCGATCGGTGCTGGGTCGGCTGACGGATCAGGCCGCGGTGCGGAACAACGAACGTGCCTGAAGGTTGGCGGACAAAGCCCCTGCACTGATCAAAACGTGTCATCCCGATGGGAGCCTTGGCGACCTGACCCATTTCCCAAGGCCGAGAACCCTCCGTGTTTCGAGATTTCGCAGGTCGCCATAAGGCTAGCGGACGGAGCCCTGTCGCGAGACTATTCACCGATGTCATCCCGAAGGGAGCGGTAGCGACCTGAGGGATCTCATCTGTCTGACGTCGCCGGAGATTGGGAGATCCCTCGGGTCGCCACCGCTCCCCTCGGGATGACAGCTTTGGAAGTGCGCCGAGGTTTTGTCTCGTAGCCGTTAGGCTCCCTTCGGATTGACAAGTGCGCGCGAGTCGACAGGGTTCTGTCCGCCAGCCTAAAAGGCGCACGCCCGGCATAGCCGGTACATCCTGCCGCGTCGCGTGCCGGTTTGGCACCTTCAGGGGCGAAAAGGCGACCGCTGTATCGCGTCACCCTCATGGCCAGTCGATTTCAGGTCTAGGGCCAACGTCTCGAGCGTCTCCGCTATTACCGGACGCGCTGCGCGACCGGTTCGACAGGAGCGCAACGCGATGAACGCCGTACCCATCGAAGCATTGCTGCAGGAAGCCGATCCCACGCTGATTCGCCTGTCGGAGGTCATCGCGTCGCTCTCGTACGCGCTCGACCTGACCGGCGGGCAGCCGCAGGGGCACGCCAGTCGCAGTTGCCTGTTTGGCATGCGAATCGCGCAACAGCTTCGGCTGCCAGTGGCGGAGAGCTCGGCGTTGTTCTACGGGCTGCTGCTGAAGGACCTGGGCTGTTCGACCAACGCGTCGAAGATGTGCTACCTGTTCGGGGCCGACGATCACGTGACCAAGATGGCGTCGAAGACCGTCGACATCGCCAGCGTCGGCCCACGGCTGGGGTACATCGCGCGCAACGTGGCGCCGGGCGGATCGATCCTGCAGAAGGCGACGCAGCTGACGAAGGTCGCGATGGCGGGGCTGAACATCGGGCGCGAGCTGATCGAGATGCGCTGCGAGCGCGGCGCCAAGATTGCACGAGACCTGCACCTGCCCGACGCCACCGCCGTCGCGATTCGCGCACTCGATGAGCATTGGGATGGCCGCGGGCACCCGGACGGACTGCGCGGCGACGCGATCCCGCTGTTGGCGCGCATCCTGGGTCTGTCGCAGACCGTCGAGGTGTTTGCGACCTCCCACGGAATTGACGCCGCGTACGATATGGCCCACGCCCGGCGGGGCACATGGTTCGATCCTGAGTTGGTCGACGCGATGGATGCGTTTCGGAATGACGAGACGTTCTGGCGCACGTTCGCGCGCGAGGACATCAGCGGTGCCGTGACGGCGTTCGAGCCTGCGGAGCAGACGCTGGCAGTGGACGAGCCGACGCTCGACCGCATCGCGTACGGGTTCGCACAGGTCATCGACGCTAAGAGCCCGTGGACGTTCCGGCATTCGGAAGGCGTCAGCAAGATCGCCACCGGGCTGGCGACCACGATGGGGATGACCGCCAACGAGACGCGCGACATCCGACGGGCGGGGCTGCTGCACGACGTGGGGAAGCTCGGCGTGTCGAACTTGATCCTGGACAAGCCTGCGAAGCTGACGGCCGAGGAGACCGTGCTGATGCGCAAGCACACCGGCTACACCTTCCACATCCTGCAGCAGGTCGCCGGCTTCCGCCATCTGGCATCGCTGGCCGCGGCGCATCACGAGCGGCTGGATGGGACCGGTTATCACCGCGGGCTGACCGCCAGCCAGCTATCGACCGCCGACCGTATTCTGGCGGTGGCGGATATGTTCGAAGCGCTAACCGCCAAACGGCCGTACCGCCCGGATTTGGCGGATGACGTGGTGATGGACATCCTCAACCGCAACGCCCTCAGCGGCGGCATCTGCCCGACGGTGCTGGACGCGTTGAAGGCCTACATCGCCAACGGTGGCTACCAGCCGGCCGTTGTGGCGGCGTAGGTGCTGGGAGTCGTTGATTTATCGACAGCTCGGACGGTCGGCGCACGTTAGGTACTGACTGTCGGATCAAAGCGAATGCCCATTTGGGTGATTGTCATCCCGAAGGGAGCCTAAGGCGACCTGAGGGATCTCGAACGACGAGCGATTCACGGCCGTGGGAGATCCCTCAGGTCGCCAAGGCTCCCCTCGGGATGACATGCTTTACGCCAGCGCGCGATCCATCAGAGAGTGCCTGGCGCGTTCACTTCCTGCACGCGGCCCGGTGACGGGCTGGCAGTGGTTCCAAACCCAATTCATCTTCTCAAAGAGAACAGGTTTGATAGCTGTCTCTATGCCTTCGGCAGATCATCCACCGCTGGGCCCATGACGACTTTCCCCTTCGGGTCGAATCGGCTGCCGTGGGCGGGGCAGTCCCAGGTTTGCTCGATCTCGTTCCACTGGACGACGCCCTTCAGGTGCGTGCAGAGTGCCGAGCACTTATGGATCTGTCCAAGGTTGTCGCGATGGACGGCCGTCTTCGACAGGCCGTCGCGCATCACGGCGCCGCTGTTGGGCGCGATTGCTTCCTCGTTCGGCACATCGCTACCGGTGACCAGGTCGACGTATTGGGCGGCGGTGTTCAGGTTCTCGCTGACGTATTCGCCGAGGCTGTGGGTGGGCTTGCGCGTGGGGTCGTAGGTCTCCGTCCACGGGTTCTCGCGGCCGCGAATGAGGTCGGTGACGAGTTTGGCGCCGAGCGTGCCGTGGGTGAGGCCCATGCCGCTGTCGCCGGTGATGACGAAGACGTTCTGCCCCTTCGTCGGCGCACGTCCGATGTAGCCGAGCGCATCGCTCGGCTCCTGCACCTGGCCGGACCAGCGGTAGACGACGTCTTCGACCATCGGGAACTTCTCGCGCGCCCAGTCCTCCAGTTTCTTGAATGGAATGGCGCCCGGCGGCATCTGGCCCGTCTTGTGGTCCTCGCCGCCCACCAGCAGCACGTCGTAGTCGTCGTCGATGCCCTGGCCCTGCAGGCGAACGTAGTGGTAGGGGTCGCCGGTGTCCCAGTAGAGCGCGTCGTCGATCAGGCCGCGGCGAACGCGCAGGCCGACCATGTAGGTGCGGTAGGCGGCTTGCTTCGTGTAGATGCCGAGCCAGTCGTTGATGGGCGATGGCGTGTTGGTGGCGACGACGGCGGCGTTGGCGGTGACGGTGGGGCCACCGGTGTCGATCGTGGCACGCACCGGCTCGCCCTTGGACGGGTTGGCGCCGCTGACGTCGGTCACGCGGCAACCGGTGTAGATCTGCACCCCAAGTCGCTCGGCCGCCTGAGCTAAACCGGCGATGTACTTCAGCGGGTGAAATCGCCCCTGGTTGCCGAAGCGAATGCACGGGCCCGTCTCGTAGCCGCAGAGCGTGATGCGCTCGAACCGCTGAGCATCCGTCAGCCCCGCGCGGTGGGCGGCGGCGGTCTCGCGCTCGAGAATGTCCGGCGGGTCGGTCGGCAGGGAAAAGAGGTACGCGGGCACGCGCGCAAAGTCGCAGTCGATTTTCTCGTCGCGCGCGATCTGTTCGATCAGGTCGATCGCGGCCGCGTGCGACTCGTAGGCGACCTTGGCGCCGGCCTCGCCGAACATTCGTTCGATCTCGTAGAAACGGTCGTCGTTCTCGCTGGCCAAGTGGGCGCTGGTGCGGCCGGTCTGGCCGGAGGCGATGGGGCCCTCGTCCAGCACGATCACGCGCTGGCCCTCTTTGGCGAGCAGGTAAGCGGTCGTCAGGCCGGAGATGCCGGCGCCCACGATGACGACGTCGGCGTGCGTTTCGCCGGGCGGCGGCGGGGTGAACTGCGGGACGGAGGCGGTGTCGTACCAGTTGGGCCGGGTGATGCCGTCGCGGGGTTTCATGATACTGGGATAACCGGACCAAGCGATTGCGCCAGCGCGTAAAACGCAAACGCACGCAGGTCGTCAGCCCATCATCGGCAGTGGCTGAAGCTGTTCGGGCGTCAGCGATTCCACCGTCAGCGGCTGCATCTTGCGGTCGGGGTCGGGGTGCGGGATGGCCGACAGCAGCACCTTCGTGTAGGCGTGCTGGGGGTTGTTGAAGACCTGTTCGACGTCGCCCATCTCCATGATACGGCCGCGGTACATGACCATTACGCGGTCGCAGATGTGGCGGATGACGCTGAGGTCGTGGCTGACGAACATCATGGTCAGGCCGAACTCGGCCCGCAGCTCGCGCAGCAGTTCGAGCACGCGGGCGCGCACGCAGACGTCGAGCGCGCTGACGGCCTCGTCGGCCACGAGCAGGGCGGGACGCATGATTAGCGCGCGGGCGATGCCGACGCGCTGCCGCTGTCCGCCGCTGAACGCGTGGGGGTATCGGCTGGCATGGTCGGGAATCAAACCGACGCGCTCGAGCATCGCCGCCACGCGGTCGCGCCGTTCGGCCTTGCTGCCGATGCCGTGGATGACCAGCGGCTCGGCGATGATGTCGCCGACCGTCATGCGGGGGTTCAGCGAGGCGAACGGGTCCTGGAAGACCATCTGCATCTCCTGGCGCAACGGCTTGAGCTGCCGGTGCGACAGCTTTGCCAGGTCGACCGTGCGGCCGCGGTTGTTGAAAAGCGCCTCGCCAGCGGTGGGATCGACGGCACGCAGGACAGCGCGGGCGCAGGTGGTCTTGCCCGAGCCGCTCTCACCGACGATGCCGAGTGTCTCGCCGCGCGCGACGTTGAACGTGACGTCGTCGAGCGCCTTCATCAGGTTGCCGGATTTGGCGCTGCCGTAGTGCTTGCTGAGGTTGCGTACGCGCAGCAGCAGCGGGTCGTCGCCGGCGTGGCGGTTGCTGTGCAGCGGCGGGGCGGCGGGGGTGGTCATCGTCGTCATACCGATCGCTCCTGCACTTCCTGGGTGGGCCACAGCAGCAGGTGCCGCGTGCCGTCGATCGTGTGCAACTCGGGGGTGGCGGCGTGGTCGGGCTCGTCGAACTGCCAACCGGTGATGGGCGGCAAATCGATGTCGCACGCTGCTGGCGATATGGGGTCCGCGGGCTTTTCAAGCGACACCGCTGCCAGCAACTGCTTCGTGTACGGGTGCATCGGGTTGCGGAACAGATCGCGCACGCCTGCGCGTTCGACGATGCGTCCGTGCTTCATCACGGCCACCTCGTCGGCCACCTGCGCGACCACGCCGAGGTCGTGGGTGATGAACAGCACGCTCGTGTTCAGCTGCTCGCGCAGCTCGTTGATCAACCGCAGGATCTGCGCCTGCACGGTGACGTCGAGCGCGGTGGTCGGCTCGTCGGCGATCAGGATTTCCGGTCGGCAGACCAGCGCCATCGCGATGACCACGCGCTGCCGCATGCCGCCGCTGAACTCGAACGGATACTGCTTCAGCCGGCGGCGCACCTCGGTGATGCCCACGCGCGTCAGCATGTCGGCGGCGATGTCGTCGGCCTCCTTCTGGGTCACCTTGCGGTGCAGGCGGATCGCCTCGGTGACCTGGTTGCCGATCGTGTGCACGGGTGACAGGGCGGTCATCGGTTCCTGAAAGATCATGCTGATCTTGTCGCCGCGAATCTGGTAGAGCGCGTCGCTCTTGGCATCCAGCTTCGCAATATCGATCGGCGCGCTGCCGTCCTTCGACCGGAACAAGATCTGCCCCCCGGCGATCCGTCCGGGTGGCTGGATGAGGCGCAGGATCGAGTAACTCGTGACGCTCTTGCCCGACCCGCTCTCACCGACCAGTGCCAGCGTCTTGCCGCGAGGCAGGTCGAAGCTGACGCCGCGCACCGCCTGCGTCTCACCCTGAATGCCACTGAAAACCACCCGCAGGTCGCGAACGGAAAGGACGTTGTCGGTTGGGTCGGCCATAGTAAATCAGCAATCTCTTCGTGCGATTCGTGCATTCGTGCTTCAAAGTGCTTCGCTCTACCGCGACGCGTAAGGGTCGGCCGCGTCGCGGAGGCCATCGCCGACGAAGTTGAAGCAGAGCACGGTCGCCACGATCGTCAGCACGGGCGTCAACAGCCAGGGGTAGTAGCGCACGGCCTGCACGTCCATGCAATCCTGCAGCAGCACGCCCCAGCTCACGATCGGCGGACGCAGGCCCAGGCCCAGAAAGCTCAGCGAAGTTTCGCCGAGGATCATGCCGGGCACGCTCAGGCTCAGCGCTACGATGATGTGGCTGGTAAAGCCCGGCAGCAGGTGGCGGGCCAGGATGCGCGTATGGCTGGCGCCCAGCAGGCGGGCGGCCATGGCGTAGTCCTCCTCGCGCAGCGAGAGGATCTTGCCGCGCACCACGCGGGCCAGGCCGGTCCAGCCGAGCAGGCTCAGCGCGATGGTGATCGCAAAGTAACCGGTCAACGGCGACCAGTCGGTCGGCATCATCGCGCCCAATGCGATCCAGAGGGGCAGCTGCGGCAAGGCGTTGATGACCTCGATCACGCGCTGGATGACCGTGTCAGCCCGCCCGCCGATGTAGCCGGAGACGCCACCGATCGCCATGCCGAACACGAACGTGAACGCGATGCCGATCAGTCCGACCGACAGCGAGATGCGCGCCCCGTACACGATGCGGCTCAGCAGATCGCGGCCGTAGCGGTCGGCGCCCATGAAGTAAACGTTGCGCGGCGTGCCGTCGGGCGCGGGCTTGGCCCCGAAAAGATGCCGTTCGGCGTTGACCAAGCCCCAAAGCTCGTACGACTGGCCCTTTACGAAGAAGCCGAGCGGGATCACGTCATCCGGCGACTCGGTATAAGTGCGACGCAGGGTGACCGGGTCCAGGTGCTGGCGCATCTCGCGCGCGTGCAGGCCGTGTTCCCAGTTCCAGCGCGGCAGTTGCGGCGGGCAATACTGATGGGCGAGGTCGCTGTGCTGCGAGGTCGACGGCGCGACGAACTCGCTGAACGCCGCCACGGCGTATAGCAACACCAGCAGGTTCAGCGACCAGACGGCCAACTTGTGCTTGGCGAAGTTGATGCGGATCAACTGCCACTGGCTCAGCCGCGCAACGTCCTTCTTACGGTCGATCGCCGCCGTCGCTAGACCGGTGGCCGGCGGGGTGGCGATCGGGGTGGAGGTCGGCGGTGGGGTGGGGGGCGTGGCGAGGCTCATCGGCTGCCTCCTTCAAAGCGAATGCGGGGGTCGAGCCAGAGCAACAGCAAATCGCTGACGAGCGTTCCGACCACGCCGAGCAGGCTAAGCACCATCAACATCGAGCCGGCGAGGTACATATCTTCGTTGAACAGCGCCTGCAGCAACAGCGGGCCAACCATCGGCAGCGCCAGCACCATCGACACGATCGCGCCACCGCTGATCAACTGTGGAAACAGCCCACCGATGCCGCTGATGAACGGGTTGAGCGCCAGGCGAACGGGGTACTTCAGCAGCAATTTCGTCGGCCGTACGCCCTTGGCCATGGCGGTGGTGACGTAGGGGCGTTTCAACTCGTCGAGCAGGTTGGCCCGCATCACGCGGATCATGCCTGCGGTGCCGCCGACGCCCAGCACGAGGATCGGGATCCAGATGTGCTTAAGCAAGTCGCGCGTCTTGGCCCAGTCCCATTCGGGCTGTGCCGCGAACTCGGGTGAGAAGAGGCCCGACACGCCGCTGATCGCCATCAGCACCAGCGCCAGCAGGAACGCCGGAATGCACATGCCCACGAAGCCGGCGAGCGTCAGCACGTAGTCGCCCAGCGAGTATTGCCGCACGGCCGAGTAGATGCCGATCGGCAAAGCGATGAGCCAGGTGAAGACGATCGTCGCCAGCGAAATGACGATCGTGAGCATGATGCGGTCGCCGACCATGTTGTTGATCGGCTGCTGGGTTTCCATCGATCGTCCGAGGTTGCCCTGCAAGAGGCCCTGGTCGGCGGGGTTGAAGGTGGTAAACCACATCAGGCCGCTCCAGCGCGCGTAGAGCTTCCACTGCGGTTCGTCGTAGTGGAACAGCTGTCGCAGGTCGGCGATCGCCTGCTCGTTGGCGGGGTCACCGTTTTCCTGCAGCAGCATGACGCGCGTGGTCAGGAAGTCGCCCGGCGGCATCTGGATGATCGCGAAGACGACGACCGAGATGATCGCCAGCGTGGGCACCATGATCAGCAGTCGCCGCCCGATGAACGGATGCCGCACCGCGACCATCGTCAGCAGTAGCAGGCCACCGGCGATGATCAGCCAGCGCACGGTCGTACCGACGGTGGAACCCGTCGTCGCGGCCCCGCTGGCGTTCACGCTGCCGGGACGCAGCATGGGCGTAACGATCGACGCCCGCGCGTCGGCGACCGCACCGGGCGACATGCGCGGGTTCTCGAAGTAGTAGGTCTCGATGCCCGCGTTGGACGGTGTGGAGAAGGCGTTGCCCCAGAGCGCGACCCGTGGCACGTTGCGCATGTCCTTGCTTACCACGATCGGTACGGGCGGCGCACTGGCGATGTTGATCGACCACGTATTCTCGGCCGCAATCTCGAACACGCGAGACATCAGCTGCTTCTGCGTCGCCAGGTCGGGCGTCTGGATCGCCCGTTCGAAGAGGCTGATCGACTCGAACATCGGGTGATCGCGCGGCACCGGAATGCAACCGGCGATGTTGGCGTTCGGGTTGCCGTAGAACCCGCCGCGCTGGTACCAGCGGCCCCAGCCGACCGCGTAGAACGACTCGGTGTTGTACGGGATGAAATAACGACTGAGGACCAGCGGGAAGTACTCGCTCTCGGCGCCCCAGACGTTGAAGTCGAAGTTCATCGCGTCTTTTTCGGTGTAGAACAGCGGGCGCGCCCGCTCGCGGATCACCGTACGCACGCCCACGTTGGCCCAGTCGTCCACCACGAACTGCGCGGGGCCAATGCCCGTGTAGGCCGTGAAGTCGAGGTAGAACGTCATCCGCGAGCCATCGGGGAACGTGCGGTAGCCCTCGCTGTCGCGCTGCGTCAAACCGATCTCGTCGAGCATTGCCCGGGCGCGGTCGGGATCGTATTCGATGAACGCGTTGGCGAGACGTTCGCTGTAGAACGGTGAGCCAGGCGGGGGGGTGACTTGCGACGGCGTGCCGACGCCAGACTGTTCGGCGCGAATGATCTTTTGCCGGTCGATCGCGATCGACATCGCCTGACGAAACCGCTTGTCGGACAGCAGCGCGGCCTTGTGTTTCGTCGACGGTTCGGCCGGGTCCACGCGACGGTTCAGGTTTGGGTTGATCACCCACACGCTGCTGCTGGCAGGGTACCAGTGCAGCACGCGCGTGCCGGCGATCTCGCGGCGGCTCATCAACTCGGTGTAGTCGCCGAAGCGGATGTGCCGCCCCTGCATCGACGCGCCACCGTTGGCGGCCGTCAACGCCAGCAGCTTGCCGTCCTGCACGTCGAACTGCATTCGATCGACGTACGGCAACTGGTTGCCCGCCGTGTCGACCACGAAGTAGTACGGGTTGCGCACGAACGCCTGCGGTGGGTTGCCCTTGAACGACCGGTACACCCACGGCCAGTGCCGCGGATGCTCCGGGTTGTTCCACGACTTCATGAACCCGTACAGCGACCGCTTGCTCGGCATCTTGTACGCGGCCATGTCGCGCGCGATCAGATCGGCATCACCGATCGCGGGGTCGGGGTGATAGCGGCTCAGGTAGTGCTTCGGCGTGTCGCAGACCACGCCCGTGCTCGCCAACGTCTCGGCGAACAACGCGTTGGACAAGGGGAAGACGAACTTCACCTGGTACTCGTTCAGCTTCTCGACGCGCCCCGCTTTCCCGCCGATCTGCATCCACGTGGGTGGGATCGCATTCAGATGCTTGTTGTTCGCCTCGGCCTCCCACCAGTACATGATGTCGTCGGCGGTGTAGGCGGCGCCATCGGACCAGCGCATGCCCTTGCGCAGGGTGACGGTCCATTCCTTTTTGTCCGGCGATGATTCCAGCGACTTGGCAATGTGCGGTTCGATCGGGTAACCCAACGGTGACCAGCGCACCAGGTACGCGCCGCTCAACCGGTAGGAGATGATCGAGACGTCCTCCGGCCCGTTGGCCAGACGCAGCCAGGTGCCGCCGTACTTGCCGATGCCGTCGACGCCCGCCATTACGGTCGGTTCGTCGGGCAGGCGTTCCTTCAGCGGGGGCAGCTTGCCGTCTTTCACCAAGTCGGCCAGCAACGGCGACTCGCCCGTCGGCTCGACGTGCTCCTTCCGGTGCAGCGATGGCGTGTTGTTCGGGTCGAACAGCGCCGCCCGCTCACGTTCGGCCTCGGCGGCAACCTCGGGGGCGACGGCGACCGGACGGTCGCTGGTGTTCGGGCGGAGCAGCCACGCGCAGACCCACAGCGCGACCACGATGCCCACGCATACCACTAGAACTCGAATTGCGGCACGGATGACGTTGGACATAATTTCTGGCTAGGTCACGTAGGGGTCGGTGGTGGCGTAGAAGGCCGAACGCTTGCTCACACCAGAGTTGCGATTGCTGCCATTGCTGTGGCCGCAATAGTGCGACGACCATAGGCGAAGCGGGTGAACGGGCCGTTCATCCCGTTGATCGGATGTAATGCCTCCCAGATCAGCTCGCGATTTGCAGCGAACGCACTGTACGACTAACGATCTGACGATGCGGTCGTAAGCGATGTGCTTGCCCGACCGACGCGCGACACGTACTTACGGAATGAGCCAGGCAACGGCGGTCGTAACTTGTCGCGACCGCTGGCTGACCTGTCCGGAATATAACACCGAAATGTTCACCGTGAAACTTCGCGGTGAATCTTTTGAATGTTGCACGAATTTTCATCAGTCCTGCGAGACATCGTTGTTCGGAGCGGCACGACCGTTCCACGGCCGACTTATGCCCGAAGGCCAGCCAGTGGATTGATCGGCGTGTCGACGACGATCGTCTGCCGCTGCACCTCGTGCGTCGCCTCGGCGCAGGGGGAGTCGCAGACGCGCATCACGAGCAGCGTGCGATCGTCCTCCGGCACCTCGCCACCGAAGTCGCGCACGAACGCCAGGGTGCTGGCGAGCATCTCGTTCGGCTCGCAGCAGGCGCCGAGCATCGCCTGGTCCAGCCGTTGGACGCCCAGCTGTTCGTCGCGGTCGTTGCGGGCCTCGGTGATGCCGTCGGTGTACAGCACGAGCATGTCGCCCGGGGCCAGCACGTGGGTGGCGGTCGCGTACCGTTCGTCGCGGTCCACGCCGAGCGGGTAGCCTGGCTCGACGGGTAGCTCTTCGAAACGATCGCTGCCTGCCCGGCGCAGGCGCGGCGGGTTGTGGCCGGCGCTGCTGTAGGTCAGCTCGCGCGTCTCCGGGTCGTAGATCGCGTAGAACGCGGTGACGAACGTGCCGGTGTTGACGGTGTAGCTGTCGCACAGCCGACGGTTGACGAACTCCAGCAGATCGCTCGGCGGATGCGTGGGACGCTCGAACCCATGCGCGATCGAATGAGTCACCGCCATCAACACCGCCGCGGGCGTACCGTGACCACTGACGTCGGCGATCAGGATGCCGTATCGCACGCGCGGGTCGTCGGCGTGTTCGGGTGGCAGGCGGAAGAAGTCGTAATAATCGCCACCGGCGCGTCGGCTCGTCTGGTAGCTGGCCGCCAGTTCCAAACCGGGAATGCTGGGCAAGCGCAGTGGCAGCAGGGATCGCTGAATGTCGCCGACGGCCTTCAGCTCGTGATCCAGTTCCTGCAGCACTTCCTGAGCGCGCAACCGCCGATCGCGCGCCAGTCGCAGCACCTCGCGATAGGCCGCCGTGATCGATTCCACCTGCCTGCGAATGCCGCGGCACTGCAGCAGCGCCACGATGGTTGAGGCCGCAAGCGCCAGGCCAAGCGACCACCATCCCGTCCGCACCGCCCGCCGGGCGCGCTGGTCGCGCAGCTCGTATTCGGTGCGCAGGAAGGCGGCGATGTCGCCACTGAGGTGGTCGAAGCGCGCCCGATCCTCCTGCACGGCCTGCGTCGTGGGCTCGGTGGTCGTCAGCCCCGCGGCCTTGGGCACGATCGCGGTGGCGGTCCAGGCCAGCCAGACGCGCGATGCGCGCTCGATCTCCACGGCGCGCTCGGCTTGAGCTGGGTTATCGCGCACCATTCGCCGCAGGTCGGCCAGCACCTCGGGCAGTTCCGATCGACTATTGCCGTAGGCCGAGAGAAAGCTCGGGTCGTCGGTGAGGTAGAAGCCACGCGTGGCCGCCTGAAGATCGAGCAGCAGCTTCTCGGCACGCAGCCCTTGGGCGATCACGCGGTTCGTGTGGTTGACCTTGCCGAACGTCCACATGAGGAAGCCGACCAGCAGCAGCAGGCTCAGCACGAGCACGGCGAGGCTGATGACGGGCGAGTAAGTCGTCCGCCGAAGCTTCCGCGAAAACGAGGCGTCGATGTCGGCCGGGTCACCTTCCACGAGCGGTGACAGTAGCAACGATCACGCCGAGCGGGGATAGCGAATCTGGGAGCACGGCGATTTCCGATCCGATCCGCTTCTATTTCACACCGTCTGCCGCGCCGCCTCGAAGCAGTCGCGAGCGATGCGGCAGTACAGCTGGGCCTGCTGCCAGCGGTCTCCCTCCTCGCGAAGCGTGCCGTCCGGGCCGGGAAAGAGGCGGGCGTAGTAGATCGAGCTGAAGAGCAGTTCTGGCGCGAAAATAAGGTAGTCACCGGGCTTGGCCGTCTTCAGAAAGCCCGCGAACGACAGCGTCCACATCTGGCGGAAATGATCGATGTACGGCTGGCCGCTGGCAGGCGTGACCGCGGGGCCGTAGGTCTGCGTGCCGAGGTCGACCTGCATCGAGCCGGGGTTGCCGATGCGCCCGTGAACGAACCGCACGCGATCGAACACGGGTTGGATGAACTCAAGCTTCTTCGGCAGGTTCCCATAGACCATCTCGTGGCCGGTGTACCAGTGCGAGAAGTCGCCGTTGAAGCGGATCTCGGGGAAGCGTTTGACGAGCTCGACCGTTCGCCAGATGTCCTGCGTGATGGTGGCGCGGTGGGTCTCGAGGTAGATCGGAAACTGCTCCTTCGCCGACGCCTCAAGGATCGCGCCGACCAGGCGGTCGATCTCCGCGTCCGACTCAAACCCGGTGCCGGCGTGGACGGTGGCGCATTCCAGCCCCTTGGCCTTGCTATCGGCCGCGATCCGAAACGCATCCGCCGGCGAATCGACCCGGCCATCTCCTGCGATGCCCAAACCGAGCCGCCTGCAGGCCACCACGTCCCCACCCTGCATGCCGTCGAAGCCGGCGGCCCTGATCGCCTGCAGCAGCGCGTCCCCCTCCCCCTTCGGCACCGTCGAGAACGACGGCAGATTAGCCAGCCCGCCACCGTTCAGGTAGCAGCGCAAGCGTGGCGGGGCGGAGGAACCGTCGTTGATGTTGGGGATCATGGGGTCAACCTGTTCAGTTAAAACTCTTGATGCTGAAAATGGGAAAAGGGCGGCCACGGCGGCCGCCCTTTGCGTTTTGAGCTAAGTTCGGCGGAATCATCCCATGTGCTTGATCATCTCGTCTGCAAATTCCGAGCACTTGACCTTCTTCGCGCCGGGCATCAGGCGTTCGAAGTCGTAGGTGACGGTCTTGGCGCCGATCGCGGCCTCCAAACCCTTCACGATCAGGTTGGCGGCTTCCAGCCAGCCCATGTACTCGAACATCATCACGCCGCTCAGGATGACCGAGCCGGGGTTCACCACGTCCTTATCCGCGTACTTCGGAGCCGTGCCGTGGGTGGCCTCGAAGATCGCGTGGCCGGTCACGTAGTTCGCGTTGCCGCCGGGCGCGATGCCGATGCCGCCCACCTGGGCGGCCAGCGCGTCGGACAGGTAATCGCCGTTCAGGTTGAGCGTCGCGATGACGTCGAACTCCTCGGGCCGCGTCAGTACTTGCTGCAGCGTGATGTCGGCGATGCTGTCCTTGATGACGATGCCGTTCGGCAGCTTGCACCACGGCCCGCCGTCGATTTCCACCGCGCCGAACTCGCGCTTGGCGATGCCGTAGCCCCAGTCGCGGAAGCCGCCTTCCGTGAACTTCATGATGTTGCCCTTGTGGACAAGGTTCACGCTCTTGCGATTGTGCTTGATCGCGTACTGGATCGCGCTGCGCACCAGCCGCTCGGTCCCCAGTCGGCTCACCGGCTTAATGCCGATGCCCACCTCCACCTTGCTCTCGGCATCGTCCACCTGATCGGCCCACTTCTTCGATGCCTCGCTCGTGCCGAAGCGGATCTTCTTGAAGTCCTTCGGGAACTCCTTGGCGATGAAGTCCAGCATCTTCTGCGCTTCGGGCGTGCCGCCGGCGTATTCAATGCCCGCATAAATGTCTTCCGTGTTCTCGCGGAAGATCACCATGTCCACCTTCTCCGGGTGCTTCACGGGGCTGGGCACGCCGGTGAAGTAGCGCACGGGACGCAGGCAGACATAAAGGTCCAGCATCTGCCGCAGCGCCACGTTCAGCGAGCGAATGCCGCCGCCCACCGGCGTGGTTAGCGGGCCCTTGATGCCGACGAGGTAATCCTCGAACGCCTTCACGGTGTCATCGTGCAGCCAGGTGCCGAACTTGTCGAAGCATTTTTGGCCCGCGTACACCTCGAGCCAGTCGATCTTCTTCTGCCCGCCGTAGGCCTTCTCGACCGCCGCATCGAACACGCGCACGCTCGCCCGCCAGATGTCCGGCCCGGTGCCGTCGCCCTCGATGAAGGGGAGGACGGGGTTGTTCGGGACGTTCAGTTTGCCGTTGCTGATGGTGATCTTCTGGCCGGTGGGCATTTCAATTCTCCGCTTGGGTTAAAAGGACGGGTTGTCATTATGAGGATGTGGCGGAAAAGTCAAAGGTAGCAACGAGCCGGACGCGTAAGCGACGGATTTTTTATGTCCCACGTGCGGATGGAACCGTTTTGAATGCGTTGAGGAAATCCGTCGCTTACGCGTCCGGCTCGTACGCTCGTTGGGGAAATCCGTCGCTTACGCGTTCGGCTCGTACGCTCGATGAGGAAATCCGTCGCTTACGCGTCGGGCTCGTGGTAGGTTGAGGGCATGGGCGCGCCGCTGGCGTACTTCATCACGTTTACGACGTACGGTACCTGGCTCCATGGCCGCGACGCGGGTTCGGTCGACCGCGAGCACAACCGGCCCGGCACGCCATTCCTATCGGCGAATCCGGCGCTCGAACGAGCGCGGGCCGAAGCGATGCGACACCCCCCTTACTTGCTCGACGGACCGCGGCGCGACGTCGCGGTGCGCACGATCCGTGAGGTCGCCGATCATCGCGGCTGGCATCTGCACGCCGTCCACGTGCGCGCCAATCACGTCCACATCGTCGTGTCGGCGACCGCGGCGCGGCCCGAGCGGGTGATGTCCGACCTGAAGGCCTGGACCAGCCGTCGCCTGCGCGAGACGTTCGCCGAGCCGCCCGATTGCGACCGGTGGACGCAGCACGGCAGCACGCGCTGGCTCAACACCGAAGCGTCGCTGACCGCCGCGATCACGTACGTGCTGGATGAGCAGGGCGCACCAATGTCCCGCTACGACGGCCGATCCCCCCAACGCCCCAACGAGCCGGACGCGTAAGCGACGGATTCCCCGCGTGGCGTATAAGAAAACCGTCGCTTACGCGTCCGGCTCGTCGCGTAAGCGACGGTTTTCCCGGGTGGCGTATAAGAAAACCGTCGCTTACGCGTCCGGCTCGTCGCGGTGCGTTTGTTGTACCGCCCGTGGCACCCGGCCGGAGAGGGGGCCCTGCGACAAAACGAAATCCCCATAACGCGGAACGAAAACCCCAGCAGGCGAAACGAATTCACCAGCAGGCGAAACGAATCCACCAGCAGGCGAAACGAGAACCCCAGCAGGCGAAACGAATTCACCAGCAGGCGAAACGAAAACACCAGCCGGCGAAACGAAAACACCACGACACGTTTCGCCTGCTCGAGAACACGTTTCGCCTGCTCGGGTTCTCGTTTCGCCAATTGGGTGCGGCGGGGCGTTTGGCAGTGAGGGTGAGTCGTTTTTATCGCCCCGCGGGGGAATGGGTGGGGTTGTACCGATTCTGACGTCAAGTCGCTCTTCGGCGGGGCCGATGATGGGAACGTATGGAATGCCCACCCTCCTTCGTCGTGCAACGGCGTCCGCCGATGACCAGCACCGAGCGGACGCAAGAGTTCCGGCGGCGCAACCCGGACTACAACCGGCTGTACAAGATCAGGCGTCGGGCGGCGCTTGAGGCGATGTACGGCACGAAGGCGCCGGCTAAGGCGTTGGCCAAGGCCGAGGCGCCGGTCGCGATGTTCCAGCCACACAAACAACTGGCGCTGCCCGCGCCGGTGGCGCCGCTGTTCGTCATCCCCACGCTCGCCGAGGTGCGCGAGCGGGCGGCCATGGCGGCGGCGCGCCCAACGACCCACACGAGCCGGACGCGTTAGCGACGGATTCCCCGGCATTCATTTGCAATAACCTTCACCGCGCGACGGATTCCCCGGCATTCATTTGCAATAACCTTCACCGCGCGTGGGATGTGAGAAAACCGTCGCTCACGCGTCCGGCTCGTTGGCTATTGAAGGGGCGGGGATTGCGGTATCATTCCCCGTCCCATGAGCGACGACACCGCGCCCTACCTGTCCCTGATCATCCCGGCCTACAACGAAGAGGAAAACATCCCCACGCTGCTCACGCGCGTGGAGGGAGCCCTGTCGCCGATGGGCAGGCCGTTCGAGGTGATCCTCATCGACGACGGCAGCACCGATCGCACGCCGGCGCTATTGGCGGAGGGGATGGCGAAATACCCCTGGCTGCGCGTGCTGCGCATGAAGAAGAACGGCGGGCAGAGCGCGGCGTTCGAGGCGGGGTTCAACGCGGCACGCGGCGAGATCCTGGCGACGATCGACGCCGACCTGCAGAACGATCCCGAAGAAATCCCGCGGCTGATCCCGATGCTCGACGAGCACCAGGTCGACATGATCACCGGCTGGCGGAAGGACCGGCAGGACACCAACTTCCGCAAGTGGCAGAGCCGGCAGGCCAACCGCATTCGCAACTGGGTGACCGAAGAGACGGTGAACGACAGCGCGTCGTCACTGAAGGTCTACCGCGCGCATGCGATCAAGGGCGTGAAGCTGTTCCGCGGGGCGCACCGCTACTTCCCCACGCTCGTGAAGATGCGCGGGTACAAGGTGTACGAGACGCCGGTGAAGCACAGCCATCGCTTCGCCGGTACGGCCAAGTACGGCTTCGGCAACCGCGCGTTCGTGGGCATCTTCGATCTGTTCGGCGTGCGCTGGATGAAGAAACGCTACCACGCCGCGGAGTTCAGCGAAGTGCCAAAGGGCGGCGGGGCGTAGGAGACGAGACCACGCGCCTTCCCCCTCTCCCGGTACTCCGGGGGAGGGCAGGGGTGGGGGTCTTCATCGGGTGGTGGTATCCTCCGCATGGGTAAAGCGCCCCCACCCCAACCCTCCCCCGGAGTACCGGGAGAGGGAGTAATGCAAAACATGGGCTGCGGGCCGCCCGGGCCCGGGGTACGAGCGACGCGATGCAGATCCACCAACACGACATCGGCCTTTGCAGCTGGTCCCTCGGCACGACGACGGCGGGGGAGATCATCGACGCGCTGAAGGCCGTCGGCCTGTCGCACGTGCAGTTGGGGTTGTCGCCTTACGTGGAGGATGAGACGACGGCCACGCGCGACGCGGCGGCGTTCAAGGCCGCGGGCATCACGATCGCATCGGGCATGATCGGCTTCGCCGGCGAGGACTACGCGACCATCGACCGCATCCGTGAGACGGGCGGCTTTCTGCCCGACGACTTGGCCGACGAGCGCATCGCCCGGGCGATTGGTGCAGCGAAGATCGGGAAGAGCGCGTTCGGCATCACGCGCGTCTCCATGCACGCCGGCTTCCTGCCCACGGGCGATTCGCCGCAGTACGCCGTCGTGATGAAACGCCTGCGCACCGTCGCCGACGCCTTCGCAGCGGAAGGCGTGGAACTGCTCTTCGAGACCGGCCAGGAGACGGCCGACCATCTGGCCCATTTCCTGACCGACCTGAACCGCCCCAACGTGAAGGCCAACTTCGACCCCGCGAATATGATCCTCTACGGCGCCGGCGACCCGATTAGCGCGGTGCGAACGCTGGGGCGATTCATTGGTCAGGTGCACGTGAAGGACGCCACGCCCTCCGATCGCCCTGGGGAAACGTGGGGCGAGGAAGTGCCCGTGGGCAGCGGGGCGGTGGATTGGACGAAGTTTCTGGATGCGCTAAAGGCGATCGACTATCGCGGCCCGCTCGTCATCGAACGCGAAGCCGGAGCGACGCGCATCGCCGACATGAAGGCGGCCGTCGACGTGCTACAGCGAGCGTGATCGCTCTTGCCCCCTCTCCCGGTACGCCGGGGGAGGGTTGGGGTGGGGGTTTGTTCTTCCTCAGGCGTCAGCAGTTCGAAATCACCCCCACCTAGCCTCCCCCGGAGTACCGGGAGAGGGACCGGAGGCTCCTTCTCCTATTCGTGTTTCTTCGTGCCCATTCGTGGGCAATCCCTCTTCGCAAAATCACAACTCATCCAGCAACTCTTCCAACGTCTCATCCGTCGACTGCGGATCGACCGTGCGACAGGCGTTGGTCAGCACATCCGCGATGGCCGACAAACGGGCCTTCCAGTCCCGCGAATCGACGCCGGGCGGCGTAAGGCGGGCGAACTCGCCGCAGAGGAGGATCATGCGGAGCAGGTGCTTGAAGAGCACGCCTTCCTGCTTCACCAGTTCGCGCGAGCGGACGAACTTGTCGAAGTCGCCGCCATGTTCGATGAGGTCGCCCGCGGCCCAGACGGGGGTAACGAACAACCCCCCGGCGTGGTCGACGTCGGCCTCGAAGATCATGCGCACCTTCTGCGCCAGCGGGATCGGGTACTTGCGCAGCTCCGGCGGCACATCTTCCTGCTCGTGCGGCGGCGGTGGATACAAATCCTCGTGCGCCGCCAGCCCACGCGTGACGACCGCGGGGTCGATCACTTCAAGCGTGAGCGGGCCGGGGGGCAGATCGTCGGGCCGCGGCACGCGCAGCGATTTCGCGACCGAGCCCGGCATCTCTAAAAGGCTTTCGAGGATCTGGATCAGCTCGCGATCGTCGGCCTTGGCGACGTAGTCCATTAAGAACAGGCCGTACAGCGGATGCACGGCGCGGAAGACCATCAACTGCTTCAGCTTGTCTGATGGCGTGGCGGTGCGCGGCTCGTACGGCTCGGGCTGTGGTGGGCCTACCTTCGCGCCACCTTTGCCCGCGACTGGTTTGGCGGTGGCGACGGCGGCGCTCATCTGATCGCCGATCGTCAGACGGCCCATCAGCTCGGTGACGTTTTGCTTCGGTTCTGCCAACTTCGTTTCAGGCGCGTCGTCTTCGTCCGAATCGTCGTTTGCGGGTGCGGTCGACACGACGGGCACGGCCGTCGGTTGAACGGCCTGCTGCCAACTGAGCGGCGGGGGTGGATCGAGCGTGACGACGTTCAGTTGGCTGAGCGTCACCAGCATCTTCGTCAGCCGTTTGATCTCGGCCTCGATCGTCGGCTGGTCCATCAGCCGCCGGCGGATGACGTCGCGGATCGGCTCGACGGCGGGGTTGGCATCCAGCAGGTAGCCCAGCCAGCGCCAGGTCAATCGCCCACGGCTGGTCAGGCGCGCCGGTGGGGCGGTCTGGAGCTTCACGAATTGCTCGGCGTTCCAGTACGTGAAGCCGCTGCGCCGCGTGGGCTTCTTCTTCATCAGGGCCTTCTTGGCCACCATCAGCTTGGGGTCCTTCGTGTCCTCGGGGATCGAGTCGTATTTCACCTGCCACTTGGCCAGCTTCACGTCGTCTTCGTGGGCCAGCGCGAAGACGTGCCCCTCGGTGTCGTACTGCGGCCGCCCGGCGCGGCCGAAGATCTGCTGGGCGGTGCTGGGGTCGATCAACTTCTTCTTGTCCTTCGGGCCCTTCACGAGCGTGCTTAGCACCGTCGATCGTGCCGGCAGGTTCAAGCCCGCAGCGAGCGTTTCGGTGCAGACGCAGACCTGAAGCAGCTTTTCCTGAAACAGCGTCTCGATCACCCGCCTATAGCGCGGCAGCAGGCCCGCGTGGTGGATGCCGATGCCGCGTGCCAAAAACGTGCGCAGCTTGTTGCCGGAGCCGATGGAGAAGTCGAAATCCTCCAAGCGATCGAGGAGCAACTTGCGCTGTCCTTCTGCGAAGAGGTCCTTTCCCTTCAGCACCTCCGCCACGTCCCAGCAGATGCTGCGGTCGAAGCAAAACACGAGCGCGGGCGTGCGGCGTTGCGCCTCGGTGCCTTGGGCGATGCGCTCCATAAAGTCGGGCAGCAGTTCGTCGCCGATCCATTCGAAGACCAGCGGCACCTTGCGCTCGGTTCCCTCGACCAGCGTCACCGCCCGGTTCAGGCTGCGCGCCATCCAGCTGACGAACTCGTTGGCGGCTCCGACCGTCGCCGACAGCAGCATCACGCGTACGTGGCCGGGCAACAGCGACAGCGCCAGTTCCCACACGATGCCGCGCTGCGGGTCGTTGAAGTTGTGGAACTCGTCCATCACCACCGCGCCCACGTTCGCGAAGTCGAACGCTTCGGGATGCAGCAGGCGGTTCAGCAGCACCTCGGCCACCACGACTTTCACCGGCGCATCGGGGTTGACCGTGCGATGCCCGGTGACGAGTCCCACGCTGTCGCGGGCGAAGCCCCAGCGCTCGGCGGTGTCCTGCAGTTCGAGGAACTTTTGATCGGTAAGCGCGATGAGCGGCGTGCTGTAGTACGCGGCTTTGCCGGTGTGCAGCGCCTCGTACAAAGCCCCTTCAGCGACCAGCGTTTTGCCCGTGCCGGTGGGGGCCGACATCAGCACGCCACCGTCGCACGATGCCCAGGCGAACAGCGCCTCCTCCTGCACCGGGTAGGGCGGGTAGGGCAACTGGTCGACGTACTCCAGAACGATTTCATCGCGCGACTTCACGCGGTGGATGATACCGCATCGCGAGCCGCGGGGGGCATTTGCGCGATCAGCTCGGCGTGCAGAGCGACGTAGGCGTCGATCAGCTGTTGTTCGATTGCCTTGGCGTCACCTTCGGGCGCGATGGGCGGGCCGTAGATCAAACCGTAACGGACCCGCTTCAGCGGCAGCCAGTTGATGACCCGCGAGTAGGCGATGGAGTTGACGATCACCACCGGCACGATCGGCACGTTCGCCAGTTGCGCGATGCGGCCAATGCCCGGCCGGATTCGTCGGGAAAAGACGACGGAGGCATTTCCCTTGCAGATGCGGCCTTCCGGGAACATCGCGACGGCCCGGCCGCGCTTCAATCGGTCGAGGATAATGCGGACGGCGGAGGTGTCGGGTCGCGACCGATCGAGCGGGAAGGCATTCATCGAACCATAGAACCACGCGACGAACCGGTTCTTGAACACCTCGGCGCTGCTGACGAAGTCCAAGTTTCGTTTCGTGTGCAAGATCAGCAGCGGTATGTCGTAGGGGCTGCCATGCGTGGCGGCGAGGATGTACGGGCCGGGCAGCTGTGCATGGTGGGCGCCGATCACCCTGCGTCTGTTGCTGGTGAGCCAGAAGACGTGACGGCCACTGAACCGGATGGCTTTGTAGAACGGGTCGCTCATAAGGTTCGTCGGTTCGTACGGCGCATTTCAATGTTGCGGTGGTGGCCGCGCGATCATGGGGTGTAGTCGTCGGTGAGGCCGGTCGTTTCTAATATCTCCTGATACAACGCCACGTAAGTCTGCTCTAGTTGTTCGGTCAGCGCATGCCTCGCCGCCCGCCGCTGGGTTCGTGTCGGACGTGGTGGCGGGTAGATGGGTTCACCGATTGCCACCCATACTTGGCCGTACTTGCCGGGCAGCCAGCGTTCGACGTCGGTCATGCGGTCGGTGCCGACGATTGCGACGGGGATGATCGGCACCTGCGCCTGCAACGAGATCGCGCTAGTACCGCCCTTGATCTTGCCACCGCGAAACGCCAACTGCTTGCCCTTGCGGCAGCCGCCTTCGGGGAAGATGCCGACGATCTTGCCGGCCTTGGCCAATCCGATCGCGGTGCGGATGGCCTGTACCGGCACGCCCTGGCGGTTGACGCAAAACGTGCCGGTATTGCGTAACAGCGGGCCCAGGAAACGGTTGCGGTAGAACTCGATTCGCGCCATCCAGTGGATCGGCCGCTTGACCATGGGCGACATGATCATCGGTTCGATGTGGCTGAGGTGGGTGCAGGCCAGCAGGAACGGGCCGGGCAGGTTCAACCGGTCGCGGTGGAGCACGGTCTCGCGGATGCATTGCTGTTTGATGAACGCCGACAGATAGCAACCGATCCGGTAATATTTCGTGGGCATGGCGACTCTATCGTGGCGGCCGTGTTCGCTTGCGGGCGGCGCGGTTGGGCTTATGATCGCTCCGCTCTGGTGTTTATCAAGTTTGACGTAACCGAGGACGCGGATGAACCGTGCAGTGGACGGTGCCTTGCTAGAGCAGCTGAAGTTGATCCTAAGGCGTGACTTAAAGCTCGGCCCCAATGCGACGATCGCCGACGACATGCCACTGATCGGGGGCCAGATGGACCTCGATTCGCTCGACATCCTGCTGCTGGTCTCCAGCGTGGAAAAGCAGTTCGGCATCAAGATTCCCAACGAAGCCGTCGGCCGAACCATGTTCGCCGACGTATACACCCTGGCCCAGTTCATCCAGGACAGCCGCGACCGCGCCGCGGGTGGGGCGACGACGGGGCAATCGACAGCGGCGGCGCAACCGGTCGACTACCTCGCCATGCTGCCGCACGGGCCGGCGTTTCGGTACGTGTCGAAGGTAACCGACGTGCAGCCGGGGAAGACCGCGCTGGGGCAATGGACGGTCGATGGGTCGGAACCGTTTTTCGCGGGTCATTTTCCGAACCGCCCGATCGTGCCGGGCGTGCTGTTGATCGAAAGCCTTGCCCAGCTCGCCGGCATCGCCCTGGCCGCCGGCTCGAAGACGCAGGGTGGCATGCTGGTGCACGCCGACGTGCGGTTCGAATCGCCCGTGGCGCCACCGGCGACGATCGACCTGTCGGCGACGGTGACGCGCCAGATGGGCGATCTGCACCAATGCGACGTCGCCGCGACGGTCGCGGGGACCGTGGTGGCGCGAGGATCGGTCGCGTTGCGGCTTGGGTAAAAACGCGTAATTCTGCGCCTTCTTCCGTATTATTGGTGATTCGCGATCCGCGAAAACGGCAAGATCGGTGGTCGACTGTTTGGGCATCGATGAAGCATTTTTTCTTTGTAATGTTGCTGTCGTCGGTCGCGGTCACGTCACATGCGCACGCGCAGGACGCGACCCAACCCGCGCGCACCCCGGCACCGGCGACCGCGCCGGCATCGGCGTTCGATGCCGAGCTCGATGCGATCGACCGCAAGGCGCTGGCACACCAGGATCTCACCGCCGACTTCGTGCAGGAGAAGCACTCGCCACTGCTGCGCAAGCCACTGGTCAGCCGCGGCACGGTGATGGCGAAGGGGCCGCTCACGTTGTGGGTGACGGCCGAGCCCGAGCCGAGCCGCATGTCGATCGACTCGCGCTGGGTGCGGCTGTACTATCCGAAGCAGAAGGTCGTCGAGGAATATCCGGTGGACGGTCGCCTGGGCGCGATGGCATCGTCGCCGTTACCGGCGCTGCAGGACATCCGCAAAAACTTCACGCTATCGCCCGACGCCGGCGCGGGTCTAGATCCCGTCGAGCCCGCCGGCAACACGCGGGCGTTGCGGTTGGAGCCGGTGGAGGCGCTGCGGCCATACGTCGGCTTCGTGCGCGTGCTGCTCGATGCCGACCGTGGCTTGGTGCTGGCGTTTGAAGTGACCGATCCGGACGGCGAGCGTACGCTCGTTCGATTTTCCAACCTGCAACCCGACCGCGGGCTGAGCGACGACGCGCTAATGCTCGACACGCCGGCCGGCACGAAGGTCGTACGACCCGTGGGCGATGCGATGCCCGCTCCACAGCAGTGATGACGCAGACCGAACAGGCCATCCCGATCGCGCCCCTGCCCGCCGCGCGCAACGTCCACCCCGACGCCGCGGCCACCGGCCCGAGCGCGCTCGTCACGAACGCCCTGCGGACCTTCTTCTTCGTCGCCGCCCGCGCGCCGTGGTTGCTGCGCCTCATTCGCCCGGCCGGCGTGCGGCTGGCGATCCTGTTCTGCAGGCCGTTGCGCGATGCGACCCGCGCCAACGCGCTGCGCATCTTCGGCAAGCGCCTGTCACGCAGTGAACAAAGCGGGTTCACGCGCGGCGTGGTCGCCAACTTCTACGACTTCGTCGCCGACGCCGGCCGCAGCGCGCAGCAGACGCGGCAATCGCTGGCGAGCCGCATCGAACGCGTCATTGGCGAACCCGCTTACCTGGCCCAGCGGCAGCGCAAGCGCGGCGCGGTGCTGGTGACGGCTCACATGGGCGCGTTCGAGGTGGGACTGGCTGCGCTGCGCGGCGTGGAATCGAACGTGCACGTCGTCTTCAAGCGCGACCCGTTCCCCAGCTTCGAGCGCCTGCGCGCCGCCGTGCGGCAACTGCTGGGCGTGCACGAAGCGCCGATCGACGACGGCTGGCCGTCGCTCGTGCGCCTGCGCGACGCGCTGCTGGCCGACGGCGTCGTCGTCATGCAAGGCGATCGCGCCATGCCGGGCCAGCGGTCGCAAGTCGTCCCCTTGCTGCACGGCAGCGTGCGGCTGCCCACCGGGCCCGTGAAGCTGGCGCAGCTGACCGGCAGCCCGATCGTCCCTGTCTTCGTCGTGCGAACCGCGGGCGGGCGGTACGAGGTTCACCTGTGCGAGGCGATCGAGGTTGAATCCCCCGACGCCGTCGCGGGTGGCGATCCGGTCGACGTTGCGCTGCGGGCGCTGGCGAACCGCATCGAGACGTTTATCGCCAAGTACCCACAACAGTGGCTGGTGCTGGAACCTGCTTTTACAGAGGATGAGCAACGTGCCGACTGACCTGAAGATCAGCAGCGAACCGATCGTCATCACGGGCATGGGCCTAGTGACGGCGCTCGGCCTATCGGTCGCCGACACGTGGGCCGCCGTGCGCGCCAACCGGTGCGGCGCGGGCGTGATGGTCGATATGGAATCGCCGCTGCCACCGGGCCGCGACGGCTGCCAGGCGCCCCCGTTGCCGGCCGATTACGAGCCTGACCTGCCGCGCGAGGCGCGCTACCTGCGTTGGACGCTGTCGGCTGCGCTGCGGGATGCGAAGATCGACGGCGATCGCTTGCCGTACGACGCGACGCGCTGCGCGTTCATGCTCGGCACCACGCTGCACGGCATGCGGGCGGGGGGGCGGTTCCTGCGTAACGAAAACTACACGGAGCTGCGCGACTTCCTCGCCGGCGATACGCTGCGCCTTGCGTCCGCCGGCCTTGGCTTTGCCGGCGGCGCCGCGACGACCTGCTCGGCCTGTTCGTCCAGCCTGGGTAGCATCGCGCTGGCAATGACGCTGCTCGAGAGCGGCCAGGCGGACCTCGTGGTGGCCGGTGGATACGACGCGGTCAGTGAGTACGCCTGGGCCGGGTTCAACGCGCTGCGGCTGGTCGCCGAGGGGCCGCTGCGTCCGTTCAGCCGCGGGCGCACGGGGATGAAGCTCGGCGAGGGGTACGGCATCGTGGTGCTCGAACGTCGCAGCGATGCGCTTAAGCGAGGCGCGAGCGTTCAGGCGACCGTACTGGGCTACGGCGAGTCGGCCGACGCGCATCACCTTACGCAACCTCATCCGACCGGTGACGGCGCGCAACGCGCGATGCGTGCGGCCCTGAACCGCGCGAAGCTGGAACCGGCCCAACTCGGCCTGATCGCCGCCCACGCCACCGGCACGCCCGACAACGATGCATCCGAGTTCGCGGCCCTCTCCAGCCTGCTGGGCGACAAGCTGAGCGACGTGCCGGTCGTCTGCTTCAAGAGTCACCTCGGCCACACCCTCGGCGGCGCCGGGGCGGCGGAACTGATCCTATCCGCGATGGCCATGCGCGACGGCGTCGCGCCCGCGACCGCGAACATCGGCCCCGACGATGTGGAGTACCCGTCCCTGCGCGTCACCACCGGCGCCGCGCGCAACGCGACCATCAACGCCACGCTCAATACGTCCCTCGGCTTTGGCGGCGCCAACACGTGCATCGTGCTGGGTACGCCCCAGTCCCCCATAGCCCCCGGCTTGCCGGGGGAAACCACGATCGAGAAAACCCCCCCGGCAAGCCGGGGGCTAAATGGGCACGGTACACGCGAGGTTTGGATCACGGGCATCGGCGTCCTTCTTCCCGGCATCATCGGGAACGACGCCTTCTTTCACGCGACGCGCGCTGACCATTACAACCGCCAGCGCACGCCCTTAGTTGATGCCGATTACGAGCACCTGTTGAACGCCCGGCGTGTACGCCGCATGAGCACCTACGCGAAGTTCACGCTCGCCGCGGCGTCGATGGCGTGTCGGGATGCAGCACTGAGCGACCGGCCCGACCTGCTGGCCGACACCGGCGCCATTCTCGGCACCACGCACGGCTCAGGCACCTACTGCAACGACTACTACGCCCAGGTGGTTCGCGAGGGCGTACTGGCAGGCAACCCGGTCCTGTTCGCTGAAGGCGTGCCCAACGGTGGCGCGGCCCAGCTGAGCCTGATGCTGGGATTGAAGAACGCTTGCCAGACGATCATCGGAGCCCGCACCGCCGGCATGGATGCACTGCGCCTCGCGTGGCTGCGCATCGCCACCGGCGCCTGCGACCGCACGATCGTCAGCGGCGGTGAGGAAGGCCACGTCGCAATCGACAAGGCCTACGAACAATGCGGCCTGCTGACGCACGCCGTGTCGGCCGGGCCGTTCACGGAGACCACGGGTTTCAACTCAACCGGTGGGGCGGTCTCGTTCGTGATGGAGTCGGCCGACTCGGCCCGCGCACGCGGTGTTCAACCCTACGCCCGCATGGAATCCGCCCATGCCCTGAGCGGCGATCGCGAACTGCTGCCGCGCACGCTGGCGCGGTTGCTGGAGCTGTCGCCGACGGCGCCGCACGTCATCAGCAGCGCCTGCGCCACCTGGATCGACCGCATCGAGGCGAACGCGCTGTCGCGCGGTGCGCCCAACGCTCGCATCGGCGCAACCTACGACTTATGCGGCGAAACCTTCAGCGCCGGCCCGTTGCTCGGCATGGCCGCGGCGATGCTCAGTCGCTCGCTGCCCACACTGGCCCGGCCACCGATCAACAGCGACCTGACGTTCGCGCGGCCCGGCGAGCGCGTCGACCGGTTCACCACGCTCTGCACCGACTGGAACGGCAACGCCACCGCGGCCACGATCTCGCTGGCGCCCGAGCGAACGATTACGATGTAGGTGAGACTTGCGAAGTCCGGTCCCTCTCCCATGTACCCATGAGAGAGGCTAGAGCGTGTTAGGCGCTTTCGGGGGCCCGTAACGCAGGCGTGACGACGCTGGGTGCCACGGTTTGGTACTCCAAGCCGTGTCTGCGTGTACCGGCACGGCTTGGAGTACCAAACCGTGGCACCCAAGCCAGCATCTGAGCTGGAAAGTGCATAACACGCTCTAGGTGAGGGCGATTTCGAACAACGAGGGTCGTCAGCAGATCGAAATCACCCTCACCTAGCCTCTCCCGGAGTGCCGGGAGAGGGACCGGAAGCGTTGCCATCGACTCTGAATTCTCATGCAGAACGTGATCCGACAACCTCTGCTGCCCGCTCGCGTCAGTGCGGCGCGCGAGTGCGCGCCACCGATGTGGGTGGATTCGTGGGTTGGGTTAGCGGAATCGACTGTTCAATCGACCGCGCCGGTCCAGTTGACCATCCGGACCGGTCGCGACGCCACGCTGATCACCGCTCGGGTGGTCGACGCCCGCGCCGCCGTTGATGCCGACATGTTCCGGTCGCGCGTCGTCTCGGCATACGACGTTATTCGGTGCGCGATTGCCGCAGGCCCGCACGCGCACGTCGTTCGGATGTGGAACCACGTCCCAGGTATTGGCGACCCGATGGGCGACGCGGTCGACCGCTACATGACCTTCAACGCCGGCCGGCACGCCGCCATGACGCGGTGGTTCGGGCCGAGCCTTGCCTCGCTGGCGCCGGCGGCGTCGGGGGTGGGGCATGATGGGGATGATCTGGTCATCCACGCCCTGGCAACGCACGAGCCCGGTCGGCCGATCGAGAACGCCAACCAGGTGCCGGCGTACCGCTATTCGACGCGGTACGGCCCATTGCCACCTTGCTTTGCGCGGGCGACGCTCACGCGCGCGCCGCGACAGGCGCTGTTGATCTCCGGCACCGCCGCCATCACCGGTGAGCAGACCCGACACGCCGGCGTGCTGCGGCGGCAGTTCGAGCTAACGCTGGACCACCTGCGTACGTTGTTAAAGTCCGTGCCCGCCAATGGCGTCGCGCGCAGCGATGCGGATGATGTCCTGTCGCGCCTCGCGCAGGTGCGAATATACGTGCCGCGGGCCGAGGATCGGTCGCAAATCGCCGAATGGTCGCGTGAGACATTCAGCGACGATGTGCAGGTGTGGCATGCCGATTTGTGTCGGCCGGACCTGCTGGTGGAAATCGAAGGATACGCCCCAATCGAAGGATCGACTGAGCTATGAACGCTTCTCCCGAGTACGACGCAGTCATCATCGGTGGCGGCCCCGGCGGCAGCACGACCGCGATCGCCATGGCCCGCGCGGGGCTGAAGGTGATCGTGTTGGAAAAGGACCATCACCCGCGCTTCCACATCGGTGAATCGATTTTGCCGCGCAACATGGCGATCATTCGCGAGCTTGGGTTGGAGGACGAGCTGAAGAAGCTGCCGCACCTGACGAAGCTCGGCGCCGAGTTCGGCATGGGCAACGATCACAACACGATGCGCTTCCGCTTCGCCGACGGGCTGGTGGAGGGCTCGCCGGTCTTCAACATCGAACGCTCACACTTCGACAAGATGCTGATCGACCAGGCCCGCCTGGCCGGCGCCGAGGTGTGCGAGGGGGTGACGGTGAAGAAGATCAACCGGCTGGAAGAGGGCTTCTGCGAGGTGGCCACCGCCGACCGCACGTATAGCGGCCGCGTGCTGATGGACGCGTCGGGCCATGGCACGGTGGTCGGTCGGCATTTGGGCCAACGGCGGAACTTCGACGACCCGCATTTGCAAAAGGTCGCCTACTTCCAGCACTTCGACCACGTCGAACGCCTGCCCGGCGACTCCACCGGCCACCCGACGATCATCATGTGCGACGAGGGCTGGTTCTGGATCATCGGTTTGACCGAGACCAAGACGAGCGTCGGCTTCGTCACCCGACCGAGCTTTGTGAAGGAACTGAACGTCGCGCCGGACCGCCTGCTGCAGTGGGCGGTCGCGCGGTGCCCGGTGGTGCGGCACCGCATGCGCAACGCGGTGGGCGAGCCGACGAACCGCGTGCTGGCCGACTTCAGCTACACCTGTTCGCCGCACGCGGGGCCGGGGTTCTTCCTGATCGGCGACGCTGGTGCATTCTTGGACCCGATCTTCTCCACCGGCGTCACGCTGGCCATGAACGGCGGCTGCGAGGCCGCACGGCTGGCGATCGCGGTGATGAAGGGGCAGATGGCGCCGGCCAAGGCGCACGCGGCGTACGTGCGGTTCGTGAAGGGCAGCACGTTCGTCCTGTGGCGGCTGATCCGCCGGTACTACCGCCATTCGTTCCGCGAGCTGTTCCTGCACGGCACCGGGCCGCACCAGGTGCACCGCGCGATCATCTCGATCTTGGCAGGCCAGGTGTTCCCCAAACCCGTGTGGGCCCTCCGCTGGCGCATGTGGCTGTTCGAGGTGTGCGAGGTGCTGAACCGCTACGTGCCCATGGTGCCGCGGCGCGCCCGGTTTAGCTTGGTGGCCGAGGCGCCGGTGCAGTTGCCCCAGATCGACGCGCCGGCCATTGCAGGCGTGACTGCCTGATGTCGCCTCGTGACGGAGCCGCGTACCGTCGGGGTCGCGCGGGATGCATGAGTGGATGCAGGCCATGACCGACCTTCAGCTCATCCGACGTATCGAATGCCATGCGGCCGCGAGCCGGATCGCGTACGTCGAGCTTAAGTCCTCGCGGTGGATCTCGTACGCAGATCTATTGGGACAGGTGCGCGGGCGTTTTGTGGAGTTGTGTACCAGCGTTGGTGCCACCGATGTCGTGATGCTGCGGTGCGACGATCGCGTTGACTTCGCATCTTGGTTTCTCGCGATCCTCGCTTGCGGCGCCCGGGTTTTGCCCGTCGCGCCTGCACTCACCATGACGGAGCTCCGCAACATGGCCACGCGCGCCGGAGCGACGGCGATCGTCGCCGACGTCAGCACGCGAATTGCGATGGAGGAGTGCTTGCCCCTCAGTTGGGACGTTCATCGCTGGAACGGAAGTCCGGAAGTTTTTGACGAAGAGATGAACGGCCCGATTGCTGGTGATTGGGGTGACCTGCTGCTGTCCAGTTCCGGCACCACCGGCGAGCCTAAGATTGTCCACCGCACCGCGGCATCGCTGGACGCGGTGGCGCGCAACATGGTCGAGGCGATCGGGTTCGGCCGGCGCGATCATGTGCTGTCGTGCGTGCCGTTGTCGCACTCGTACGGCTTGGAACACGGCCTGCTCGCGCCGCTGTGGGCGGGCAGCACGGTGCACCTGTGCGACGGGCTCGATCTGCCGCAGGTGACGCGGGCGCTGGCCGGACCGATCACCGTTTGGCCGGCGGTTCCGTCGATGATCGAGATGCTGGCGGCGGTGGGGGATGAATCGCTGACGATGCCGTCGCTGCGCGTCGTCTACTCGGCTGGTGGGCCGTTGCCGCGGGCGGTGTACGATCGGTTCCAGTCGCGCTTCGGCGTGCGAGTCGGCCAATTGTATGGCATGACGGAGATTGGCTCGGTCACCTTCGGGTCGCCATCGTCCGAGACGTTCGAACCCGCCAGTGTGGGACGACCGATGCGCGGCGTATCGGTGCGCGTGCTGAACGTGGACGACGCCGGCCAGTCGGTCGCCCCCGGCGAGGAAGGCGAGATCGCCGTGCGGGCGCCGTCGATGTTCCGCGGGTACGTGGGGGCGGGCGCGGCCTTGGTCGACGGCCATTTTCGCACGGGCGACCTGGGGCACCTAACCGCCGCGGGCAACGTTGTCATTACCGGGCGCGTGCGCTTGCTCATCGACACCGGTGGGCTGAAGGTGAACCCGCTGGAGGTTGAAGCCGTGCTCGGCCAGCATCCGCAGGTGGCCGATTGCGTCGTGGTGCCCGTACGGCAAAGTGAGACGGTGCAGCGGCTGAAGGCGATCATCGTGCCGCGCGATGTCGCGACGCCGCCCGACGTGATCGAACTGCGTCGCTTCACCAAGGAACGCCTGGCCAGTTACAAAGTGCCACGGCTGTTCGAGTTCGCGCGGTCGCTGCCGCGCAACGATGCCGGCAAGATCAAGCGACAACTGCTGGAGGCACCGTGATGCTGCGAACGATCATCCTCGCCTGCCTCGCGTTCGCGTGCGGCTGCGCGGCGCCGAAGGAGGACATCCCGACCTATCCGCTGATGGACTCGCGCGCCTCGCTCGCCACCATGCGCGCCCGGGCCGAGCAGGTGCAGGACATCTCGGGCCAGGGCACGGTGACGCTGACCGACCCCAACGGCGGCACCGTGCAGTTCGACGCGGCGTTCGTCTTCGGGCCACCCGATCGGGCGCGCGTGCGGGCGTATAAGTTCGGGCAGGCGGTGCTTGACTTGACCGTGAATCCCGACGGCTTGTGGCTTTTCCTGCCCCGGCAAGATGCGCGGGCCGATCAGGTGCGCAGCGCTTCGGCCGGCACAGGGCGGGCGATCCGCCAGTGGCTGCAACTGCTGGCCGGTGACAAGGCGGGGGGCAGCGTGCAGTTGACCGGCCAGAAGCTGATCGTGACGCGGCACGAGGAGCTCATCACTCGCGGCGAGATCGACCGCCCGACCCTGACGGCCCGCAGTTACACCATGTCCGACCGCGACGGCACGCAGCACTTCAGCCTGACGCTCGACCGGTACCGCCAGGTGGGGCCGACGGTCTGGCCGGGGCGCATCGTCGCCACGAGCGCATCGGGTAAGATCGTAATTCAACTGCGCGACGTCGAGCTGAACGTCGCAGCCCCCACGGCGTTCGAACCTCCGCCGCGTGCGGAGCGATTGCCATGAGGCTGCTCACCGAGTGGCCGGCCCGCTTCCCGCGCACCACGTTGATCCTGGCGGCGCTGCTGACGATCGCGGCGGTCCTGTCGATGCTGCGCTTGCGCCCGGAGACGAGCATCCAGGGATTGCTCGACGAATCGCAGCCGGCCGTAGCGGCGATGGGGCGGGTGTTGGACCAGTTTCCGGTCGCCAACGAACTGCTGGTGCTGGCGACGCTGCCTGAAGGTGCTCAACCCGATGCGCAGCCGCTCATCGCGTTCGCTGAAGCCTTGCAACGCACCGCCGCCACCGATGCCGATGGCGCGCGGTTGATCGCGCGTATGCGGTACCGCGCCGGCACGCAGGAGCGCCAGTACATCGAGAAGGTCGTCGTGCCGGCCGGGCTGTACTACCTGAACGACGAGCAGTTTGCGGCCGTCATGCAGCGGCTGTCGCCCGCGGGCATGCGCGAGCAGATCGCGCAGAACGAGGCCGCCTTGGCGGCGCCGGGGCCGGCGATCGGGGCACTGGCCAAGGCGATCGCGCGCGATCCGCTTCGGTTGTACGAGTTTCTGTTGCAACGGCTCTCCTCTCTGAACGTGCCGGGCGGTGGCGGCGGCGGCGGCGGTGGCGGTGGCGCGACGCCCGGCAGCAACGGCGCGTTCCTGTCGCCCGATAATCGCAGCCTGCTCATCCGCATCGAAGGGGTGAAGCCGACGGGTGACTTCAGCTTTGCCACCGACATCACCGCAGCCGTGCGACGATTGACAGCGGCGGCCAACGCCGACGGGCTGCGCATCGACATCGCCGGTGGCTACGCGGTGGCGTCGCACAGCGCCACCATGATCCGGCGCGACTCGATCGTCGGTGTCGTGTCGACGGTCGTCGGATTGGCGGTGCTCTTCGCGCTGCTCTACCGCCGACCGGTGCGACTGTTCATCTTGGCGTTCGCGCCGGTGGCGTGCGGCATCGTGTGGGGATTCGGCGCCTACGCCCTCTTCCGCGATACGATCACGCCGCTCGCTGCCGTTGTCGGTGGGGCGCTCGGTGGCATCGGCATCGACTACACGATCCACTACGTCATCGCCTACTTCGCGCGACGGCAGGGGCAGGCCAACAGCGCCGCCGTCGCGATCGCCACGTCGCGGCGGCTTCTGTCGCCGATGGTGGCGGCTTGCCTGACGTCGATCATCGGCTTCATCACGATCGCGATCTCACCCGTGCCGGTACTGCGCGACTTCGCGATGGTCGGCACGCTCTGCCTTACCGGCTCGTGGCTGGCGGCGACGGTTGTGCTGCCGGCGCTGCTGGCGTGGCGCGACAACGGCACCAGTGGCATCGTCACGCTGCGCCTGCCCGTCGCGGCGATGCTGGGTGGCGCGCTGTCGAACCGGCCGCGGACCTTCATCGCTGCCGCATCGTTGGTGCTGCTGGCGGCGGCGGCGTGCCTGGCGGTCGGTGGGGCGGCTTACCGGTCCGAGGCGGACCTGACGTCGCTCCACCCGCGGCCCAACCCGCCGTTGGATGCCCAGCGGTTCATCGCGACGCGCATGCAGAGCGCTGCGGGCCCGATCGTCATTTATTTGAACGCACCTTCAGCCGACGAGCTGGTGCGTCTCTCGCACGACGTGCAGCGCCGCCTCGATACGCCGGCCGTGCGGGCGGCGGGCATCAGTGGCGTCTTCGGGCTGGCGTCGCTCGTGCCCGATCCCGCCGTGGTCGCCCAGCGACAGCCGATGCTGAGCGAAGCACTGGCCGACCGCGTCACGGCCGACTTTCAAACCGCCATCGCCGCCAGTTCGTTCGACCCTGCCGGTTTCGCGGGCTATCGCACGTTCCTGTCGCAGCTGCTGTCGCCGGGCGATGCGCCGACGGCCGCGTCGCTCGTGCGGTACCCCGAACTGGGCCAGCTGCTGCTGCCGCGCGACGCACTGGCCGGTGGGCCGATTCGCGAAGCGGTGACGGTGCTCTTCTTCCGCGAGCCGCTCGACCGCAGCGAGACGCGCGACGCGGCGCTCCGCGCAATCGGCCCGGCACTGGCCGGCATGCCGGGCGCCACCATCACTGGCATGACGCCCATCTCAGCCAACGTCGAAGCGGCGGTGCTGCGCGATCTGCCGCGGCTGATCGCTGCGGCGCTGGGCGCGATCGGCATCTACCTCGCTCTGCAGTTTCGATCGCTGAAGCTGGCGCTGCTGGCGATGCTGCCGACCTGCCTCAGCCTGCTCTGCGTGCTGGCGTTCATGTCGATCACCGACACGCGGCTGAACCTGGTCAACAGCGTGATGGCGCCGCTGCTATTGGGCATCAACGTCGACTACGGCATCTTCGTCGCCACCGTCTGGCGGCAATCGAGGGACCGCCGCGAATTGGAGGAACACTTCGCGCCGCTGGCCACTGCGCTGCTGACCTGCTGCGCGACGACGTTCATCGGCTTCGGCTCGATGGTGCCCGCGAGCATTCCGGCGGTGCAGTCGCTGGGCCTGCTGATCAACGTCGGCGTCACCGCCTGCGCGGCCGCCACGCTGCTGCTGATCTGGCCGATGATGCTGATGGTGAAGGGGGAAATGCGGAGTGATGAGTGATGAGTGATGAGTGATGAGTGATGAGTGCGGAATGGAGCGGAGCCTGAAGTGTGACGCTTTGTTTTCCAATCCGCACTCCGCATTTCCGTCCCACTTTCCTCCCCATCGGTTCGCTCCTTGTTACAATGTGGATCGTGGCCGACCTTCCTGACATTCCCGTCACCATTCGTGCTTATCAACCACAGGATCAGGTGGCGTGCAGACGGCTCTATCTTGACGGCATGGTCGCCGGGGCGAAGCTTGCGGCGAACGATACGGGGCTGGACATCGACGACATCGAACGCGCCTACGCGGTGGATGGCGGCAATGGGTTCTGGGTCGCCGTGAACGAGGTCGGTGAGATCGTGGGCATGATCGGCGTGCAGCACTTGGAAGAGGGCGTCGGCGAGATCCGCCGACTGCGCGTGCGGGCCGACGCGCAGCGGCGCGGCATCGGGTCGAAGTTGCTTGTGCACGCGATCGCGTTCTGCCAGGAGATCGGCCACCTGAAGGTTGCCCTCGGCACCAGCGTGGGCACGCTGCCGGCAGTGAAACTTCTGGAAAAATTCCATTTCCGCCTGAATCGGAGTAAAACGATCGCAGGCAAGGAAATGTCATACTTCTACCTCGACTTCTACTCGCGCGGGGCCGACGACGGCGATCGCCGGAAGTCGGGGTAGCACCTGTGCCGGCCGAGCGCAATGGGGTTGCGACGGCGCATCGTTTGGGGCCATCAAATCACCGAGGTATTCGATGAAGCGAGTGACGGGACTGATGTGCGGCGTGATGATCTGCATCGGCGCGGGCTGCGCGCCGACGTACTACCGCGTGGTCGAGCCGGGCGCGCCCGATCGGCCGTACTATACCAACAGCTACAAGGTGAGCTCCGGCAGCGTGACGTTCGTCGACCTGCGCACGGCCGACACGGTCATGCTGTCGTCGGCGGCGGTGCGGAAGGTCAAGGCCGGCGACCTGCCGTCCGACCTGAAGCCGGGCAAGTGATCGATCGCCGTCGCGCCGGCCTGGCGCGACGCGAGGGATTCGCATCCTTATCTTACGTTCAAGGGAGGCGCCATGGTTGCGCTGCGTTGCGGGGTCGTGTTGTCGATGTTAGTGCTGGCGATCGGGTGCGGGCCGACGACGCTGCAGGTGCGCAGCACGCCGCCCGGCGCAACAGTGATGGTCGATGGCAACGCCGTCGGCACCACCCCCACGCCGGCCAAGTTCGACTTTGGCAAGAAGAGCTTCTACGAGGTGTCGGCCAACAAGGTCGGCTACATCGGCGCGTCGCAGACGGTGGCCTCGGGCAGTGCGATCGCCAAGCGAGGGTACGTCAACTTCGACCTCATCCCCGATCAGGCCTACACGCAGACCACCGTCTCCGACGCCGCCAACAACTGGCGGCGCATCCAGGTCGACAAGCAGTTCGACAAGGCGGCGGCGTGGCAGCGCATGATCGATTCCGTCACCACGCGCTACTCCAACCTCGAACAGATGGACCAGGCCAGCGGCTACCTGCGCAGCGTCGGCCTCACGCGCACCTTCCGCACCCCGGGCCGCGGTGAGTTCTCGGTCCGCACCTACTTCATCGGCACGATCGCCCAAGCCGAGCCGCTGGTCTACAAGGTGAAGATCGTCTCCGAACGCTCCGAGGTGCCCGGCATGTGGGAACCGTACGACCGCGTGTTTACGGGTGACCAGGAGCTGATCGACGAACTGCAGAACCGCCTGGGCACGAAGTGACTTCTGGATCATCTCGGCATCCCATCAACGGGTGGTTGGTTCGGCGGATGCTGGCGACGCTCGCTGGCATCTACGCGTCGTGGCTGGCGTTCATGGCGACGCACGAGGCGGGGCACGTGTTGCACGCGTGGCTCGTTGGTGGCACGGTCGATCGCGTCGTCCTGCCGCTCTGGGGGTTCTCGAGAACCGATGTCACGGGTGGCGCCAGCCGGACGTTCATCGTCGCCGGCGGGCCGGTGTGGGGCGTGCTGTTGCCGGTGATGCTCTGCGGCGTCGTGCGGGGCATCCGCAAATCGTTGCCGGCGTGGCTGCGGTTCTTCTGCGGCTTCTGCCTGATCGCCAATGGCGCGTACATCGGTGTTGGCTGGCTCGAACCCACCGGCGATGCAGGTGAACTGCGTGCGCTGGGTGTGCCGATCGCGCTGATGGTCACCCTCGGCGCTGCGTCGGTCGCAGGCGGGCTCTGGATGTGGCATCGCGTGCCGAACCCGTTCCGCAGGCGTCACGATACCGGCGCGCTGTCCTGAGTCGGCCGCGGGGCGTCTGGCAGGCACAGGTCCGCTTCCGTTCCCTTCGACGGCACCGCTGCTTCGGTTCCATTCGTCCGCGCCCGCTCGGCCTGCATGTAATTCCTGGAACCGCGCGGCACCTTCAGAATCGCGAAGTCCATCTCGCTGTTGATCTCAGCGCCGATCAAGAGCACCAGCGCGTCCAGGTACAGCACGACCAGCAGGATGACGACCCAACCGGCGGCGCCGTAGTTCTCCTCGTAGCGGCTGCCGCTGAAGCGGTTCACGTATTCCTTGAACGCCAGGCCCAGCAGGAGCCAGACGACCATCACGAAAATGGCGCCCGGCGTGGCGGGGCGGTAAGGACGCTTCACGCAGGGGCCGAAGTGGTACATCAGGCCCACCAGGAACATCACGGCCCCGAGCGCGATCGCTCCGCGAATCAGGTCGAAGCAGAAGATCAGCGGGATCGCCACGCCACGGCTGAACTGGTCGGCGATCCATTGCCGGCCGGCGGGCCCGGTGGTCAGCAGCGTCGTCACGCCGATGGCCAGCAGCGCCATGACGATCGTCAGCCCGAATGCCATCGGCCGGCGCTTGTGGTACGCGCGCACCTGCTTCAGCTCGTAGCACTTGTCCAGCGCCGCCATCGTCGCCGTCACGCCACCGCTGGCGATCCACAGCGTCGCCAGCAAACTGCCGAGCACCACCCATCCTGTGCTTCGCCGCGATCGGTCGGCAGCGCCGAGATTGGTCGCGTTGCTCCAGACGGCGTCGGCCAGTCGGTCGGGCAGCAGGGCGTGCAGGATGACGGACGTATCCACCGCCACATCCCGATGCGTGGCCCCCGGCAACAGCGGCACGACGTTCAAGATCAGAATGACGAACGGAAACAACGCCAGCAGCCACGCGTACGCCAGCGTGCCGGCGAACATCGGCAGGTGATCGTCCAGCGTCTCGAACCAGACGCGCTTGGCGAACGGCACGACGCCCACTTCGCGCACGATCGTCGGCACATCACGCAGGCGGGCCATGGATGTAATTGTCGTCTACGACAGGGACGCGGGAAAGAGGGTGAACAGCGAGGAACATCGTGAATTCAGGAGAATAAGCATCAGGGAACAAAGATTACGCAGATTGCGCAGACTGGTTGAACCCAAATCTGCGTCATCTGCGTAATCTTTGTTCTAATCTCTGCCTTACCGCTCGTACCCGCGCGGATGATCCTTATGCCAGTTCCACGCGCTCTGCACGATCGACAGCGGGTCCTTGTGCTTCGCCTCCCAGCCCAGCACGTCCTTCGCCAGCTTCGGATTCGCATACAGCGCGATCGCATCGCCCGGCCGCCTTGGGCCATACGTCACCGGGGCCTTCTTCCCCGTCACCTGCTCGGCCGTCGCGATGATCTCCTTCACGCTGAACCCCTTGCCCGTGCCCAGGTTCGCGAAGACCTTCTTAATGCTGTCCAGCTTCTCCATCGCCAGGATGTGGGCATCGGCCAGATCTTCCACGTGGATGTAATCGCGCACGTTGGTGCCGTCGGGCGTGGGGTAGTCGGTGCCGAAGACGGTGATGCCCGGCCGCACGCCCATGATGGCTTGCAGCACGACGGGGATTAAATGCGTCTCCGGATCGTGGTCCTCCCCGATGCTGCCATCCATCGAGCAGCCGCTGGCGTTGAAGTAGCGGAGGGCCGCGAACTTGAAGTCGGTCCACTTGCCGTTGGCCAGGTCCATCAGGATGCGCTCGACCATCAGCTTGCTGTGGCCGTACGGGCTGACCGGGTTCTTCGGCATGTCCTCGGTAATCGGCACGCTCGGCGGGTCGCCGTAGGTGGCGCAGGTGCTGCTGAAGACGAAGCGGTTCACGCCCGCCTCCTGCATCACGCGCAGCACGTTCACCGTGGTGGCCACGTTGTTCTGGTAATAGCGCAGCGGCTCGTCCACGCTCTCGCCCACGTACGCGAACGCCGCGAAGTGCATGACGGTGTCGATCTTGTGGGTCCGCAGCGCATCCATCAGCGCCAGCGAATCGTTCAGATCCGCCCAGACGACCGGCACGTCCAAAATCTTCGCCACCGCCTGATGCCCGCGCGAGAGATTGTCGTAGATGACGGGCTTGTGCCCCGCCTCCTTCAACCGCTTCACCGTGTGCGACCCGATATAACCCGCTCCACCCGCGACAAGGACGTTCATGTTTCAGTTCTCCGAAGGTTCGTTGACGAGCGGGAAGTATAGGGCAGAAGCCGTGCGGGCGGAACGATTCGAAATGACGCAACGCACATCAACACGGGCGGGATATCCCGTGCGCAAGCAACGGGGACGTCCGATGCAGCGAATGAGGCGACGGGCTTTTGCCTGGGTGAATGAGGCTCGGAACCGATGAAGGCGTTTCGATGAACATCGAATAGTCGTCTGAAGCGCACCGGCCGCTAAGGTGAAGCACCGAACCCGACCACGGAAGCGAAATGCGTCTGGTAAGAGAGGGAGGCCAAATGCGGTGCGCGCCAACTTCACCCTTGACCCCAAACGGGATTCATAGTCGGGTGGTTATACCGCACTGCCGGATGGCCGCCGCGCTTCGAATCCATCTGCGGTCTCACTGGTTACATTCGCGCCATACTCCGCAAACGCGTCTCGCACGCGCGGCGTAGCAGCACAACCAAAAACGTCGATACCCGACCAAGGAGGGTCGTGCGAATAACCGCCGTGATGCAAGTCAACCGCACCAAGAACGGCGATCAGCGCGTCCTCGGCAGATTCAATGGGATCGCACTTGAAAATCGTCACACCGGATTCAAGATCATAACGCCATTCCCCCCTTGAACGATGCACCGCATCGAAAGCCGCTCGATTGGTTGGCGAATCACAAATCCATACGTGGAGCTGCTTCGCCACCGCGTCGAGCCGGCTACCGAACTCACGGTCAACAACGATTGCGACTTTGTAAGGACGCGACATTTGTGCGGTATAACGTGATGGCGATCAACGGCCGGGCCGGCGCACGCGCGACTCGCGACCACCAGTAACTATACCGCCGGCACGGTCCGTTGCATTGCCGGGTTATACCGCCGGCCGTTCCGCCGCGTCGTCTTCGACCATCAGGACTTCGCGCGTCCGATTCTCACCCGCGAGTTTCCAGAGCCAAATCTGAACGCTGCCAGCGACGCAGAAGAACTCGCGAAACATCTTGCCGTCGCGGCGATACGTCCCGCGTAGCTCGTAGGGATGCCACCAGTTGGGCTTCTCGGGGTTCAGTGTTTGCAGAATGCCGTCGGTGACTACCCGCAACTCGGCATCGCTCTCGCCGGAATGGGTCTCAATGAGCGTCATCGTGAGGCGGGATAACTACTATTAGCCTGACCGACGGCGCAAATTAGCATGCCGGCCGGGGTCGGGACGATGGGTTGACCAACGCGTGCGCCGCACGGGGTTACGGGCCGGGGCCCCGACGGGGGGCGGTGCAATGGCCGACCGGCGCATGGCCGTTGGCATGATAATCGGCGCGGGTGGGGGGAATGTCAAACGTCGGGGCGTTAGGGCAGGGGCGGGGGGTGGGACGCAGGTCGTTGACGCGGCGGAGGACCAGAAAAGGGGGACCAGAAAAGGGGACATCCAGAATATCCGTGGGCGGTGTTGGGCCGTCAACGGTCGGGCGTGGATATTCTGGATGTCCCCTTTTCCTCACCCCGGCACGGTGTATCGTACCGTGGCACCCGGCTCCGTTCAGTTTACTATCGTCACCGGTCCGCTGCTGCGGCGGGTTATGCGACAGGCCGCGTGGCCCGTGGCAAGGGCGAGGCCCGCAAGCAACGTGACATCGAACAGGAGGTACGGCCAAAGGATGACGACCTCGCTGCTGTACCCGCCGCCGTACCACAGGAACACCCACGGCCACCCGAGCATGTCCTCCATGGTAACCGAGATCCGCCGCTCCCCGATCGGAGGAATGCTAGTGCGGAAGAGCGGAAGAGCGTTCAGCGCAACTCCGACAGCGGCGACAGCGGCGGCCGTCGGCCAGTGCATCGCGAGCCGAGTGCGGGATCGAGCGTAATCCAGCACCGGTCGGTTTTCGGCTTCCTGCGGCATGCCCTCCATTATCTGGTCGATCCACCTGATAAACAAACGTCTACCGTCCAACCGTTTGGCGTGGTCTAACCATGGCCGGGTGGGACACTTTCGCGTCGCGAGAGCCCGCTGGGTGCCACGGTTTGGTACGCCAAGCCGTGCCTGCCGCACGCCCGAGACACGGCTTGGCGTACCAAACCGTGGCACCCGAACGCTACGGCAAGGTGCGCCCTGCTCTAAAGGACACAGGCGGACATGCGCGCGCCCTCGTGTGGAGATCCGAACGGGGGCGAGCGGAGTTCCGCAGGGGGGCGTGCGGAGATCCGAACGGGGGTGAGCGGAGTTCCGCAGGGGGGCGTGCGGCGTTCCGCAGGGGGCGTGCGGAGTTGCGCGGGGCGGCGCGAGGGGGGTGGGGAGGGTGGGACGGGCGGTATTCTTGGACGTGCATCGATCCGCGCGGGGGCTGGCGAATTCCGATTAAGTGGGGCAGGCCGAACGACGATGGGAGGGGTGTCCTCGCGATGTCGTGGCTCGTCCGGGTGGTCCGGGTGGTGCGCGCGACGGGACGGCGGACGCCTGACCCGAGGTACACCATGAGCGGCAATTTCTTCCCAACCGGCAACGCGAAGTTTCGCGCGTACTGCCTGACGTTCAAGACCGGCATCGACACGATGGGCGCAGCGGCCGGGCTGGCTCCTTTGCAAGTCGCGACGTTCGGTGCTCGGTTCACCGTGTTCGATGAGCTGCTCGCGCAATGCGAGAACAACGAGTTTCGCACGCCGGTGAAGGTCGACGAGCTTCACATCGCCAAACGACAGTTGACCGCCGATTTGCGGGCGTTGGCGGGCGTGGTGCAGCGGCACCCGGGCACGACCGACCCGATGCGCACGCAGCTGGGCCTGCCGATCTACAAGCAGCCCAGCCCGCAGCCGCCGATCGCGGTGTCGCCTGGCGTGGACATTACGGACACGACGGGCCGGACGATCACCGTGGACGTGCACGACAAGACGACGAAGCGCGGCAAGGCGGCCGGCGCGGTGGCGGCGTGGGTCTACTGGTTCGCGGGCGAGACGTACTCGCAGAACCCTGGCGACTGGGAATTTGCCGGTGCCGCGACGCGGCCGGGCTACAAAATCACCCTGCCCGACAGCGTGGCGCCCGGCACGATGGTTTGGCTGTGCGCGGCTTGGGTATCCCGCCGCCAGGAGGCGGGGCCGGTGAGTTTGCCCGTACCTACCCGCGTGCAGTTCGGCGGCGTGGGGGCGAAGGCGGCGTGAGTGGCAGAAGGATGAAGTCTGAATGAAGAAGCGGCGCGGCCTGTGTGGCGCGCCGCTTCTTTGTTGGTCCTTCCGCGCTCCGTACTGACGAGCCGCGAGCGTGAGCGACCGGGATCTGGAATTCGTCGCTAACGCGTCCGGCTCGTGCGGGCGACGCGTTACGGCTTGGCCCGCCATTCCTCCCACACGTCCTTCAGGTTCAGGAAGTCGAGCATGTGTTCGTCGAAGACCTTCTGGGCCTGCGGATCGGAGAGGGGCAGGCGGAGTTCGTTGATGACCTTCGTGCCCATGCCGATCCACTCGCGCCAGCTTTCGGCCGACACGTTCGCGTAGATCATCTGGCCCATCTTGTTGCTGAACGGCGGCCGCGGCAGCTTTGTGCCGGGCTGGCCGGTGCGGCGGTCGAGCACCTGGCCTTCGCCAACCTCGATGGTGCGGTTGGCGCTCTTCAGCATGGGCACGGGGGCGCCCAGTTCCTCGAGCATCTTGACCATCTCGTTGCGCGGCAGCACGTCGCCGCGCTCGTCGGCGAGCAGCACGCCCTGCGTGAGGCGGTCGATGGCTTCGCTCTTGAGGTCCTGCTTGAGCAGAGCGGTGGCGATGAGCTGGTAGGCCTTGGAGAGCTTGTTGTTGAGCACGAGCGTGTGCTCGAACGACTTGACGGCCTCGTTGTACTGGCCCGCGTCCAGATACGCGCGGCCGAGCGAGAAGTGCCCCAGCTCGTTCTTCGGGTCGTCGGCGGCCATCTTCTTGAATTGATCGATACGTTCCTGTGAGGTCGGCATGGGCTGGTCCTTCGTGTTGAGCGGCTACTTTAGGGGCGAGCCCGACGTCGGTGCAAGGTCGCGCGCCCGGCCGAGGAACGTGAGCTGGCCTGTGGCGCGGTCGAACCGGTAGACGTTCCGGTCGGGCTGCCGCTGCGCATAGTAGGCGAACAGCTCGGCATTGCGATCGCCCAAATCGTGTGCACGGATGATGGCGGCGTCGTCTGGCCAGGCGGTGGTGACGTTGTAGACGGGTTCCTCGTGGGGCGTGGCATAACCGGGCGTGTAGCGAAAGAGGACGATGGCGGGGGCGTCGACGGCGTCGGGCAGGGCGTAGTGAACGGCCCGCATGGTGGGCCAGTCCATGGCCTCAGCTTCGTTGTTCGACTTTGTTTGCGGCAGCGCGATTATCAGCGCATACGTCGTCGACAGGAACAACAGCGTGGCAACGGTCGCGCGGTGACGCGGGAACCATTGCTCAACGTCACGCAGGCCCAGCATGGCCAGCATTGCGATCGCCGGCACGACGAGGTTCGAGTATTGGGGCAACAGGTGCGCGTACGGTGTGTACAGCAAGACGAACAGGAGCAACGCTGCCAAGAGCGTCCAGCGACGCGCGGTGGTGAGCCCGGTGAAGCCCAGGAAGAGCGGCACGAGCAGCGGCGCAGCAGGCAGGGTTGCACCCACGAACACGGACAGCTTCTCTCGCCACCAGATCTTCGCGTGTCCTAGCTCGGCACGGTTCCGAATCAGCGGGACCACGCCAGTATCGTAATACTCAACCTTTTGCAGCAGCGCCGTCTGCGGGCGCACCGTGGGGTCGAACGTGCTTTCCAGATACCCGAACTGGGGCTGGTTGATGCGCACGTACTCGTCCCACGGCATCGTCGACCACGAACCGGTCAACCCATGGTTGAGCACCAACTGCAGCGACAGAAACGGCGCCGCAGAGACGACAAGCAGGCCTGCGGTGAGCGCGATGCGACTGACGCGAGCGACCTCGACGCCATCACGAGGTTCGCGCACCAATCGAACGAACATCGCTATGCCGATCGGCACCAGGTAGCACAGCGCGTCGACCGGGCGCGTGATGGCCGCCCATCCGCCCAAGGCCCCGATCACCGCCACCCAACCCATGTGCATCGTGCGGCGCCATCGGATCCACGCGACGAACGCGAGCAAACCCAGAATTAGCATGACCTGGTGCGACATGACCATGAACGCGGTCATCCGGAAGGGTGCCAGCGCGATCATCCACATGGCGGCCAGGATGCCCGCTTCACCGTCGATCAGTTCTCGCACGACCCAATAGGTTATCGCGACGATCGCGGAGACGGTCAGTAAGGGCATGAGCCACGGATCGAGCCCAAACCAGATGGTTGGGAGGTAGAAGAGGCTGCCACCCGGGAAGTACATCGAGGCGTAGACCGGCTTCACGAAGATGTGGAACGATTCGAAGAAGTCGGCGAGCGGATGCGACGGTAGCCAAAGCGCCCCGTGCGCCATCATGCGTATTTGCAGGAGGTGCATGAACTCATCGTGCATTCGCGGATGCAACTCGCGGTCGATGTAGACCGCGTTCGCGTAGAGATAGATGCACGTCAGCGCCCCGATCGCTATGGTCGTCATTCGCGTCGCGTCGCGGGACGGATCGCGCAACCGTTGCTGGACCTTCCAGATTCGCGACGAGACCTGGGGCAGCATCCCGATCAAAAGGATGGGTATCAGCGGAAGGTAACGCGACGCGCCTTCGGTGCCGTTCAGTGCGGATCCAAACCAAACCGCCACCAACAACAGCACGGCCCGCAGGGTCCAAGCTGCCACCTTCGGAAATGCCATCACCATTCCATCCGCCCCCGTTGTGCCTACTAGCGCTGGTCGGCCACGGCGAAACCAGTGCCGCCCGCGCGACCGACGGACGACCATGTGCGTGTGCGGCCCATTCTAACGGTTGCCGGGACTTCCCCCATGCATCAGCGAGAGCACCTCGGCGCGGCTGCGCGCGTCGCGCTTGAAGCTGCCGCGGAGGGCGCTGGTGACCATGGTGCTGCCGTGCTTCTTGGCGCCCCGGATCGTCATGCAGGTGTGGACGGCCTCGATGACGCAGGCGGCGCCCAGCGGGGCCAGTTCGGACATCAACGCGTCGGCGATCTGCGTGGTCAACCGTTCCTGCACCTGCGGGCGGCGGGCGTAGCCTTCGACCAATCGCGCGAGTTTCGAGAGGCCGACGACCTTGCCCTGCGGCATGTAAGCGACGTGCGCTCGGCCGGTGAACGGCAGCAGGTGGTGCTCGCAGAGGCTGTGGAACTCGATGTCGCGCAGCAGCACGACCTCGTCGTACTGTTCGGTGAAGACGGTCTTCAGGTGCAGGCGCGGGTCGGTGTGCAGGCCGGCCATCAGCTCGCCATAGGCGCGGGCGACGCGGTTGGGCGTCTTCAGCAGGCCCTCGCGGTCGGGGTCTTCGCCGATGGCGATCAAAATCTCGCGCACGGCCTTTTCGATGCGCGGGTAGTCCAGTGGCGCGACCGGCAAGGGCGCGGCGTCGCTGGCGTCGTCGAGCACGTCGTCGTGGGCCATGTCGGTTGTGGGCTTGTCGTTGCTGGTGGGAAGGCTCATCGAATCTCTCCTGTGCGGCATTATAGGCCAAGCGGTCGGCGGTTGCGGCATGGGCGTGTGCGGGCGTATGCTTGAGGCATGCGAGCACTCCTCATCGGCGGCACGGGATTGATCAGTACCGGCATCGTCAAGCACCTGCTGAACCGCCGGGCGGACGTCACCGTTTTCAACCGCAGCAAGCGGGAAAACACGCTGCCGGCGGGCGTGAAGACGATGGTCGGCGATCGCAACGCGGTGGATGAATTTGTCAATACTTTCAAAAATGACCGCTACGACGTCGTCATCGACATGATCTGCTTCAATCCCGACCAGGCCCGCGCCAGCGTCGCGGCGTTCGGCGGGCGGTGCGAGCAGTTCATCTTCTGTTCGACCGTGTGCACGTACGGCACGAAGGTGCCGCCGACCGTGCTGGTGGATGAGACGTTTCCGCAGGAGCCGATCAGCGGTTACGGCCGCGGTAAGCTCGAGTGCGAGCAGATCTTCATGAAGGCCCATGCGGCGGGCAAGTTCAAGACGACGATCGTGCGGCCCAGCTGCACCTACGGACCGGGCAATCCGCTGATCGACAACCTCGAATCGAATCCGGCCTCCTGGGACCGCGTGGGTAAGGGCCTGCCGATCCTTTGCACCGAGGGCGGCCTGGGCCTGTGGGTCTACACGCACCGCGACGACTGCGGCAAGCTGTTCGCCTACGCCGCCGGCAATCCGAAAACCTACGGCCAGGCGTACAACGCCACGCGCGATCAGAACATGACCTGGACGGAAAACATCCGCGAGATCGCCCGCGCGATCGGCAAGCCGGCGCAGGTATTGTACATGCCTGCCAAGTGGGTGGCGGCGCACGATCCGGCGCGGTTTGGCCTGCTGCGCGAGATCACGGCGTTCCACGGCGCGTACAGTTCGGAAAAGGCCAAGCGCGACGTGCCCGAGTTCCGCTGCGAGATTGATTTGAAGACCGGCGCCACCGAGACGCTGGCCGACATCCGCCGCCGAGGTGCGTGGAAGAACGGCGAGGAGGATGCGCTGTACAACACGATGGTGGAACAGGCGCTCAAGGCTGGCGTGGAGCCGGTGGAATTAACAGCATAGCGTGACGCCCGCGCGTCAACGCGCTGGCTGCACCGTACTCACGTTAGAATCGCATCATCATGAAAAGCACGGTGGCCACCAGCACGAACCACGGCGCGGCCCCGAGCACGATCTGTCGGTCGTGCGGCATGCGCTGATACGTTCGGCGACGCACGATCAGGATGAACACCGTCGGGATCATCGCGATCAAGTACGTCCATAGCAGCAGGATCTGCCACGGAATGCGCGCAAGTTCGCGCGTTGGAACATCAGGGGCCACAAAAATGAGCGTGAACGCCCCGAACGTTGCGGGAATGCAGCAACCCAACAGGCACGTGATCCACCAGCCCAGCCGCTGGTCCACCAACCCCACCGATAGCTTCAGCTGTTGCCCACATTCCGGGCACATCACCGATTGTAATTGTCGCAGGTTGTAGCCGCACCCTGGACATGGCACATCGCGCGTCTGCAGGTACTGAACCAACGCCTCGCCATCCAGCATCGCCGGTGTCTTCGCGAACTCTGTGCTCATGTGATTCCCCTTTGATTATCACTTACTTGAACACGCTGAAGTATTCCTCGAAGAACGCCTCGCGGTCCACTTCCATTGCGATGCGGTGAGGGCCGTCGGCCGAGGCGACGAACGGCGTGCGGCCGCCGAGCTTCTTGTCTTCATTCACCTCGACGGTGATCGTGCCGGTGGCGTACTGGCACAGCTCGGGCTTGAACAGCAGCGCCGCGGCCAGGGGGTCGTGGAAGGTCATGTGCTTATGATCGCCGCTGAACCACGCGGTGCTCATCTCGCGGACCAGCTCGAGCAGCGGCCCGGTGAAGCGCTGGTTGACCTCGTCGGCGTCCAGCTGGCACTTGGCCGTCACGTCGAGGCCGACGCTCAGGTGGCCCTTGGGCACACGGGCGTAGGTGATGGCGGTCGCGATGCTGTCCACCTTGCAGTTCCACTCGTTGTCGCCCCACGGGTGCGGGCGACTGAAGACGCCGGCCATCGAGACCATGTCCTTCAGCAGCGACGGGATCTCTGGATCGAGCGCGAACAACGTCGCCACGTTCGTGAACGGCCCGACGCTGAGCAGCGTGATCTCGCCCGGCCGACTGCGGATCGTATCGCGCATGAACTCGACGGCGGTGCCCTTGCGGAAATCGGTGCGGTGCGGGCGGTGCTTCACCGGCTCGTACTGCGGCACGTTCGGTTGGCCCGTGCCGTGCAGCAGGGAACCGCTGAGGCCGGCATGTATCGGCACGTTTGGTTGGCCGGCGGTCTCGCAGAGCATCTGAACGAGCGCGGCCCGTTTGGCGACGTCGCCGCTAACCGTGGTGACGCCGACCAGTTCACAGCGGGGCTGGCGAAGCAGGTAGGCCAAAGCGACGGCGTCGTCGATGTCGCTGCCGGGATCGGTGTCGAGCAGAACGGAGATTCGGTCGGCCATGATTCGGGTCCTTTACGGTCGTTGCTTGTTCTGTCCGGATGCGGGATCGTAACGTAGGTGCCCACGTTTTGACTACTCGCTGGGTTGCGTGCCGGCCGTGGTGGCAGGGGGTTGCTGCGGCGCGCCGCGGCGCTGCTGCAGCATCCACTCGTACAGTTGCGGGTTGGAATAGGTGGCGGTCCAGGAGTCGTGGTCGGCCTCGGGGAACAACGTGAAGCGCACGCGGCCACCGATCTCCCGCAACGCCGCCACCATTCGGTAACTGTCTTCAGGGAAGACGACCTCATCCTTCCCGCCATGAGTGACCCAAGTGGGAATGTCTTTGATGCGCGCCACGTCCTTCGGGTCACCCCCGCCGCACACGGGCACGAGGGCAGCGAACTCGTTGGGGTATGCCGTCGCTACGCTCCAACTGCCGAAGCCGCCCATCGACAGGCCGGTGAGGTAGACGCGGTCGGGGTCGATGCGGTATTTGGCCTTCACCTCGTCCAGCAGGTCGCGCACCATCTGCACGTTCCAGCGATGCCGTGCGGGGCACTGCGGGCTGATGATGACGAACGGCAAGTCGCGGCCGGCGCGGGCCTCCTTCGGTGGGCCGTGCTTCAGCACCTTCGTCACGTCGCTGCCACGCTCACCGCTGCCGTGCAGGAACAGGATCAGCGGCCACTTTTTGTCCGGCGACGTTTCGTAGCTATGGGGTAGCGTCGCAACGTACTCGTAAGGCTCGAGCTGATCGATGCGCTTTTTCAGTTCGTACCAGTACGCATCGTCGCGCGCCTGCGGGCCGTTGCGCTGCAGCGCCGGCTCGCCGGGCTGCATCTCATGAAGGCCGGCCAATAGGATCGCCAGGTGGCCGTTCTGCGAGGTCATCTGCCGCAGCGACCACTTCACGTTATCCACGATCTCTTCCGACCGATCGCGTCCCACCGCAGGATCGATGCCCAGGCCCGGCGGCAGCTCGATCGTGGCCTGTAGCGTCTCCTTGCGCCACTTCACCTCTTCGGGCGCGCGGTACAGCGTGACGTACCGCTTCAGCGGCTGGCCGTCGTCCGGCACGATCGACACCACTGCGCCGTAGCGCCCAGGTGCCTCGGCGGACGTAACGGGATTGAACTTCGCATCGTAGAACGTCGTCTCGATCGTGTACGGGCCGATGAGGTCTTCAGCGAAGCGGAAGTCTTCGAAGTCGACCTGTGGGAATTGCTTGCCGTGAAACACGAACGGCGTAAAGCGAACCTCCAGGTTCTCAATCGCGCTCGTGCGGCTCTCGGTTAGGTCGGGCAGCGTGACGCTGCTGGCAGCCTCGCCATCGACCGCGACCTCTAGCGTGCCGTACTCATCGCGCGGAATCGGCAGCACAAGGCTGGCGGTCGCCAATCGTCCCTGAGTGGTCAACTTGCCCGTGGCGACGACCTTCCCGGCGTCGCGCACTTCTACGGCCTTGCCCGCCAGCGCAGCCGGCGCGCCGACGTTCACGCGGGCTCGGCGGAATCGCTCGTACGCGCCACTGCTGGCGACCGCGGTCACTGTGGGGGCGGCGTTCGCGTCCGCCAGGCGAAGCAGCATCATCTTCGATGAATCGCTGTTCGCCCCGGCGATCGGGTAGAGGCGCAGCTGCCGCTTGCGCGATTCCTCGTCCACATCGTTCACCTGCGCCTGCACGCGCACCTCGGCGCCCTCCGCCGGGGTGATGCCTAGCTGCGCCCACGGCACCCGCGCCTCAAGCACATAACCTTGATCGGTTTTTCCAATGGCGCTGGTCTGCGTCGGCGCGTCGGCACGCGCTTCGGCGGGGCGGTGATCGATCGTCTGCGTACGCGGCTGCGGGTGATTTGGGTCCAGCCCAGGCGCGTAGATGAACTGCACGCGCCGCGTGCCATCCCCGTTAGCGATGAACAGCTCGATGCCGTCGCGCAGCCACAGGGTGTTGTCGCGGTCAGACTCGGCGAGCGTGCCGTCGATGACGTCCACGCGCACCAGCAATCCTTCATCGTCCCAGCCCAGCCGTACCGTGGCATCATGATCACCGTACGGCCGGCGATCGGGGGCTGCTTCAGTAAGCACGTTGGCCCGCAAGCCGCGGTCGGCCCAGTCGTCCGTAGCGCCGTCGATTTGAATCTGACCCACCTGCGGCAGCGCGATGGCGGGCGGCGGCGGCGCGGGTTTGGTTTGAGCATGAACGGTGTTGAGGGCGGCAAGGCTGGCCAGCGTAAGGGCGGCGATCGAAACAAGACGTAACGGTTGCGGTAGCGGCATGTTCAAACTCCCGGAGATGCAGGATGCGAGGCGGCGATTAGCACCGCACGCGCGCACGCTGTCAAGCGGTGGATGGGCTCACGTTCACCGAGCGGCCGCTGCAGTGGGCGCGGGCGTCTCCAGCGTGATGCGGTTCACGTACGTGCCAGCAACGTGGCCGGCGCTTTCGAACCCGCGGCCAACGCTCGTTGCGGCGAGCGTGATGTACATGCTGGCCACCGATCGCTCACCCCGTCCGCCCAGTGAAAACTCAATCGCGTTCTGCGGCACGCCCCAGCCGCCCGCCGGCGATAACGCGGTACTTGCCTGCGCCGCCCAATCGTGCAGCGTGATGCGCGCCAGCGGCAGGTCGCCGTCCTCATCGAACAGGGACATCGTCAATGGCGCGTCGGGATTCAACCGGCCCGTCGCCAGCGTTCGGAATGGTCCCTTCTCGCTCGCCCGCGCCTGCACAATGTGAAACCGTCGATCTGCATCGATGTACGCGAACCGCGCGGGCGCATCGTCCTGCGACGTGAACGCGATGCGCTCCTGCGGGCATGGTGAGAACGCGACCGACAGCCGACGGTGGCCGGCGATGTGGATCTCGGTGAACGTGTTCAGATGCGAGTAGATCGCCGTCGGCAGCGTGCTGGTCGCCATGATGTGGACGGCTGCGCCATCGGTGGCCGCGTCGACTTGCAGCGATGACGTGCCGTCGTCGGCGTAATGCAGTGCGGCGCGGCTGTGCGAAGCATCACGGATCATCAAATGACGCGGCGGACCGACGCGAAGCGCCCGCAGCGCGAAGCAGGTCCAGAACCGGTCGGGCGAACGACTGGTGAACGTGAGCAGCGGGTGCACGCTGATGATCCCCCGGCCGGCCGTCACGTCGAGCGAACCTTCGCCAGGATGCACCGCCACGTGGTTCGTCAGTCGTACGACAGCGCGCGACGGTTGTGTCGTCGTGGGCAAGGCCAGCAACGTCGTTGCGCTGACTTCCGCCGCCGCCGCGGCAGTGCTGGCACGTGTCGACGCCAGCGGCGCCCGCAGCGCGGTCGTCATCACCACGCCCACGGCGACACCGGTTGCCACAGCCATCGCCGTCCCAACTCGGCCCGGCCCGTGTCGCCGCAACTGTGCCAATGCCAACGCCACCACGCCCGCCGCCACGATGCACGCAAGTGCTGGATAGCGGCCGGAGATTGGGTACAGTCCCACGCAACACACCGCCGCCGCGAGATACATCGCCATCAGGCCCACCAGCACGCTGCACGCTACTCCAAGACGCTTGCGAAATCCGGCGACCATCGCGATCAGGATGACCATCAGCACAACCGCGGGCATCGCGCGGTTCGTCCAGAAGCGAACGTGCGCCATCGCGAAGCCGCCCGGCATCATGGCGAGCCACGCGCCCGCTGCCAGCGCGTGGCAGACGAGCACGAACAACCACAGCAACCGCGAGTAAAGCGCCATCAATCGTCCTGGGTCGGAAACGCGATTCGGTAGACCACCGCATCGGCATTCTCGAAGATCGGCACGAACACGTCTCCAAGCCCGTTCGCGAATTGCAACTCAACCGGCTCGGCGATGGCCTCGCGCTTAGCAATGTACAAGTACTGCGCGCCCGCACCGCGCAGGTTCTCCAGCCACACGTGCCGCTCGGCGCCCGCCACCGTGTACGGCGGTATGAGGCGGATGATATCTGCCCCGTTCAGGCTTTGGCCGTATAAGGGTGGCAGATCGTGCACGTGCGACACGTTCGGCCGCAGTGGCGCGTACGTCAAACGGCGCGCGTTGTCGTCGCCGAACAGGGGGTAGACGTTCACCGTGTTGCCGATCGCGACCGTCGCTTCGGGTGGAATCTCCATGTTCACGAACGCCCACGCGTCGGCCGGGGTGCCGAAAATGTTGCGCCAGGCGTTGGGGCGATCGGTGAGGTAGTCGGCGACGTATGCGTGCCAGCAGACGTAGATCGCCAGCGATCCCACCACCGCGCCGACGATCGGCGACGACGGATACCACTGCACGCGCGGCAGGAACCGCCGTGCGACCACGATCGCCATCGCAGCGACGGCCACCAACAGGCCGGCGGTGGCGAATAGAACGATCGACCCGACGTGCGATTGCTCGAACGCAGTGGCGATTGCAAGCACCAGCAGAAACAACGCCGCGGGTAGCGAGAACGCGACGCTCGGCAGCAGTCGCGCTATCGTTACGCCGGCGGCGATCAGCAGCATTGCGAACAGCGGGAACAGGAACCGCGACTCCGCGAACGGCGCGGCTGCGACGAAGAGCGCGATGCCGATGAACGGGCCGATCAGGAGCGTGCGCTCCATCGGATTGGCGAGCAGTTGACGGGCACGGAATGCGATCATTGACAGAGCCAGCAGGGCCGCCGGCACCAGCAGGATGGCAGGCAGGCTGAAGTACGTGCCGGTCAGGACGCGCCAGACGAGGGCCGGTGAGACGAGCGCATCATCGCGCCTGGAGGCGAACATGCCCTCGAAGATCGGAATGCCCAGCGGGCGCACGTCGATCGGGAAGAGCGGGTTGCCGGTCAGCAGCCAGTTTCGCAGGTACCACGGACCCGCCAGCAGTGTCGCGACCCCGATAGCGGTCAGCCAGTGACGGGGTCGCCATCCCGCGCGCAGCGGGGCGTCGATCAGCAACAGCAGGACGGGCACGATCAGCAGCACCGTGTACTTCATCGCCAGCAACAGCCCGATCAGCACGCCGACGCGCACCGGGCCCGCGGATGCACGCAACCGATCGATACCGCACGTGGCGATAATCGCGATGAAGAGCGCGACGACGAACAGGTCGTCCTTCGCCAGCGTTGCCTCGCTGATCGTCGGCCGCGACAGGACGACCGTTGCCGCGATGGCAATTGCGAGCATGCGCGGCACCGACATCGCCGTGCAAAGTGCAACCGTCGCGACCCCGATGAGCGCGACCGCCGGGATCTGCACGAAACGCGCCAGCACGTCATGGCCGAACGGCAGCACCAGCCAGGCGATGAACGTTGACCCTGCCAGCGGCGAGTACGTGTTGGCCGGGTTCCAGTGCCAAACGTCGTACAGTGACAGCCGACCCTCCTGCAGCCATTGCACGGCGGCCGGCAGATGGTAGGCGAGCGTGTCGTTGGCCAGCACGGGCACGAACCGCTGTTCGTAGATGTACGCTGCTATAAACCCGATGGGTAACGCGAGTAGCGCTGCCGTGATCAGCGAATGCCACAACGGCTTCGGGGGCGTGTCCGACAGCGGGGCGTTGGGAGTGAACGCCCCGCGCCCGCCCGCCCACGCCATCGCGCCACCGCAGCCAATCGCAAGCGTGTAAACGACGGGCACGTTCAGGCCATGCAGCAGGCCGGCGACGCCGATCGTGGCGTACTGCACGAGGAACCAGAGCGTGAGCGTGTCGAGCCATCGCATCGAATCGTCGCCCGACGCCGTTCGGCGGGCGAGCCGCCATGCCCCCAGCAGCACGATGACATTCACGGCGAGAAAGCCGACCAAGTTCACTTCTTCTTCAAATCCGGCCATTCGGTTTCTTTCGATCCTGCGTCTCGATAGCGGCCCTATGCGAGGCGGCAACCGCTCGCGCTGCTACGAAAGCATACCGGGCCGCCATCCGCTTCACGACCCATCAAAGAAAGCCTCCGCGGCGAATGCCGCGGAGGCTGGTGATGGTGACAGAGTTAGGACTGGTCCGCCGGTGCCACCGACGTTGGGTCGCCTAACGCCGACGCCGGCGAAGGGCGGCGAGGCCGGCGAGGCCGAGGACGGCGATGGAGGCCGGTTCGGGTACGGCTGCGGCGACGACGAGGTCGCCGGTGGACTCGGTGAAGGTGAAGATCGTCGACTCGGACGCGCCGGTCCAGATGCCGCCGATGTTCGTGAGCGCCATCGCGTCGAGGGTCACCGCGTTGAAGCCACCGGTGGACGTGATGAAGCTGAACAGGTCGTAGATGCCAGTCTGCGTCAGGTCGAAGCCGTCGATCGAGACGATGTTGAGCGTTCCACCGTAGGTGACGTTGCCGGTCGAGGTCAGGTTATCGTAATCCTCGCCGAGCGTCGCGCCACCGATCTCCATCAGCGTGGTGGCGCCGGAGCCGAGCGACAACGGTCCGACGGTGAGCTGACCGGGGCTGTTGCCGGGCGACAGCGTGCCGCCGGTCACGTTGACCGCGCCGGCGATCGCGCCGTCGCCACCCAGGGTGCCACCGCCGACGTTGATCGTCGCGGTGCCCGTGCCCGACCCGGTGGTGTTATTCACCAGGAGCTTGGCGGCATTGACCGTGATCGAGCCGCCGAAGGTGTTGTCGCCGCTGAGGATCAGCGTGCCGTTGCCAACGGCCATGTTGACGGCAGCGGTGCCGGAGACCGATCCAGTGAACTCGGCGGTAGTGTGCACCACCATCCGCATCGAAGAGATGCTGCCGTTGCCCGTAAACGTCAGCGCACCCGTACCACCGGCGGCTTCACCGAAGGTGGTGTTGTAGTTGTTAGTGTTGAATGGGGCTTTGCCGTTAAGGACGAACCCGTTCGCAATGGTCCTGCCGGTGCTATTGCTGCTGGCGATCGTAGCGGACGCGTCGCGCTGAGCCAACGTGAAAACGCCACTGCCGAGCGCGCCATCGTTACCGATGAACAGCGTGCCGGCCGCTTGGCTGACCTTCGAAACGGTGTTGACGCTGTTGAGCGTTGCCCTGCCCGCGTTGACGAGGAACTCACCGGCGCCGCTGATCTGCCCGTTGATGACCACCGGACCATTCCGCCCGTCGGCTGCCAACTTCATGTCGGTCGGGATTGATATGGGCCCGTCGAGCCGAAGCGTGCCGTTATCGCCGCTTCCGAGCCTGCTGTTGGCAGAGGTTACGTTGATGGCGTTGCTGAGGGCGTACGTCGTGCCAAAGCTGTTATTGCCCTCGAGCTTGGCATTGCCCAGTGTTATATCACTGGTACTCAGCGCCAAATTGTTGGCGACGATAAGCGTACCGGCCGAGATGGTGGTGCCGCCGGTATAGGTATTGGCTGCCCGGAGCAGCAGGGTGCCGGTTCCGAGCTTCTCCACACCGTCGTTGCCTGCCAGCACGAGGTTGACGTTGGCCGTTCGGTTCACGACGTTGATCTGCGGCACGCCTGCCGTGGTGTCCAACGTCAACACGTTGCCAGCGATCGGGCCACTGGTCAGGGTCCAATCGTTGTTGACGCTCGTGATGTCCTGAAACTTCAGGTTGCCGATCGTGCGGCTGGAGTCGAGCGAGACGGTGCGACCGCCGGTGATGTTGTAGACAAAGTTAGCGGTGCTGTCGGCGCCGTCGGCGACGATGCTGTCGAGCCAGTTGGTGTCGAGGCTCCAGACCCCGTTCGCATCGACGTTCCACGTGCCATCCGCCGCCGATGCGGACGACGGCACCGCGGCCGCGATGCTTAGCGCCGCGATGGTCGCCAGCGCGATGCGCGTCTGCGACGTAGCCTTGGAAGACACCACATTGGCCCCAGTGCCCGACCGGTGCTTGGCCGGTGATTTCAACGACATGCTCATGCGTTTCTCCCACGCCTGGATCACAAGTCGTGATCCGGCAAACCTGAACGAAGTGACTGACAGCCCCGCAACCGACAACGTGTCGTGATCGCGATCCCAGCGTTCGGAGGTGCATTCGCTGGTCAGACGGCGATCAGTTGCGTGCATTGACTATACACGCGCATGACTGCGGATTTGCGATAATCATCTATTGGATTGCGACACGCGAACGCCCTCGGAGCCGAGGATTGGGGCGGGTGGGGTGACGAACGCAAAGAAACATCACTGGCCGTGGCACGGACATCTTGCCCGTGGAGCCGCGGTGTTGGGACGTACCCGGTTCGAGGTAAAGCGCGCAAGCGATCTACTCTTGCGACTGGTCAGGAAGGTTTTTTGCTGGCGCGATCCATGATTTGGACGGAGTACCGTCCGACGTGTCGGCGTACCGACACACCTTGGGCAGGATGCCATGTCACGCTAACAACCCGCCTTAGCTACTTCTTCGACGCCTTCGCGGGACTGGTCGCGATCCCACGACGTCGATTGTTCATCGACGCCGTGGGGGTTCGACATGCGACATGCGGCTGCGGCTTACGCCAGCGAACCCAGTTCCATCTCGTGCAGGCCCTTGCCGCTGGGGACCATGGGATACACGTGCTCGTTGGGTTCGACGAAGAAGTCGACCACGCACGGGCCGGGGTGCGACAGCATCTGGTCGACCACCTTTGGCACGTCCCGCTTGTCGTCGCAGCGGATGCCCTTCACGTGGAAGGCCTCGGCCATCGCGGCGAAGTTGGGGTTGCGCATGATGCTGTTGCTGTAGCGCTTCTCGTAGAACAAGTCCTGCCACTGCTTGATCATGCCCTGGAAGTCGTTGTTCAGGATGACGATCTTCACGGGGATGTTGTACTCGGCGATCGTCGCCAGCTCGTAGCAGGTCATGAGGTAGCTGCCGTCACCGTCGATGTCGATGACGGTCTTGCCCGGCGCGCCCAGTTGAGCGCCCATGGCCGCGGGCAGGCCGTAGCCCATGGTGCCCAGGCCACCGCTGGTGACCATCTGGCGCGGGTGGCGCCAGCGGTAGAACTGGGCGGCCCACATCTGGTGCTGGCCCACGCCGGTGGTGATGATCGCCTCGCTCTTGGTCTGGCGGTTGATCTCCTCGATCACGTACTGCGGCTTGCTGTTCTTCGTGTCGTCCAGGTAGTGGAAGGGGTAGCGCTTCTTCCACGCGTTGATCGTGCTGAACCAGGCATGCCGGTCGCGATGCTCTATGTGCGGCAGCATCAGTTCCAAGCTGATCTTCGCGTCGCCGCTGACGGCAATGTCGACGTCGACGGTCTTGCCCATGCTGCTGGGGTCGATGTCGATGTGGATGATCTTCGCGTGCGGCGCGAAGCTGGCGAGGTTGCCGGTGACGCGGTCGTCGAAGCGGGCGCCGACGGCGATCAGCACGTCGCACTCCTGGACGGCGTAGTTCGCGTACGCGCTGCCGTGCATGCCGAGCATGTGCAGCGCCTTGGGGTCCAGCTCGTCGTAAGCGCCCATGCCCAGCAACGTGGTGGTGCAGGGGATGTTGCCCTTTTCCGAGATCTTGCGCACCAGCGGCCCGGCGTTGCTGATGATCGCGCCACCGCCGACGTACAGCACGGGTTTCTCGGCGCGGTTGATCGCCTCGGCGGCCTCTTCGGCCTGACGGGCGTGACCGGCGTGCGTGGGGGCCTGCTTGCGGCGGTTGAGGATGTGCTCGCGCGGGGTGTCGTCGACTTCCTCGGGCATGATGCCGGCCGAGATGTCCTTCGGCAAATCGATCAGCACCGGGCCCGGCCGGCCGCTCGTGGCGACGGCGAAGGCCTCGTTCACCACGCGCGGCAGCTCGCGGATGTCCTTGATGAGGTAGTTCCACTTCGTGCAGGGGCGCGTGATGCCCGTGACGTCCGCTTCTTGGAAGGCGTCGTTGCCGATCACCTTCGTGGGCACCTGACCACTGAAGATGACCATCGGCACGCTGTCCATCTGCGCCGTCGCCAGCGGGGTAACGGTGTTGGTGGCGCCGGGGCCACTGGTGACGATGCAGACGCCGGGCTTACCGGTGACGCGCGCGTACCCGTCGGCACAGTGACCACTGGCCTGCTCGTGGCGGTTCAGGATGAACTTGGCGGGGGTCTTGTAGAGCTCGTCGAACACCGGCAGAATCGCACCACCGGGATAGCCGAACATCACCTCGACCTTGTGCGGTCCGACCAGCATCTCATGAAGGATGCGGGCGCCGGTCTTGCCCTTGTACCGGGGTTTATCCGTTTGGGGCTTGGCGGGCTGCGATTGGATGGACGGGGGCGTCGAATCGATGAGCGTCATGTTGGATTTCCTGTGGAAAAACGGGCGGCCTAGCGTAACGGGCGGACGGCCGGCGTTCAATTGAATTATCGTAAATCGGGTGTCGTAACGGATATAAGGGCAGCCCGGTGGGTTCCGAACGGAACTGAACCGGGTGAATGGGGGGCCGGCAAAGGGCACGTAGGCCCTTTGCCGGCTATCGTACGACCACCGGAAGGGTGAGGGCGAGGTTGCGTTCGCTAAGTGCGGTGGCGGTGGTCATATCGCGTTGGACGCAGCCGGGTGCGCCGCGACCGCAGGTTCGGGTTGCCGAAAGGCAACGGCCGGTTGATCCTGCAGGCGCCGGAGCACGCTATGCACCCCGTCGTTGTTGGGGTGACGGCGCATCGGTTCATGAATGTAGTCGTCGTCGTACTCGCCGTCAAGGTCGGGCGCGATGTAACCCGGCTGGCGGGCGCGGTCCAGCTCACGGTGATACTCGGCCACCACCTGCTGCTCGATCGCCAGGCGGGCGTGCGCGTTGATCGGGTGGGCGATGTCGGTGTGCAGCTTCTGGCGGGCGCTACCGAAATGGTTGCCGTTGGCGTTGCCGCGGCGCTCGTCGAGCCGCCGGCCACAGCCGTTGCAGAATCGGGCGCGCAGGTGGTTCTTCTCGTTGCAGCGACCGCAGTGGTCGCTGAGCTTGCGCGAAGGCATGGCGAGGAAGATGCCGTCGTGCCCGTCGATCAGCTTCACGTCGCGCACGACGAAGGTGTCGTCGAACGTAAGCGAGCAAAATGCTTTGAGACGACCGCCGGTGCCACCGGACAGATTGATGCGAATTTCAGTCAGTTCCATGATGCGTACCCCATGCGTTGAGATGAACTCCGGACAGATGTGAGACAACAAATAACGATGTTCGTGACCCTGTGGTCAGGTCGAAACGAACGATCGAATAATGAACAACAGAGACGTGTAACGAACCAACAACAAACAATGAACAGGATCAGGTAAACGTCTAACTGAACGATCTGCGTTGTACCTCGTGGCATGGGCGTCTCGCCCATGCTCGTCATAAGGCCGGAAGAACAGATTTGTTTAGGCAGCCTTGGTCAGCGCGATACCCAACAAATCCAATTCTTTATTCCAGTCCACATGCATGGGCGAGACGCCCATGCCACGGCCGGAGCAGACGCCGACCTACGAATCAGCGGCTGGCCGATCTACTTCCGGACACAGCTCGACGACCTCAACTCGGCCAGTCCAACTGGCGCGGGCCTTCGAGCTGGCGTCGTCTGCCTGAGCGCGGTTGTCGAACAGCGTAAACAAACTGCTGCCGCTACCGCTCATGCGGACGATCTGGCCGAGCGATTGCTCGAGATCGGCCCGCAACGCGCCCAGTTGCGGACTGACATCGAACGCCGGCGCTTCCAGGTCGTTCACCAGCCGTTGCAGTAACGCGCCAGCGGGCAACGTGGCCCAGTTGGCCCAGTCGGGCAACGGTTCGCCATCCAATGGCGTGCCCAGCTTCATCGCGTCGAACCGCTGGTAGACGTGTGCGGTCGAGAGCGACATCGCGGGAAGAAACAGCAGCACCCACTTCGGCGCTGGCGCCGGTGCGGGCACGACCGCTTCACCACGACCCGTGCAGATGCTGCTGGGGCCGTGGAAGAAGAACGGCACGTCGCTACCGAGCGACGCGCCCAGCTCGCTCAAGCGCGTTGCCGAGAGGCGCGCGCCGTCGAGCTGATCGAGTGCGAACAGCGTGCGGGCAGCGTCGCTGCTACCGCCTCCCAAACCAGCACCGACGGGAATCTCCTTCCCCAGTACGATCGACAGCCCAGAGCCGGCCACGGAGGCTTCCCCCGTCCGCGACTGCTCGTCCACCCACACGGACGCGGCACGGGCGACCAGATTGGTTCCATCTGCGGGAACGGCAAACGTCTCCCCGACTTTGCCATCCCTTGCATCTGAAACACCCCCCGCAGTGGCCGCTGCGCCGTAAGGCGACGGCGGCGCACCGAGGTCGGTCCGCACCCTGTCCGTGGGCTCGATCGTCAGGGTGGTTCCACGACCACCCGCACGCCGAAAGTCCAAAGTGTCAAAGAGCCCGATCGTGCACATCCACGTCAGCAACGGGTGAAACCCGTCCGCCCGTACCGGGCCGACGCGCAGGTGCAAGTTGATCTTCGCCGGGGCAAGCAGACGCATACATGACAGACTTTCAGCACGAATGCTTTGCTGTCAATGCCCGCCAACCACCGTTCGCCATCGAACGCTGCTATTCAGTTTTACGACTTCTCTGTTACCGCGAAAGACGTGTACGACTTCGACAACGAAATCGACGTGAACCAACACCGCAAAGGTAATACGGGATCCGCGAAGGGTCAAACGAAAAGTGAGAATGTTCGGATTATTTGGGGCGGATGGAGAAGGCGGGTCAACTCGCCTTGGATAGCGCCGCCGCGATCGCGGGCTGCGGTTGCAGGCCGACCAGTTGGTCGACGACTTTGCCGTCGCGGAAGATGAGCATCGTCGGCAGGCTGCTGATGCGATAGGCGCTGGCGGTGCGCGGGTTGGCGTCGGTGTCGAGCTTAGCGATGACATACCGGCCGGCCGCGGCCTGGGCCAGCGCGTCGATCGTGGGTGCGAGCATCCGGCAAGGTCCGCACCACGCCGCCCAGCAGTCCACCAGCACCGGCTTGCCGCGCACGTTCAGAACCCGTTCGGCAAACGTCGCGTCCGTCACCTCGACTGGCTTGCCATCGTCGGTCACGCGCGACGCGTCTAACGGCGTCCTGCACTTGCCGCAGACCGGCTGCAGGTGCGACGGCCGCTCATCCACGCGATTTTTCTGACCGCAGTTGGGACAGGTGACGATCATGCCGCTAGTTAATCACGGCCAACGTTACGCGAGAAGAGGGAAAGTGCGGTTAGGGGCAGGGGTCAGGAGTTTGAGGTTAGAGAAGTCGTCATAGTCGACAATCGTCATCCCTGAGGTACTCCGAAGGATCTCTCCCGTATTCGCTCCGGGAAGGAAGAGATCCTTCGGAGTACCTCAGGATGACGACTCGGCCGGTGCACCAGCGTTCTGATCTGCTAACCCCTGACCCGTAACCCCCTCCACCCCCTCCTTGGCGGCCCCCATCCACGCGCGTACCATTACGGCATGATCCAACGCCGTAAGACGCGCAAGGTGACGATGGGGGACCGGGCGCATGGGTTCGTCAGCATCGGGGGCGATGCGCCGGTCGCGTTGCAGACGATGACCAGCACCTACACCTACGACATCGACGCCACTGTGAAGCAAATTAACGCGCTGCACGCCGCCGGCGCTGATCTCGTGCGCGTGGCGGTGCCGGACAAGCGCGACACTGAAGCGCTGAAGGAAGTGCTGAACCAGGTGCGCGTGCCGATCGCCGCCGACGTGCATTTTCACTTCGAGCGGGCGTTGGAGTCGATCGCGGCCGGCGTGCACAAGATCCGCTTGAACCCCGGCAACATCCAGGATCGCCCGAAGGTGGAAAAGGTCATCGCCGCGTGCAAGGAGCGCGGCATCCCCATCCGCGTCGGCGCCAACGAAGGGGGCATCGTCGAGCGCAAGGACAAGGGCGCCCGGGCCGAGGAGATGGCCGCGTTGGAACAGGACTATCGCGGGCAGATGACGAAGATCATGTGCGACAAGCTCGAGGAGTATTTGCGCATCTTCGCCGACAACGATTTTTACGACGTTGTACTCAGCGCAAAGAGCGTTGACCCGCAGATCGTGCTGCAGGCCTACCGCGAAACGTCGCGGCGGTTCGACTTCCCGCTGCACCTTGGCGTCACGCACGCGGGGCCACCCGAGACGGGCCGCATTCGCTCGGTCGCGGCGCTGTCGGGATTGCTGGCCGACGGCATCGGCGACACGATCCGCATCAGCTATGCGTCGGACCCGATCGACGAGGTGATTGACGGGAAGGAACTGCTTCAGGTGCTGGGCCTGCGGCTGCGCACCGAACCGGAACTGATCGCCTGCCCGACGTGCGGGCGCATCGAGATCGACCTGATCGCGATGATGGCCGAGGTGCGCAAGCGCATGGCCGACATCGCCGTGCCGGTGAAGATCGCCGTCATGGGCTGCGTGGTGAACGGCCCCGGCGAGGCCGAGGGCAGCGACGTCGCGGTCTTCGCGGGCAAGCACAAGGGCGTCATCTACGTGCAAGGCGAACAGGTGGCCACGGTGAGCGAGGACAAGATCCTCGATGCGCTGTTCGACGAGGTGCGCAAGTTCGCTGCCAAGGTCGAGCGCGGCGAGGCGACGCTGAAGAACGCCAAGGTCAACATCAAACCCCCCGACCCCATCGGTGAACTTGGCAGCGGCTGGGGCAAGGTGCGCAACGACCGCCTGGCGCTGCCGGTGATGCGGGGGTAGATGCTCTGACCGTGGCATGGGCGTCTCGACTATGCATGTGAGGAGGCGGATCAATTCAATTTTTGGCTATTTGCTTGGTCAACGCAGTCTGCCACCAATCTAATTTCCCATTCCAACCAATATGCATGGGCGAGACGCCCATGCCACGAGAAAGGCCTGCTCGACGTTCGTCGAGCAGGCCTTAATTTCGTCGTTCTAATTAGCCGGACATTCTATATCGCCGCGGTCTCATCACCTGCCGGGCGTTGCTGTTGCAGCGAAGTCAGCTCGTCGCGCAGTTTGGCGGCGTCCTCGTAGCGCTCGGCGGCGATCGCCTTGTCCAGCTTGCGCTGGAGCAACTCGATCGGGTCGACCGGGAGCTTCTTCTTGATGTCGCGGGCGAAACGCTTCAGCACCAGCACCTCGTTCGCGTGCTTGTACGCCTCCAACTGCCCGAACCGGCGGAAGAACTTCTTGATCGCCTTCAAGCCGGCGCGAATCGCCTCAAGCGCGTCGGCGTACTTCTCATCCTTGAACAGGATCGACGCACGAGCCCGCGCGTTCATCATCGTGATGTACGGGCGGTACTGCTCCATCACCACCCGGTCCGCCTCGCTCTGGGCGAACCGGCGGCACATGTCGAGCACGCGCAGGTTGCGGTCGGTGTCGCGCACCACACTGGGGTATTCTTCCAGGACGAAGAGGCTCAGGTAACGGTGGTAGTACATCGCCGCCTCTTCGCGAAGCGACTGGCATTGCGACCCGGTGAGGTGGAAGCCCAGTTCGGTACCGGCCTTGGTGCGGTACTCGCCGAGCTTGGTCTCGTAGTACTCCAGAAGCGATTCGTGACCGTGCGGCCGGGCGCCGTCGGGGCGGCCGGTGAGTTCCATCTGTAAGAGGCCAAGGTCCAGGCGAAGCTGAAGCTTGGGCACGCCATCGACGCCGCTCACTTTGCGCACGTTGATGGTGCCCGGCTCGTAGTCCCACCCCTTGATGACGGGGGCGATGTCCTTCGTCGGACCGCGTTCGGTTCGCCGTTGCGGTTTGGGTGTTGGTTCGTTCATTCGTTTCTCTGTCTCACGTTTGCGACCACACCTGCTTTTGTCTCGCCGAACGCTTAGGATTACCCCAAAGCGTCGGTCGGCACCAAGAAGTTAATCCGGCGTCGGCGGGTGGTCCACATACATGATAGGCGCGCCGCCACCAGAAGTTACAACCCAGCCATCGGTGCCGGCGTTACATTCGGCACAGGCGTTTAGAACGGTAATCCCATGGCAGAGCCCACGTTATTTCCCAACCCCTTGCTGCCACTGCACCAACGGGCCGACGCCGAAACGCAGGCCTACGACGCGCTGGAAATCGTGACCACCTTCGGTCATCCCGGGCGCGAATATGGGGCGATCCACGAAGGGTGCGGGCTGATGGACCTGCCCCAGCGCGGCGTGCTGGAACTGACCGGCGTCGACCGGCTGTCGTTCCTGAACAACCTCGTCTCGAACGTGACGTGGGATACGTCCAGCAAAAAGCCGATGCCGGCTGGCAGTGGCGTGTACGCGTTCTTCCTGAACCTGCGCGGCCGGATCGTCGCGGACATGAACATCCTGGACGACGGCGAGCGCACGCTGGTCGAGACTGACATCCGCAAGGTCGAACTGCTGCGGTCGACGTGGGACAAATACCTGTTCGTCGAGAAGGTGAAGATGACCTCGCAGGTGGGGCACCTGCACAGCATCGCGCTGCACGGCCCGAAGAGCGAAGAGGTGCTTCGCCACGCGACCGGCTCGCGCTTCAGGCTCGAGTCGCCGCTGGCGGTTTCGCGGGTCAGCCTGTTCGGCATTGCAGTGACCATCTTCCGCGACGACGCCTGTGGCGTGCCGGGTTACCAACTGTTGGTTCCCATCGAACACGCACCCGCGCTCTGGACGACGCTGATCGAACGCCTCGGTTTCACCGACACCGGCAAGCACCTGCTGCGCCCGATCGGCTGGGCGGCGTACAACGCGGCCCGCATCGAGGCGGGGCGACCGTTGCTCGACATCGACATGCCCAGCGCCGCGCCGGATCGCCCGGGCGCCAAGCTGAACCCCGCGGATGCCGAGACCGCCGCCGAGCCAGCCAATCCCGGCGCCGGCATCCTGCCCGCCGAGACGGGGCAGGCCGCCCGGGCGTTGAACTACTCGAAGTGCTACGTCGGTCAGGAGATCGTCGCCCGCATGCACGCGCGCAACGCGATGGCGAAGCAGCTGGTGGGCATTCGCATGCCGTCCGATGCGCTCCCCATCGCCGGCAGCCCGGTACTGGACGCCGCCGACAACGCGGTGGGCGCGGTAACGAGCAGCACCGTCTCACCGCTGCTGGGTGGCGTGGCGATCTGCATGGCGTACGTGAAGAAGCCGCACTTTGCCCTCGGGACCAAATTGAGACTGCCGGCGGAGGGGGAGATGCGGGAAGGGGAAGTGGTGGGGATGCCGTTTGTTGTTCGGGGGGAGGAAGGGACAGATCCTAAATCCCAAGCCCCAATGCCAAACAAATGACCAAGCACCAAATCCCAATAAAGTAGATCGTCATGCTGAGATATTTCGGAGGATCTCTTCTATCCGAAGCAAAAATACGAGGGAAGATCCTTCGGAGTACCTCAGGATAACGAACTGCGCGACACGCTCGCCAAGTGAACAGCTGCCTCGTTTCTCCGTGTCTGCATCTGTGCTCTCTGTGCTCTCTGTGCTCTCTGTGTCCTCTGTGGTTCAACCTCTTCTTCGCGCCACCTTCGCGCACCTTCGTGGCTAACTCTTCTTGATTGAAATACGGGGGGAGAGGCGGACGGGGGGAGAGACAGGCAGGAATGCCTGTCCTACAGAAGAGGTGAACTGCAAGTCTTGCGCAAGAAGAAGGGCCGGTGCGAATCGCGGATGACGCGAAGCGCACCGGCCCAACTTTTTCGAGCGTACGCTGCCGTTCAGGCGGGTTACCGCATGAAGATCGGCAGGCGGGTGATGTCCTGGTAGGTCGCCAGGAGGAAGACGCTGAGCAGGATCGCCAGGCCAACGACCTGCGCCACCGCCTGCACGCGCGGCGACACCGGTTTGCCCTTGATCTTCTCGATCACCAGGAACGTGAACAGGCCGCCGTCCACGATCGGGATGGGCAGGAAGTTCATCACGGCCAGGTTGGCGCTGATGATCGACAGGAACCAGATCAGCCAGACCGTGCCGCGGTCGGCGAACCGGTAGCCGGCGGCGAAGATGCCGACCGGTCCGCTGACGTTCTTGTAGCTCACGCTGCCCTGCACCATGCGTTTCACGGTCAGGTAGACCTGCAGCACCGCGTCGCGCGTCTCACCCACGCCCCAGGCGGCCGCCACGAGCGGGTTGCTCGTCTCGCGCGGTTGGCGCATCTCGTGCAGTTGGAGGTTGTGAATGTACCGCAGGTTTTCGACCTGCTTCACGTCCTCGGCCGTCGGGGTAAGCGTCTGCTCGACGGGCTTGCCGTCCACCTCACCGGTGATCGCGACGGTCTGACCAGCCTTCACGTTGCGAAGGGCCTCGCGGATGTCGCGCCAGTTGGCGACGGGTTGGCCGTTGACGGTCTGGATCGTCGTGCCGGCCGGTAGCGTGGCGCCGGTGCTGTTGGCGACGGGCTCGCTGGTCATCGGCACGTCCTGTGCGTAGTTCAGGCCTACGCCCAGGCCACGCCTGCCGTTACCGATGGGGTACGACGGCTCGATGCCGGCCACTTCGACTTCCTTGCCGTCGCGCAGCACGCGGACGGTGATCTTCTGATCGTTGGCGCCTGCGTCGGCGACGATGTCGCGGAAGGTCTGCTGCGACGGGTTGGGCCGCAGGTCGTTGCCCACGCCCACCGCCAGCACGACGTCCCGCTCCATCAGCTTACCGGCCACGGGCGAATCTTCGGGCACGCTGACGATGCTCGGGCGCATCTGCACGCCGTACATGTGCAGGTTGCCCACGAACGGTTCGGGCAGGATGGGCACCAGTTGCTCGGTGCGCATCTGGCCCTCTTCGCTGCGGATCGTCAGCTCGACCGGCTTACCACCGGACTGCTGCAGCGCGGTGTTAAGCGCGGCCACGTCCCGCACCTTGGCCTCGATGGCCGCAGTGGAGAGGTCGTCGAGGTTGGTCGCGTTGACGGACTTACCGTTGATCGCGGTGATTACGTCACCGGGACGAACGTGCTTGTAGTGCGCCGGCAACGCTTCGAACGCGGCGCGGGCAGCCTTGTCCCTGTTGAACCTGCGCGGGTTCTGGCCGCGCAGTTCGGTGGGGGCCTCGATGCCGAGCAGCAGGAAGTCGACGCCGGTCTTCTCGCTGCGTGCCGGTGCGATCTCTGCGGTGTGTTCGGTGCCGTCGGGGGCACGGTAGGTGAGCGGGTTAGGCTTGGTGGGGTCGGCCAGCGCGGTGTTGAGCTGGACCTTGGTAAAATCGTGTTGATACGTACCGTCCAAGGTCAAGATACGGTCGCCCGGCGTTAATCCAGCCTGTTGCGCCGGTGAACCGGGTTGCACTGCGCCAACGACGGCGGGCGGCGAGTTGAAGCCGACGAGGAAGACGATCATGAACCCGATCGCCGCCAGGATGATGTTCATGATGACGCCGGCCACCACGACCAGCATGCGGGCGCCGACGCTCTTGCGGTTGTAGGCGCGGGGGTCTTCAACCTGCTGGCCGGGCTTCATGTCGTCCTGGCCGAGCATCTTCACGTAGCCACCCAGCGGGATCCAGTTCAAGCGGTACTCGGTCTCGCTGATGCCCAGTTCCTGCGCGGCCTTGCTGAACTCGATCTCCGAAAACTCTTTCGGTTCCTTCAGCTGCACGGCGTCACTATGCGTCTTGGCGAGGTGGGTCTTCAGGGCGTGCTCGTAGTCGCGATTGGTACCGGCAAAGCCGAAGCGCAGGCCCAGGCCCTTGCGCCACGCCAGCAACGGTTGACCGAAGCCGACCGCGAACTGCTCGACCTTAATGCCGACGTACTTGGCGGCCAGGAAGTGGCCCAGCTCGTGCCAGAAGATGACGAAGCCGAAACCCAGTCCAAGCAACAGCCAGTTCAACGGCGTCTGAAGCCACGCGAAGAATGCATCCATGAGGCGAACTTTCGTAAGTACAGGTCGTGACGGTCGATCCGCCTACGACAGCTTTGCGACCCGCGCGTCCACGTCGGACCGGGCCCATCGATCCGTCTCGAGCAGATCGTCTATTGTCGGATTCGGCTGAACCCGGTGCGACTGAATTGTAAGCCCAACCAGTTCGGAAATCTGCGGAAAGGTGATCCGACCGGCGGCAAATGCGGTAACGGCGGCCTCATTGGCAGCGTTGAACACCGCGCCGGCGGTCCCGCCGAGCCGTGCCACCTCGTATGCCAGGCCTATGGCTGGAAACCGTACGGGGTCGGGCGGCTCGAAGTTCAGGCTGAACGGGCGCGCCAAATCCATCGGCCGGCCGAGTCCGGTGCGCCGGTCGGGGTAGGTCAAGGCGTACTGGATGGGGGTGCGCATGTCGGGGGGAGACAGTTGGGCGAGCGTCGAGCCGTCGATGAACTCCACCATTGAATGCACGATCGATTCCGGGTGAACGACGATCTCGATCTTCTCCGCGGGCAAGTCGAACAGCCAACAGGCCTCGATCAACTCCAGGCCTTTGTTGAACATCGTGGCCGAGTCGATGCTGACCTTGTTCCCCATTCGCCAGGTGGGATGGTTGAGCGCGTCGGCATACGTAGCACGCTTCAACTCATCGATTGTTGCAGTGCGGAACGGCCCACCACTGGCGGTCAGGATGACGCGCTTCACTTCACCGGCCCGACCGGCCAGCATCGCCTGGAAGATCGCCGAGTGCTCCGAGTCGACCGGCAGCACGGTCGCGCCCGACGCTTTGGCCGCGGGGATGACCACGCTGCCACCCACCACGAGCGATTCCTTATTCGCCAGCGCCAGCGTCTTACCCGCCCGCACCGCCGCGAGGGTCGCCGGCAATCCCGCGGCGCCGACGACTGCTGATAAAACGATATCCACGTCGGGCCGCTGGACGACCTCCACGAGGGCCGCGCCGCCGATCAGCACTTCGTCGGCGTGCTGGCGCAACTGCGTCAGGCAACTGGCGGGACACGAATCGTCCGTAACAACGACGACGTCCGGCCGGTGGCGTTTCGCGTGTTCCAGCAGTTTTTCCGGCTGCCGATGCCCACTGATCGCGCTCGCCCGCCATGGCAAGCCAAGGTGTTCGACCACCTGCAACGCGTTGCAACCGATCGACCCCGTAGACCCGAGAATGGCGACGTTCTTTCGCAAGGGCGGGCCACTATACCGGGCAACCGGCGCCGTCGCGAGATGGACCGTTGGCCCGAGCTTCTGCCTGCGATTTGCGGCGCGGCATCTGTCGCGCGCCAAGTTCGCCAGGTGGCCAAGTGCGCCAAGCGAGGAAGGACGGGCATGGTTCGGAAATTGGGCTAAGCGGTTTTTGCGTGAAAGCGGATCGCCTTGGCGCAGTTGGCATCTTGGCGTCCTTGGCGCGATCTTCCGCCACTTACGGTATCGAGCGATCCGAGTATATTGCGCCGCATGGAAGCACCTCAGAGCCCCATCGTCAAGTCGAAGTTGGCCCCGTTGTTGCGCCCGATCGACCGGTTTCTCTCGGCCGAGTCGGCCGGTGGCATCTTGCTGATCATCGGGGCGATCGTGGCGCTGTTCTGGGCCAACTCGCAGTGGGGCGATGGGTACCAGCACTTCTGGCACACGAAGCTCGCGATCACGTTCGGCGATTACAAGCACGCGCTATCGCTGGAACACTGGGTGAACGACGGCCTGATGGTCATCTTCTTCCTGCTGGTGGGGCTGGAAATCAAACGCGAACTGGTGATCGGCGAACTGGCCTCCATCCGCAGCGCCACGCTGCCGCTCGTGGCGGCCATCGGGGGCATGGTGGTGCCGGCGGGGCTTTACCTGGCGTTCAACGCCGGTGGGGAGGGTTCGCACGGGTGGGGCGTGCCGATGGCGACCGACATCGCGTTTGCGATCGGCGTGCTGGCGCTGGTGGGGAAGTCGGTCAGCACGTCGGTGAAGATCTTCCTGCTGGCCGTCGCGATCGTCGACGATCTTGGGGCCGTGATGGTGATCGCGTTCTTCTACACCGGTGACATCAACACCGGCGCGCTGGGGGTTGCCGGTGGGTTCCTCGCGGCACTGGTGGCGCTAAATCTGCTACGCGTGCATCGACCGTTGCCTTACATTCTGCTGGGCCTGGGCATGTGGGCGGCGACGCTCTACAGCGGCATCCACGCGACGATCGCCGGTGTGCTGCTGGCCTTCACGATCCCGGCGACGCGCCAGACGGAAGAACGGCCGTACGTCGACTACGTACGGCAACACCTGGCGACCTTCGAGCGCGAGGTGGACACCGCGCCCGACGTCATTACCGACGATCAGAGCCACTCGCTGCTGGCGATGGAGGAGGCCTCGCAGGCCGTGCAGACCCCGCTGGCGCGCGTCGAGCACGCGCTGCTGAGGCCGGTGAACTTCATCATCGTGCCGTTGTTCGCCCTGGCCAATGCCGGCGTCGATTTGCGTAGTGGTGGGACGGCGGCGTTCGGCAGTCCGGTGATGTGGGGCATTCTGGTCGGCCTGTTCGTGGGTAAGCCGCTGGGCGTGCTGGTGGCGTCGTGGATCGCAATCAAGATGGGCATCGCGTCGATGCCGACCGGTGGTACGGTCCGGCACCTGACCGGGGTCGCGGTGCTGTGCGGCATCGGCTTCACGATGTCACTGCTGGTGGCGAACCTGGCCTTCCCCGCGTCCGCAGAGCGACTGACGGCCGCAAAGGTGGGAATCTTAGCGGCGTCGGTGCTGGCGGCGGTGGTGGGCGGCCTGTTGCTGGCCACCTCCGGCAAGCGCGGCCAAGGCGTGGTCGACATGGACCAACTTACAGGTCGCCCGCGCGCGGGGGTTTAGGATTCTTGGAGGTGAGCGCTCGACTGCTTATAAGCCGTCATCTTTGCGAACACGGCGGTGTCAGCGCCGACCGTGGCATGGGCGTCTCGCCCATGCGTGTCGTGAGGGCGGAGGACACGATTAGCGTCTGCGGCCTGGTCAGCGCAGTCGCCCGCAAATGGAACTTCCCGTTCCAGTCCACAGGCATGGGCGAGACGCCCATGCCACGCGAAAGGCGAACGCGAACGTGTTCCTAAACCCTCTCAGGATGACGATGTGCTTGCGTGACTTGAACAAGTGCGCCAACGACAACCCGCCGGCATCGCTGTACCATGCCGCGCATGCAGTATCGCACGCTTGGCAGGACCGGTTATTCCGTTTCGACGATCTCCTTCGGCGCCTGGGCCGTGGGCGGCTCGTGGGGCAGCGTTAACGACGACGAGTCGCTGAACGCGATGCGCCGCGCGCTCGACCTTGGCGTGAACTTCATCGACACCGCCGACGTCTATGGCGACGGTCATAGCGAACGGTTGATCGCCAAGCTGGCCAAGGAACGCCCCGGCCAGTTCAAGGTCGCCACCAAGGCCGGTCGGCGGCTGAACCCGCACGTGCCAGCGGGGTACACGCCGGCGAACATCGAGGCGTTCGTCGACCGCAGCTTGCAGAACCTGCAGACGGACTGTCTCGACCTCGTGCAACTGCACTGCCCACCGACGGCCGTCTATTACGATCCTGCCCTGTTTGATGGGCTGGCCGACATCACGCGCAAGGGGAAGGTGCGGCACTGGGGCGTTAGCGTGGAGAAGGTGGAGGAAGCGCTGAAGGCGATCAACTACGACATCGTCGCCAGCGTGCAGATCATCTTCAACGCCTTCCGCCTTCGGCCGGTGGAACTGTTCTTCGGGGAAGCGCAACGGCGGAACGTGGGCATTCTGGCACGCGTGCCGTTGGCCAGCGGCTTACTGACCGGCAAGATCACGCGCGATACGCAGTTCGCCCGCGACGATCACCGCAACTTCAACCGCCATGGGAAGGCGTTCGACGTCGGCGAAACGTTCAGCGGCCTGGAGGACTTCGACGCGGCCCTTGCCGCGGTGGAGGAGTTGAAGTCGCTCCTGCCGCCCGGCGTTTCGATGGCAGCGTTCGCGCTGCGGTGGATCCTGATGCACGAGGCGGTCAGCTGCGCGATCCCCGGCGCCAAGCGGGCGGACCAGGTCGACGACAACGTATCGGCGAGCGATCTACCCGCTCTGTCGGATCTACAAATGAAGGCGATCGAGCAGATCTATGATCGCCACGTGCGCGGGCAGGTGCATCAGAAATGGTGAGGTCCGACCAAATCGGCTCTTCCCGTGGCATGGGCGAGACGCCCAGCCACGGGAAGAGCGTGCCGCCAATCTTGGGGTGTTAAGCGTTCATCATAGCTCGGGTGCGGCCGACGATGGCGCGAACCGTACGCCGCGCCGGTTGCGCTGGTTTCGGACCGGTGATCGACTTCAGCGCCCGAATCGTCTCCGGCAACGACAACACCAGCACCGCGGCCGACGCCACAGTAGCGGCTTGGCAGTAGGCGCACAGGGCCTTGTTCTCACGCCATTCCTCCTGCCCGAGCTTTGCAGTGACCGCGAGGTCAGCAATTGCCTTGGCGGTGGTGGCGATGGGCAACGCAGGGTTATCTTCGGCGCGGTACTTCCCACCGGCACCGGCGAGGCAGGCGGTGATGCCGAGGTTCACGATCATCGGCAACCCGTCGGGCATCTGGCCGCGGCTGTAGGCGTAGTCGGAGGCGTTCACGCGATTGGAATCGAACGGCCAGAAGGGCAGGTCGGGCAACCGCCTGAGGATGCCGGTCTGGTAGGCGCCGACGATCTTTCCGGCCGCGACCCCCAGCAACGACAGCCCGATGATCCATCGGCGACGCGTCAAGTCGGGGCTCGTCTCGTTCCGCAATTCATAGCTGAGTTGGGCAGGATGCATGGGAAACTCCTTTGGCTCGCACGAGGTGCAAAGGTCGTTCCGGCAGGGCGTCGAAAATGGTCGGAAGCTGGTCGCTTTACGCAGAAAGTTTGTGCAAATCGGCAGGAACCGGAAATTAACCTTGAACTTTTCCGAACCCGGGAGCATATTTAATTTGACACGGGCGTCCCACGGGGCCGTCCGCTAGGTGCATTTGTGCCTAGAATGAGTCGCGTGTGCCGATGTTCGGTCATGCGGGCCGCTTTTAGGCCAAACTGACTGCCCTTAGGAGAGCTTCGCCATTTCTACCCAATTCCGACACAACCACCAGATCCGCATTTCGCCGATTCGCCTGATCAACGACAAAGAAGAACAGGTTGGCATCGTCTCGACCGCCGACGCGTTGCGAATGGCGAACGAGGCGGGTCTGGACCTTGTCGAGGTCGCCCCGACCGCGCGTCCACCCGTCTGCCGCATCATGGATTACGGGAAGTGGCGCTACCAGCAGCAGAAGAAGGAAGACAAGTCGCGCGCCAGCTCGAAGGCCGGTCAGCTGAAGGAGCTGAAGTTCAAGACGGTGAAGATCGGCGACCACGATTTGATGATCAAGATCAACCACGCCCGCGAGTTCCTGAAGGAAGGGAACAAGGTGCAGTTCACACTGCAGTTCCGCGGGCGCGAGATGGCGCACATCGACCTGGGCCGCGACATCTTCACGAAGATCAAGACGGAACTCTGGCCGGTGAGCAAGATCGAGCGCGACGCCAAGATGGAAGGGCGCCGGATGACGCTTGTGCTGCAGCCGGACCACAAGGCCCCCGGCGCCAAGCCCCCGGTGGTGAACACCGGCACGGCCCCGCAGGCGGCGCGTGGTGGGTTCAGTGGCACGGGCAGCGGGTTGAACCTGCCGCCGCGCCCGGGTCAGGTGAATGCCCCGGTTGCCCCACGGCCCGGGCAATCGGCCAACCCTGTTGCCAACCTGCCCGTTGCGCCCCGGCCGGGCCAGTCGGTTAACCCCGTCGCCAACCTGCCGGTCGCCCCGCGCGGCACCACCGGCCCGACCATCGCCCCCGCGACCCCGCGGCCGGAGCCCGAGCCGGCGAATCGGTAAGCGAGCAATCGAGATCGACAGAACCGAAAGCCGTCCCTGAAATCAGGGACGGCTTTTTTGTTGGGATGACGTGCGTTGAAACTTCGATTTTGGCGAGAGCGGCTCGCTTACGCATGCTGTGAGGCCAGAAGATTGATCTTGTGACTTGTCGCCTGTTCGGCGCTGCAGCCAACCAAACGCATCTTTCATTTCAGCCCGCATGCATGGCGAGACGCCCCCGCCACGAGACGACCGAATCGCTTTCCCGGTCGTGCAGGCGCGTCCGCATCCCGCGCGGTTTGCTGCAATGTCGACGCACGCCTACACTTTGTCGTCATGGCCAACGCACCCCACATTCTGCCCAATCTTCCGAAGATGCGGACGCCCCGACAGGAAGCGCTGCCGTACGAACCGGTCTGCGCGCTCTTTCGGCGATACCTGCACGGGCAGAAGCTCAAGTTTACCCCCGAGCGCGCCGCCATGCTCGACACCGTCCTACGGCGGACCGGCCTATTCGAGGCCGATCAGTTGGCCGACGATCTAAAGGGCCTCGGCCACGATGTGAGCCGGGCGACCGTGTACCGTACGCTCAGCCACCTGCAGGACGCCGGCATCCTGAAGCAGGTTTTCTTCGACAACAAGCAGAGCTACTACGAGGTGATCGTCGGTCGGCAGACGCACGACTACCTGATCTGCGTCGCCACGGGGCGAGTGATCGAGTTCAGCAGCGATCGGCTCAAGGCGCTGCGCGACGAGATCTGCGCCCAACATGGGTTTGACCCGCTGTCGCACCAGTTCCATATCTTCGGGTTAAGTCCGGAAGGCAAGGCCGAGCAGAAGGGAAAAGGGGCTGTCAAAGACTAAAGCCGGCAGGGGGTAAGGCGCGGCCCGTCCCGACCCAGCTTGCCATTACCAGTGGGTGGCGTAACAGGCGCCTGCGGGTGGCGACTTAGCACAAAGCGGCGAAGGTCGCGAGCGTGAGCACAGCGATGCGGAGCTTCTTGTCCCAGAACAGCGGGCTAAGAGTTGAGTTGAGCATAAAACCCTCCGCTCGGCAGTAACAATTTACGTGCCGTGGCTTTGGCCGGTAAAGTGTACCGCCAAATGTGCCGAGCATGGGTGGATTCGCCCTGTTCCCAACATCCCTAGAAAACCGATTATTCAGCATGTGGCGTTCGTGCAACACTGCGTGGCTGCCAAGCTCGAAAAATGATGCAGCAAAGCTACAGGCTTGGTATTGCCGTAGTTTTATTTGAATCTATCTTAGGCGTTCGCGTAATGCCCGAGCGCGTTGAAGGCGAGCTCAGCTATAGGTTAACTTTTTCAGATATATGGCGACTTTGTACGTTGCATCATGCCTATCATTTAGTGCAGTGCATCAAGATGTGAAGACGGGGGCTTTATTGTAATGTTGTCTAATTTGTCTCCGTCACTTGATGCAAGTTTCTTAGTGCCTACAAAGTAGTTAGGCATAAAAGCATTTTCAGGCCCGAATAGGTTCGTAATTCAATAATCATGACTTCGCTAATCACACGCTGTCGCCCCGTGCAAGCTATTCAGTACCTTGAGTCGACCAAGCCCGATCAGGTTTCGTACCGTCAACTGTTCGACCACTTGCGTCGAAGCGTCTCGTTCACCGAGGCGTTCGTCGTGGCAACGCTGTTGCGCGGCACGCTGCAAATCATTCAGCCCCAACGCCTTAACGAGGCCGTCCAGCGGACGTACGACCGCGCGGGGCAGCGGGTGGACGTTTACACTTGGCAGGCGATGCGCACGCGTGAGACGGTCGTTCGCTCGGCCGAGTCCGACGACTTCAGCACGGCGTTCATGACGCCACTCGCCTTCCGCCACGTCGCGATCCTGCCGCTGCAGGCGCCGTTGCTGGTGGGGTATCCCGGGGCGCTGCACATTTACCGTTCAGAAGAGGGACCATTCACCGAAGAGGAACTCGAGTGCCTTGCTGAGTTTGCGGGCCGCCTCGACGAGTTGGCCGCCGGTACCCGCGTCGAGCGGATGGCGACGGTTGAGCTGACCGAGATTCCGGAAAACGGCCTGCGTCTTGCGCTATTTAACGCCGACGGGGTCCCACTGGAGTTCAGCCAGCCTTCCCAGTTTGACCAGGAGTCGCGGGCGCGCATGGCCCACTTGGCCATCAACCGGTTGGCGCAGGCGACGACTGACGACATCGTTGGCGATCGCATCCTGGTGACCGACGCCGACGGTGATTCCCTGACGTATCGCGCTGTTACGTATAACAACTATCCCGCGTTGGGTGGCGGGCGGTTCGTGGGCTTCTTTGCCCAACCGGAACCGACCGAACTGGCCTCGCTTCGCACCGCCGACGTGGTGGCCGATCCCGAGTTGTCTCGGCTCATCCCGGCGCTGCGCTTCATGTACAACGAGTTCCGCAAGAGCCCGACCTTGGTCGATACCGCCAAGACGGTGCACCTGAGCCCGTTCCACTTCCATCGCCGGTTCAGCGACTTGCTGGGCCTGACGCCGAAGCACTACATGCTCGACTGCCAGATCGCCGACGCGAAGAAGGAACTGCTGGCCGGGTCGAAGGACCTCGCGACGATCGCCGCCGACGGTGGATTTGCGCATCAGAGCCACTTCACCAGCCGGTTCAAGCAGGCCACGGGCCAGACGCCCACCCGCTGGCGCCGCATGGCGCTGGACCGTCGCCGTGGGCGGTAGGACTTGATCGCGTCGCGCGACGGTTAAATTCATTGACCTGGAATGCCCTGGGACTAACTCCCGGGGCATTTCTGTTTCGCGGCGCATCGACGTCATTCAACCGATGCCGACGAAACGGGTACTGTCATAGGTCTGGTTGATCGTTCGCATCAGCATTCAACAAGGAAGCAGCACCCGATGAAGCGCACGTTCCGCTTTGCCATCATTGCCAGCGTCATCAGCGCCAACGCGTCCACTTCCACCTTTGCCGGCTTCGATCCGGTCGAGGAGACGCCGGGCCTGATGAATCAGATCGCGGTGCTGTCGCTGGAGGCTCAGGACGCCAGCGCCGGGGCCGTCGCCCGGCTGAACGACCTTTGGGCAGGTTCCGGTGGGGGCATCGTGCATCAGGAAGATGGGTCAGTGCAATCAATGGCGGGGTGGTTGTACGGCCTGCCGGCCGAGCAACGGACCGCGTTGATGAGCACGGTGGATCCGAACAGGAACCTCGACGGCCCATCGTTCGCGGTGCTGCCGGCGGTTCGGGCGGCGGCCGAGGGGGGGACGGCGTCACCGTTGGAGTTGTACGCCCGCATCCGCGCGGTGCCGCTCACTGCCGATATGGGCGCCGCCCTGGCGCTTGTCGGAGATCGAGCGCTGGCGTGGGGCGATCCGGCAAATGCCGACGCGTTCTACGACATGGCCAGGCAGGCCGGTTGGTCCAACGACCCTCGCCAATCGGGCGCATCGGGCAAGCAGCCCGCGGCGACGGCGACGCCTGTTGCGGTCGCGACGCCTTGGTTCGGTGATCCGAAGAAGCTGCAACTGGCCCGCGTGCTACCGGTAACCGTCGGCGACACGACGTTCATCAGTGGGCCTGCTGGTGTCGTGGCGCTGAAGGGCGACGCCGTGCTCTGGACGAACACCTGGGGCGAGCCCGACGACATCGCCGCCGGCGCGCCACTTCCAGGTGGGGCGGGCCGGGGTCCGGTCCTGTCACCTGCGGTGCTGAGCGGTATGGGCACGGCGCAGATCATGGTCGTCAACACGCCCGCGACCGCCGACCTGCCCGGCATGCTGCGCGCGATTCGCGCCAGTGATGGCCGCACGGTGTGGCAGTCGAACGGCGACAGCGCCCACGATGGCGTGCGCTTCGTTGGCCCGGCGACGATCGTCGGGCGCTACGTCTACGCGCCGGGGGTGCAGACGAACGGTATGCTCACGACGTTGATGGTCGCCTGCATCGACATCACCAGTGGCCGTTCGCTGTGGCTGGCCCCACTGGGCAACGTCACCGATACCGCCCGCAGCGGCAACCGTCGGCCACTGGAGCATCACTGGCACCAGAGTGCGCCCTTCGTATCGGGCGATGCGCTGTTCGTCGCGCCGGGCGTGGGTCACGTCTTCGCGCTCGACCGGTTCAACGGCCGGTTTCTCTGGGCGCGGCCATACACCGTCAACGAAGCCGACGACGGTGAGGTGCAGCGCTTTCGCAACCAACTGCGCAGCCGGCAGTACGCGACGCCCCCGGTGCACCCGCTACAGGTGCAGCGCTACGCCGCCGGTCTCGGCCGCTCGGGCAATGCGCTGGTGGTGGCGCCGCTCGACACGCCGGCCACCTTTGGGCTGGACTCGTTGACCGGCAAGGTGCTCTGGACGCGCACGGAGATGGACCCACCGAACCTGATCGCCGTCACGGGGAACAACGCGATCTATACCGGTGGAAAGCTAGTCGCGCTTGACCCCGCAACGGGCGTGGACCGCTGGACCGCCGCGCTGCCCGAACCGCCGGCCGGGGTCGTGGCGCTTGTCGATGGCAAACTTCACGTGCCCACGGCGACGGCCAAGCTTTCGGTCGACCCGACCAACGGCACCGGCGCGACGAACGTCGCATCGCTGTTGGAAAAGCCGCTGGCCGCGGAACCGGTGAAAGAGGCGCTAAAGGCAATCGGGGCTGCCACATCGATCGGGCTGGATGAAAAGGCGAAGTGACGGCGGGCTGCACGTTCGACGATCAAATCAAAGTATCGCTCGGCACTGAGGTCAGAGACCAGGGCTGTGAACTCTCGCGGCCGTCTTTCCGTGGCATGGGCGTCTCTCGCCCATGCGTGTGGACGGGAATGGGAGATTCAATTTGTTGGGTAACGCGCTGACCGAACCGCTGAAATGAATTTCGCCTTCCGGCCTTATGACATGCATGGGCGAGACGCCCATGCCACGGTCGCAGCGGACGCTGCTCAATCTTCTTTCAAACCCTCGGAAGGCAATGAACGCGCTCGGATAGGTCGTTCTAGCGAAGATCAGCGCTCCGCCTACAGGCGGGCGTCGGCCTGCATGGCGGCCGGCACGTAGGCGCGGACGATGCGGGACAGGTAGAGCGTCATGCCTTTCAGCTCACCGCGGTTCGCACGGTCGCGATCCTGGACGTCTTGGAGGATGTCGCCGTCCTGGCCACCGGCATAGAGGATGTCGCGATCGGGGCCGCCGATCAGCGTGTCGTTGCCGGCGTTGCCGTAGAGCGCGTCGCGGCTGGTGCTGCCGATGAGGATGTCGTCCCCGTCCTGGCCGAACATCACGTCGTTGCCACGGCCACCATCGATCGTATCGTTGCCGGAGCCACCGAAGATCACGTCATTGCCGTCGCGCAGGCTGGGCTCGGTGTCGCGCGGGCCACCGAAGATGATGTCGTCACCGGCCGAGCCGACGATGTTGTCCGACCCACCGCCCCCGTAGATCGTGTCGTTGCCGAGCCCACCGTTGATGCGCGAGTTGCCGTACCCGTCGTAGATCGTGTCGTTGCCGTCGCCGCCCCAGATGACCGCCTTGCGGTTGAACAGCACGGCGCGGCGGATGCCATTGGCGGGGTCGGTGGCCAGGGAATTGATGCGGAAGACGTCGTCCCCGGCGCCACCGAAGAACCGCACGCCGCGCACGCGGCGCAGCGAATAGTCGACCGGCGCGCCACCGTCGATCGTCAGCGTAAAGGTCGTCCGGCTCACGACGTTGATGTCGACCGTGGTCGGCGTGTCGTCGGCGGTGATGATCAGCACGCGCAGCCCCTCAACCGTGGCCGCCATCAGACGGCGCGGCTCGAGTGCTTCCATGATCGATTGAGGGGACGACTGCATTCCGTTGCTCCACACGTGTTCAACTTCATGAACGGCTAGCGACGCACTATTCCATCGCCGGACTGGCCACTTCAGAGGCCAGTTGCTCTTCCAACCTGCTCAACAATCCCTATGGCCACAACGGCGCGCTCTCAAGGCCAGCCGTCTCGGGCAACCCCATCATCAGGTTGGCGTTCTGCACGGCCTGACCCGCGGCGCCCTTACCGAGGTTGTCGATCGCCGCCATCGCAATGACGATGTTGCGCGCCGGATCGGCGGCGTACGAAACGTAGGCCAGGTTCGAGCCCGTCGCCCACTTCGAGTGCGGCGCCCGGTCGATCACCCGCACGAAGGGCCGGCCCTCGTAGAACTTGCGGGCCGCGTCGAGGCACTGCTCGGTGGTCGCGGTGCCGCGCCCGTAGCAGGTGGCCAGGATGCCGCGCGTCATGGGGAGCAGGTGGGGCGTGAAGACGAGCGTCGCGGCGGCGTTGCCGATCTGCGTAAGGGCCTTGGTCATCTCGGGCACGTGCACGTGCTTCAGCAGGCCGTACGGGGAGACGTCCTCGTTCACCTCGGCGTAACCGAACGTGCTGCCACCACCCCGGCCGGCGCCGCTCACACCGGTCTTGGCGTCGATGATGATGCTCGCGGGGTCGATGAGCCCATTTGCGACCAACGGCGACAGCGCCGCCAGCGACGCCGCGGGATAGCAACCGGGGTTGGCGACGCGGGTGGCGTTGCGGATCTGGTCGGGCCACACGTCGGCCAGGCCGTAGGTCCAGCCGTCCAGGAAGCGATGGTCGCCGCCAATGTCGACGATCTTCACGCCCGCCGGCACCGCCGCCAACGCCGCGGAGCTTTCACCCGATGGCAGCGACGCGAACAGCACGTTCAGCGGTGGTAGGGCGGCGGGGTCCCACTTCTGAATCACCAGGTCGCCGAGTTTGCCGATGCCGGGAAACTTCTCGACTAGCCGCGAGCCCGCGCTGCCCTCGCCGGCGACGTAGACGACCTCGAACTGCGGGTGCGTCAGCGCCAGACGCAGCACCTCGCCGCCGCCGTACCCACTGACGCCAACAATGCCGACTCGGATCATGCGTGTGCTCTCCAGTCCCCGCAGTGCGGCCCGCGGGGGAAGGGCGAATTATCGGGGGTACGCGTGGGAAAGCAACCGCGGTGTGGGGGTGGGTCCTTGGAACTCGTGAGAGCGAAATCCCAAGCCCCAATGCCAAACAAGCAACCAAGCACCAAATCTCAGTCAAGCCGGAGAATTTCTGCTCTGCGCCTGCCTCTGTGCTCTCGGTGTCCTCTGTGGTTCAACCTCTTCTTCGCGTTCCCCTTCGCGCCTTCGCGTCTCTTCCGCTAGTCGATCGTGGCTAGCGCCGCGTGGCAGACAAGAATGTCCCGCCCCGCCCGAGAAGGCAAAGACGAAGAGACACTGGCAAGAATGCCTGTGCCACAGAAGACAGAAGAAGAAATACGGGGAGAGATGCAGACGGGGGAGAGACAGGCAGGAATGCCTGTCCTACAGAAGAGAAGGCCAACCCTGCGCGATTGGTGAGCCCGCGTAGCTTACTCGTTCCCGCTCAGCGCCGTCGCGGCGGGCTGGGTGGCGGCGTTGGCGCTGCCGCTGATCTTCAGCTTGTTGAAGGCGGGGACGGCGGTGGTAGCGGTAAGCAGTTCGGAGACGGCGGCGTTCACCTGCGTTGGCGCGTTGGACGGGTTGATGCTCGATACCGCTTGGGCCGCGCGGCGCATGGGTTCGTTCCCGACGTTCGACGCCACCACCTGAAACGCGCTACCGGTCAGCTTGAGCAATGGCGACAGCTCGCCACGCGCCTGCTGCTGGGCAGCGTACTGCCGCGACGCAGCATTCAGCAGGTCGACCATGGTCTGCAGCGCCGTCAGCTTCTGGGCCTCATCCATCTGCGACCAAACGCTACTATGGACGAGGAACGCCGTTGCGCGGTTCTCGGCAGCGGGCAGGGGGGGCACGCCGTTGGCGTACAGCCCGACGCGGTGCGCCAACAGGTCCTGCATGTGCGGCAGGACGGCAGTGACCATCGCCTTCGTCGTGTTGCCGCTCTTCGACAGGTTCACCGCCATGTAGGCTTCATCGATGATGTACGACGTGTTGTGCGCCTTGGCCGACGCCACCACCTCGCCGATCAACGGCAGGTTCGTGTCCAGCGGCGTGGCGGCCAGCACCGGCACGATCGACTGGGCGGCCTTCATGCCCCAAAGCACGATCGCGTCGGATGGGTCCTTCAATAGCTGCCGCGTGATGCCCGCCAGTTGCGTGTTGTTGGCGCGCTCGGCGACGCGGGCGACGGTGATCGCCAGGTTCAGCTTCGCCACGGGTGATGCGTTGGCCAGGGTTGGCAGCAGCGCGGCTTCGAGCGCGCCGGCGTACGTGCGCAGGTAGATCGGAGTCGCGCCATTGGTGGGGGCCTCGGCGATAATCGCGTCGCGCGCATCGGACCGGGCCTTGGCGTCGTCGCCCATCAACGCCTTCACGTTGGCGGCGATGAACGCGTTGATGGCGGCATTGTGTTGCGACACCCCGGCGGCGGACTCGGCGCCGCGGGCAGCGCGGGGAATCGACACCGCAGCGGCGGCGGCGGCGCCACCGGGGGCGGGCGCGGGTTGCGCCAGCGTAATTGAAGCCGATGTCATCGCGCCCGTCAGAACCAATGCTACCAGGCGCGCTTTCATCAGGCGTATCTCCGGGGTGTGATGGATGCGTTGCCGCCAGCCTCGTGCAGCCGGCCCTACCGACTATTGTCCGCCGCTATCTAAGTGTCATTCGGCACCGTAACCGTGGGGGCGCAGGGTGTCAAGATTTCCTCGGCCCACCGACGGGGTTTATGTTCGCTAAGGTCCGATAGCTGCACGACATCGCGCCGACCGCTTGGGGCGGTCGCCCCCGCACGTTTGCGCGCGATCGCTTCCCCCGGCGGCGGCGACTGAGGAGGCATTCGTGAGAGGGTGTTAAAGAACCTGCTCGTGTTCGCTCCACGTGGCACGGGCGGCCCGCCCGTGGAGCCGCGGTACCCCGCGGTGTCGGGCCGTACTCGGCCCGAAGTAACGAGCGCAAGCGATCCGCTCTTGAGAGAGTTCAGGCCGTTCCTTCGCTGGCGCGATGGCTGATTCGGATGGCGGACCATCCGACGCGTCGGCGTACCGACGCCATGGGCGAGCCGCCCATGCTACGGTGAAAACCGAGCTCGGCGTCGTTCTTTAACACCCTCTGAGATCGGCAGCAATATCCTCACGGCCTGAGGGCGCTTCCCCACGATCTGAATAACCTTCGGCGCGGGCTGCCAGAGCTTCGGCGGGTGCCGCCAGAGGTTCGGCACGGCGGGCGGAAGCTTCCGCGGGGTGCGCCGAAGCTTCGAAACGGCCTGCGGACGCGTCCGAACTGCGCGCGGACGCGTCCAAACCTCGCGCGGACGCGTCCAAACCCCGCGCGGACGCGTCCAAACGGCGTGCAGAAGCTTCCAAACGATGCGCAGAAGCTTCCGCAGTGCTCATAGAGGCACGTTTCTTGACTGATCTCGCGTTAAAAGCCTTCCGTGCGCAGGGCTCGCCGCGTAAAAGTGTCGTGGCGTGCGCCTTGTTCCGGACGGGTAATGCGGAAATAATCGGACCGACCGCCACTATATATAGGAGCTGCATGGAGTCGCCCCGATCGCCGGAAGGAATCCCGAACCCCGCCATCCGCCGGCTTAGTCTGTACCTGCGCCAACTGGAGGCCTTCGGGCGCAAGGACCGGCGCACCATCTCCAGCAAGCAACTCGGGGAAAGTTTGGGCCTGACCGATGCCCAGGTCCGAAAAGATCTGGCCTACTTCGGGCAGTTCGGGCATCCCGGCATTGGTTATCGGGTGGACGACCTCATCGTGCAGGTGAAGCACATCCTGGGGACGGACAAGACCTGGAACGTGATGCTGGTGGGCTTCGGCAACCTCGGCCGGGCGCTGGCGTCGTACCGGGGGTTCAACAACAAGGGTTTTAGGCTCGTCGCCATCTTCGACGCAGATGCGGCCAAGGTGGGGAAGACGCACGACGATCTGATCATTCAGCCACTATCTGAACTGCGGGAGACGGTGGGGCGGTTAAACATCCGGCTGGCGATATTGGCCGTGCCGGGCGACGTGGCGCAGGACGTGGCGGACCAACTGGTCGAATCCGGCATCCACGGCATCCTGAACTTCGCCCCGGCCACGATCACCGTCCCGCCGACCGTGGCGCTGAACGCGGTGGATTTGGCGGTGCAGTTGGAGCAGCTGTCGTTCCAGGCGAACGTGTCGCCGGGGAGTGGGGAGGGGTAGAGGAGACGCGAAGGCGCGAAGCCGCGAAGGGGAGGCGAAGAAGAAGTTGAACCACAGAGGACACAGAGAGCACAGAGGCAGACACGGAGAAGCGAAGCACCTGTTTAGTTGCTTGGCGAGCGTGTCGCGCGGTTCGTCATCCTGAGAGGGTATTGAAGAAGAGTGCCGCGTCCACTCCGACCGTGGCATGGGCGTCTCGCCCATGCGTGTCGTGAGGCCTGAAGACTCGATTTAGAGCCTGCGGCTTGGTCAGCGCAGTCGCCCGCAAATGGCATTTCCTATTCCAGTCCACACGCATGGGCGAGACGCCCATGCCACGTGAAAGGCGGACGCGAGTGTGCTCTTTGACACACTCTGAGGTACTCCGAAAGATCTCCCCTCGTATTCGTGAGGCTTGGGTTCTGTTCAACGCCGAAGCCCGGGATTTCCGCTGCCCCTCCGTTTCCTTTTCATCTCAACCAACCATAATCCCGCCCAATGCCCGACGCTTCCCTGCTGCCGCCGCCAACTTCGTCTGTGATCGACCGATTGCCCGTCGTCATAGCGATTGCGCTCTTCGCGGCCTTGTCGATCGCGACCGGTTTCGCATCCGAAGCCTTCCTGGAGGCGGATGCGTGCCTGCATTACTTGTACTCGCGGTTCGCATTGGCCGAGCCGTACCGGTTGGTGGACGTGTGGGGCCGGCCGATCTGCACGGCGTACTACGCGTTGCCGGCGGCGCTGATGGGTCGCACGGGTACACGGCTGGCAAGCCTGGTGCTGGCGCTGGCGGTGGCGATCGTGGCGATGGGGATCGCGCGACGGCAGGGGTATCGGTGGCCGGCGCTGGCGCTGATCTTCACGCTCGCGCAGCCGATGGTCTTCACGCATTCGTTCTCGGAGCTGACGGAACTGCCGTTCGCGCTGCTGGTGGGGGCGGCGTTTCTCGCGTACCAAGCCAGGCGGTTCGTCGTGATGACGCTGATCGTCGCCTTCATGCCGCTGAGCCGGCCCGAAGGCTTCGGCTTCATGGTGATGGCGCTGGCGGCACTGCTGCTGCATCGACGGTGGGCGACCGTGCTGTTGTTGCCGGTGGGCATGGTGTTGTGGAACCACGTTGGCTGGGAACTGTTCGGAAGGCAGGAGGCGTGGTGGCGATGGCTGCCCGACCATTGGCCCTACGCCGCCGCCAGCACGTACGCGCCGGGCTATTTGCTGCACTTCGTCGCGGCGCTGCCGGCCGTCGTCTCACCCATGCTGTTTCCCGCGACGGTCGCGGGCATCGTGCTGTGCGGAAGTGTGGTGTTGCGCGGGTGCGACGGGTTGCGTGCCTTCTTCGCAGACCATCGCCATCGCTGCGACCTGCTGATTGCCGCGATCCCGCTGTCGATCCTAATCGTTCACAGCCTGCTCTACTGGCGCGGGTTGATGGCCAGCAACGGTGAGTTGCGCTACCTGCTGACGATGGCAGGGTTCTGGGGCGTGCTATCCGCCCGCGGTTGGGCGTGGGCGAGCGATCGGCTGCAGATGCGCCGCGTCTACACGTGGGCAGGGGTGGCGTGCCTGGTGCCGGTCTTCATGAACGCGTTCGTCTACACCGTGCTGCCGTTGAAGCTCGACGACAACTGGCGCACCGCCCGCGCCGTCGCGACACGGCTCGACGAGCCCGCCATCCGAGAGGGCGCGCACCCGCTCGTCATGGCGTCGCACCCGGGCATCTTCTACTTCCTGGATGTCAGCCCGATCGATGGCACGCGCGTGCGCGACCTGAACGTGCAGACCATCACCACGCCACCGCCGGGCACGCGGCTGATCTTCGACAGCTTGTACGCCACCCACAACGCCGACCGCGGCCGGGTGACGACCGAGGCGGACATTCTGGCTGCGGGGTGGTTGCCGGACGAGGAGTTGCAAGCCGTCATCGACGCCATCGCCCGTGAAGCCGCCGAGCCGACCACCGCGCCGTTGACCGGCCATCGCACCGGCCTGGCGACGTGGCGCGCGTTCAAGAGTCCGGATTCATCGGGATCATTGCCGCCGGTTCGTTAGGCGTGCTCCGGCCCCTCTCCCGGTACCCCGGGAGAGGCTGGGTGAGGGTGATTTCGAACTGCTGAAGTCGTCGGCAGTTCAAAAGGCACCCTCACCTAACCTCTCCCGGAGTACCGGGAGAGGGACCAGAACCATCACATCGTGATCCGCAGTCCCGGCAACTGCTCAAGCACCACCGCAGGCTCTAGGGAATGCACGACGTAATCCGCGTCCGCCAGCTTGGCTGCGGGGGAACTGGTGGTGACGGCCAGCACGGAGAAACCCGCGGCCTTCACCGATCGAACTACGCTGGGGGCGTCTTCCACAATCAGGCAGTCGGCCGGCTTGAACTTGCGATGGTGGCGTTGGCCGAGCTGGTCCATCGCCTGCAGGTAACCGGAAGGGTCGGGCTTACCGACGGTGACGTCCTCGGCCGACACGATGACGTCGAAGCAGTCGCGCAGCGACACGCCGAGCAGCATGGCGTCGATCTCGTCGCGCAACGCGCCCGAACAGATCGCAAGTGGATAGTTGCGCCACAGCCCGCGGATGAACGGCTCGGCGCCGCGCAGCGCGCTGAAGCGCCGCTGTTCGATCAGGTCCATCATCGCGCGGCTCTTGCGCGCCAGCACGGCCAGAAACGTCTTGGGCTCCAGGGGGCGGCCATGCAGTTCGAAGATGCGACGTACGGCATCGCGGTCCGTCAGGCCGAGCAATTCGTCGTAGTACTGGGCTTCGGACAGACCGATGCGATGCTGCGACAGCACTTCGTTGAGCGCAAGGAAGTGCAGCGGCTCGCTGTTGACGATAACGCCGTCGAAGTCGAAGAGGATCGCACTGGGCCACGCCGGCGGCTGCATATATCGGCGGACGCTATCGGCGTTCAACGGGAAATACAACGGGCGTCGTTCGACGGCGCGTCATTCAGTCGGACCGACCGCCTCCGGTCCCTCTCCCGTTACTCCGGGAGAGGTCAGGTGAGGGTGATTAGATCGGCCCCTAAGCGCGGGCTATCCGTAAAGGCGTCGCCCACGAATGCGCACGAAAAATCACGAATAAGAAAAAGAGGCAAATTCGCTCCGCCATTTATGACCTTTCGTGCTCATTCAAGGGCGGTCCTGCCGTCCGAAATCACTCTCACCTAAACTCTCCCCAAGTGCGCAACAGAAAAAGCCGACGTACCGTAGCACCCGCAGACGCGATACAACTTTGCGCTTGCGGAGCCACGACACGTCGGTCTTTTTACAACATTAGATAGAGTCGAACACGTTCGCCGTTACAGCGCGACGTGCGAGACCATGTCCGGGTCGACCTCGACGCCGCCCTTGCAGCCGACCGTTCCGGCCGCGAACAACGCACAGACGCCCATCAGCAAAATTGCGCGAACCATGACTTGCTCCTTGCCCCTGAGGGGCAGTTGTAGATGTTGTTCCTAAAGCAACTGTCGTGCCGCAGGGTTCGGTTGTGTTCCGTCGCTTCTCGCGTCGCGATCGATGCATTGGATTGGTATGATGGGCGGTATGGTGGAACTCGCGCGCGATTGCGACGTGATGGTGCTCGGCGACCATCCCTGCACCTACGTCGCCGCGCTGCTGTTGAAGCAGGGCGGCGTCGCGCGCGTGCAGCATGTCACCATTCCGACCGACGCCACGCCGAACCGCGCGGTACTCGTTAATCCAAAGCTCTTTGAACTGCATAAATCCCTAGCGCGCTGGCGCGATGCTCAACCCCTCGTGCCCGTGCACGGCATGCGGTTCCTGAGCGATGATCCGGCGACGTCGAGCCAGCACGTCGCCGACGAACCGCTCGCGTACGTCGCGCGCATCGGCGACCTCACGCAGACCGTTCGCCAGCTCGCCGAGCAGGCGGGCGTGACACTGCTGACGCCCGCGACGCTCGAGGTGCATCGGCCGGATCCGCAGGGCGTGCAACTGTCGATCGACGGCGTCGCCAAGCGTGCCTGCGCGCTAGTCGTGGGTGGCGAACTGCCCGCGCGCGACAAGCGATGCCTCGGCATTTCCGCCAACTGGGAGCAGGGCGTCCAACGCCGGGTGTGCTATGCCGAGCTGCCGCGTAAGCGCAAGCGCGGCAGTAGCAGTAGCGGTGATGCGGAGGGTTCGATCGTGTCGATGTCGCTCGACTTGCACGGCACGCTGCAGTGGGCCTGGTTGCTGTCGACGGACGACGCGTATCACCTGATCGTCGAACAACCGCCGGAAGCGCCCGAGCGCAGCCCGAGTCCGAGCGTACACGAATGGAGCCGCGTGCTGGCGGACCATCAGGTGCTGGACGCCATCGATCCAGCGGCCGCGGTGATCGCGTCGTCCTTGATGCCCGTCACCGGGGCGCTGTCGCACGACAGCGTCGCCGACCGCACCCTGTTGATCGGCCCCGCCGGCGGATTTGTCAGCGCGTGCCTGGAAGAGGCCTATCCGTGCTGTTGGTCCGCCGCCCACGCCGCCGAGGTGCTCACAGAGGCTTTGGGCCAACCATTGCTGCAGGATGCGCTCGACCGTTACCGTGCTTGCTGGCGGACCAACCTCGGGCTTTACCTGCAGGGTCCCCAGCAGAATTTGCGCTTCCTGCTGCCCATGATTTACCGAAACCCCGCCATGACGGCCCGTCTGGTTGAAGCGATCTTGGCTGGACGAAATGTCGTACGTTGAGGACATCACACGTCCGATAGGAATCTGATCGCCGACGGTGACGTAAATCCTTTGTGACGCGAAGTGCGATTATGGTAAGATGGGGTAAATGGATGTCGGCAGAAATCGCGGTCACTTGAGAAGTTTTTGCGCGGTTCAATGCTTCTAGTCTCGCAAGACGTGTAATCGGAGGCAGTTACGAATTTTTTAGCCCCATTCATGTCGTTCAAGATTCGGCAAAGTGTGCGTCGATAGTAAAAGTGTCGAAACAGCGCGTTCGACCTGACCTGGTGGCGGCCGGGACAGTGGGGCGAGCGGCGATGGAATCGCCAGCCCGGAAGTCGTAGTGACGGCCCTCGCCAAGGGCCGGTGGAGCATTAGATCATGAGCAGCATCAACGGTCTCGGCGGTAGCAACCCGGTCAACCAGATCACCAACAACCCCATCCGCAAAACCATCGGCACCGACGCCGCCGCCCCCAAGCCGGCGACGGACCGGTTGGAGCTGTCGGGCCTGTCGGGCCTGCTGAAGGCCGCCAAGCAGAATGACATCCGCGTCGATAAGGTCGCCGAGATGAAGGCCGCCATCGCGGCAGGCAACTATGAGACGCCCGAGAAGATGGACGTCGCCGTCGACAAGCTGCTGGACGATCTGCTGAAGTAAATTTCGCACTTCATCGTTCATCGCGATGACGCGCAACGCAGTTCAAACTAACGCTTGCGGTTTGGTTGTCTATTCGGCCCTTAGATGGGACGGAGACGCCAAGCCGCAAGCGTTCTTCATGCGCCCGCCGTACCACGGGCGGCCCGCCCGTATCTTCGCGTTGGCCGTGGCATGGGCGTCTAGCCCATGCACGTCAGTAGGACGGAAAGCTAGTTTTTGTTCAGCTGACTCAGGACGAAGCCCGCAGCAAACAAAATCTTCGTTTCGATCACAAGGTTGGGCGATCCGGCCATGTCACGGCAACGTCCTCCCGCGCCCGTCTTGCGTCGCGGGTATCCTCGCAGCGACACTACCGCTTTATGAGCACGTCGCCACCGATCGTTCCGACCCAGTTCGACCTGCTCTGTCCCCATTGCGGCTACGACCTCCGCGGCACCACGAGCGACCGCTGTCCCGAATGCGGCCAACCGATCGACCGCACGACGTCGGGCATCTCACTTATTCCGTGGACGCACCGCCGTGAGACCGGTTTAGTGCGGGCCTACGTGCGTACGGTGTGGATGGTCGTCCGCCGACCAGCCGAAGTGGGTCGCGAGGTGGCCAAGCCCGTGCTGTATGCCGACGCCGTACGTTTCCGCGCGTTGACGGTGGTGGTGGTCCTGCTGATTCTGCTGTCGACGGTAGGCGTTGTCTGGTGGGGTGCGGACGCGATCGAGCGGTTGTCCGCGCCGTTCCAGATCGATTTCGACATCGATCTATTCGGCAACCCGTCCTCGCAGACGTTGTCGCCGTGGATGGACTTGCTTCTACCGGTCGCCGCGGGGTGGCTGGTGTGGCTGCTGGCGCCGATCTACGTGCTGGTGATGCTGATCGGCTGCACGGGAGTGGCCAGCTACTTGTTTCGTCCAGATCGATTGTCGGTCCAACAACAGAACCGCGCCGTCGCTTTGAGTTGCTACGCGGCGGCGCCGCTGGCGCTACTCTTCTTCCCCGTATTGGTCCTCGCGATCGTACTGCTGTTGATCTCAATGGATCCGCAGAGCTTCAACAGCGACCTCCAAGCCGTCATCGGCTTCCTCACTGTTCTGGGCGCGTTGATGCTGGTGGCGATCCTGTTTAAATGGTGGCTTGGTACGTTGAGAATCCTGCGCTGGGCGACGCAGCCCACCGGCGGCGCGCTTCTGCTGGCGGGGCTGTTCCTGCCAACCGGGTGGATCGTGGTCGCCGTGCTGTCGCTAATCGTCCTGCCCGCGGTGGTGGGATTCTTCAAGCTGGTGATCGCGAGCTTGAAATAGCGATCGCACCGAAGCGTTCGCTAGTCAGACACGTTTATACCCATTTCTGGGTCTTTCAATTCTGCCGGTGGCAGGTAGTTTGGCGGAGGCGTCGCGGGCATCCATCGTGACAAATCGCGGTACTGGTCGAACGGCTTCCGGTTCCGCGGGGCGTTGAACGCAAGGTTGGTGGATTGCCAACCCCAGGCGGTGAACGGTGGCAGGACCGATTCGTCGGGCGTGTCGTCGATGCCGTTCTCGCCCACGCTATAAGCGATCGGACGCGTGCCGTTGGCCGCGAGGATGTACTGGAACGGTTCGCCTGCGGGTGAAAACGGATCGATCGGCACCGCTGGCAGGTACGCGGGTACCAGCGCGTCGAGCGTGTCGGGATACCGCCCGTGGTCCAGCCAGTACAAACGCATCGCCAGGGCAATTGCAGCGATCCTGCGATCGACGAGAACGCGAAAGCCTGTCAGTACTGCGCGATCCAACGGTCCGCTGAACATGTTGCTGGCGACGCGCGACAGATCAAACGGATCGCGGGGCCGCTCGATCCCCATGATGTTCTTCGCCGCGGTCCAATGGGTCGCGGCGGTGGCTTTGATATAGCGGTCGTTCTTCCGGCCGGTCCATTCCGCATCCAGAACATACATTGGGCGTAGCAACATCGATTCGCTGCTGAGCAAGAGGATCGAATCGACCTGCATCGCACGTTCACCGATGAAGCCGTTGCGCTTCGTGCCAACCGAGGCGGCATCGTTCAGCAAGTCGGCGATCATCGCCTGCACTTGCTGTCGGGTCGCGGGACGCGCGGAGGGAAGAGTGGAGGGGTGAGCGGCCCCGGCGACCGTCAGCCCGCCAGCCATCTTCTGCACCCGATCGACCGCAAGCGCTTCGATGCCCACGCCGACCAGATAGTTGACCAGCGTAGGGGGCTGCGCGACGGCGTTGCTCAACGCGAGCGTATCGGCAACCAGTTCCAGGCCCTCCGCATCATCGCCGAGGAAATGCTTCCGCAGTGCCGTGTCGCCGGCCAGGTTTGCCAAGTGCCGCTTGTCGTTAAATCCAAACCCCATCACGCCATTGATCATCGGCGTCGCCCACTTCACGCCCCAGTCGAACTCGCGCAACTCGCGCCCGCGGCGCAAATCGGGATAAACCGCGGCGTTGGCGGCGATCGCCTTGTCGGCCATCGTGTGCCAGACGTCGCGGTAGGGGAGGTAGTCGGGGAACTCGAGAGCGCTCATCGATGGCGAGTCGACCGTCGTACTCGTGGCCGCTGCGGCGCGCCTGAAGTAGAAGGCGGCGTTGCGCTCGTCCGGCACTGCGGGCAATTGGAAATCGTCGACCAAGATTGGCTCGCCGCGCGCGTGGGCGGCGGCCACCATCTCGTTGAACCGCCGCTCGGCGACGCGGCCCCACCAGTAGCGGGTGATGCCGATCGCGATCAAGATCACGACCGCCGCGACCGCCAGCCGCTTCGTCCACCAGAACGGTGGCGGGTACGGCACGGTTGGTTCCGGCGACGTCATCGGTTGGGATTGTATCAGATTCGCACGGCCGAGGGCTCGCCGTACCACGGGCGGCCCGCCCATGTCCGCACGTCGCATGGGCGTCTCGCCCAGGACGGTGGTGAGGCTGGAAGATGTTGTTTGTTGCAGACCGTTTTCGTCGAAGTCGTCCGCCACAAATCAATATACTCGTCCCAGCCACACGCAGGGGCGAGACGCCCATGCCACGGTCACGCGAAGAACACGGGCGGGCCGCCCGTGGTACGGGAGGGGATCACGTGTGATAGTCGGCGTTGATCGTCACGTATTCCTTCGACAGATCGCACGTCCACAGCGTCGTCTCGGCGGTGCCCAGGCCGCAGGAGAGGTCGATCGTCACCTCTGCGACTGCCAAGGATTTGCTAACGGCGGCGTCGTTGAATGGGATGGGGCGGCCGCCCTTGAAGACCGTCGTGCCCTGCAGCTTCAGCAGGCTCTTGTCCGGGTCGAACGGCGCGCCGCACAAACCGGCGGCGCTGACGATGCGGCCCCAGTTGGGGTCGTTGCCGTGCATCGCGCACTTCACCAGCGGGCTGTTGGCGATCGCGCGGGCGATCGTCTTGGCGGCGGCTTCGTTCGCAGCCTTGCTGATGCGGATGACGACCACCTTCGTCGCGCCCTCACCATCCGCGGCGATCTGGTAAGCGAGCGACTGCGTCACCTCCAGCAGCGCGGCTTGGAACTTCTTCACGTCCGCGGGCGACGCGATCGATGTGCCACTGGCACCGCTGGCGAGCAGCAGGGCAGTGTCGTTAGTGCTGGTGTGGTCGTCGATCGTGACGGCGTTAAAGCTAACGTCGCTGGCACCGGTCATCAGCGTTTGCAGCAGCCGCGGCGCGATTTTCGCATCGGTCGTGAGATAGGCGAGCATCGTCGCGTGCCGGCCCTTCAGGTTGCGCGTGCGCGTCGGGCCGAGCGGGCTGTTGCCGCGCATCTCCGCTGCCGTGGCCGGCGCCATGCGTGGGCCGATCATTCCGGCCCCCTTGCAGACGCCCGCAAGGGTGATCGTCTGCCGGCCGATCTTCACAGTCGTAGCCGCAGCCTTGCGCTTGGTATCGGTAGTCAAAATGGCTGCGGCGAAATCGAGCGCATGCTGCTGGCTATCGCCGAGCTTGGTTGCCACGTCGGCGATGCCCGCCGACACCTTCTCCATCGGCAGCATGTGACCGATGATGCCGGTGGACGACGGCAGCAGTTCGGTCGGTTCGCACCCGACTAATGCTGCCGCCTGCCGACACATCGCCAGCGCATCCCGCTCCCCTTGTCGACCCGTGCAAGCGTTGGCGTTGCCACTGTTGATGACCACGCCGCGCAAGCGACCCCCGGCCACGTGCTGGCGCCCGATCTTCACCGGGGCGGCAAAGACCTTATTGGTGGTGAAGACCGCCGCCGCGGCCGCTGGGGCATCGGCGATCAGCAGGCCGACGTCCGGCGTCTGCTTCCGCTTAATTCCCGCGTACACACCGGCGGCCCGAAAGCCCTTCGGTGACAGAAGGTGAAGGTCGGCCATGATCGAATCTCCGAGGCGGGTGAACCATGCAAAGCGGGGACGCAAGCCAATGGCTTACGTCCCCGGTTGAATCGTTTTAAATGACTAGCTGGCCAGAACTTAGGCCGACGTCACTTGGACGAAGTCCTCAACGCTGCCCAGGTCCTTGATGCTCTGCGGGGTCGCGAGGATCGTGGCGGCGGCGCCTTGGCTGAGGATCGGGTGGATCTTGTTCGGACGCTTCGTCCAGATCTGGCCACCGCGACGCTTCGGCAGTTCCTTGAAGTTCTTGCTGCGCACTTCCAGGGGGCGGGCCACGGCGCGGTCCTGCATGAACAGGCGCTCGAGCGTCTTGCGGGCCGCGTCGCGCTTCACGTGCTTGCTGATGGTTACCCGAACCGTCTGGCCGGGGGTTGCTTCGATTGCCATAAACTTACTCCGTCGATCAAAGGGAGGGGAAAGTATAGCGACGCAGCGAAAAACAGCAAGGGCAGGGAGGAGTGGGCTGTGGACAGTGGAGAGGGGGCCGTTAGGACGGGAACGGTGTGCCCGTTCCACTACCGACTGCCCACGGGCGGCTAACCACTTTCCTTCCCCCTTCTTGACACCCTTGCGGCATCAAAATACGCTCCACCCTTTGACCCGCACACACCTGAAAGGCAGCTCCGTGACACCGCAATTGGAAGGCAATACCTGCGTCGTCGGCTTGCAGTGGGGCGACGAGGGCAAGGGGAAGATCGTCGATTTCCTCACCGAGAACGCCGAGGTCGTCGTCCGCTATTGCGGCGGGGCCAACGCCGGGCACACCGTGCGCATCGGCAACGAGAAGTACGCCACCCACCTGCTGCCGGTCGGCATCTTCCGTCCGGGCGTGATCAACCTCGTCGGTAACGGTGTGGTTTTGGACCCCGCGGTGCTGCTGCGCGAGATCGACGAGTTCACCGGCCGCGGCATCGTCATCACGCCCGACACGCTGAAGATCAGCTACAAGGCGCACCTGGTCATGCCCTACCACATGGCCGAGGACGCTGCCCGCGAAGGCGCCGCCGGGGACAAGGGCATTGGCACCACAAAGCGCGGCATTGGCCCGACCTACGCCGACAAAATGCAACGTGCTACCGCGATCCGCGTGGCTGATCTTCAGCATGAGGAACAGCTGAAGGAGCGGGTGAACCGCGTCGTCGACGAGCGCAACAAGGTGCTCAAGGTGCTGTACGACGCGCCACCGTTGAAGTGGCAGGAAATCTTCGAGACCTACCGCGACTACGGCCGGCGGTTGCTGCCGTACGTGGACGACGTCGGTCACCTGCTGCAACAGTACGCCAAGGCGGGCAAGCGCATCGTGTTCGAAGGCGCCCACGCCGTGCTGCTGGACATCGATCACGGTACGTACCCGTACGTTACCAGCAGTTCGTGCAGTGCGCTGGGCCTGTACACCGGCAGCGGCGCGCCACCGAAGACCGTGCAGAACTTCTACGGCATCATGAAGGCCTACAGCACGCGTGTGGGTGGCGGGCCGTTCCCGACGGAACAGGCCAATGACACAGGCAACTACATCCGCGAGCGCGGCAACGAGTACGGCACGACCACCCGCCGCCCGCGGCGTTGCGGTTGGTTCGACGCGATGGCGGTGAAGTACAGCGTCGACCTCTGCGGCGTCACGCACATCGCGTTAACGCTGTTGGACGTGCTCAGCGGCCTCGATCACCTGCAAATCTGCACCGGCTACAAGTGCCGCGGCCAGCGGTTGGACTACTTCCGCGCCGACATGGACACGCTGGCGGAAGTCGAACCGATCTACGAAACCCTGCCCGGCTGGCGCGGCAACATCAGCGGCTGCCGCCGGTGGGAGGAACTGCCGCCTGAGGCCCAGACGTATGTGAAGCGGTTGGAGACGCTCGTGGGGGCGCCGATCAAGATGGTCAGCGTCGGCGCCGAGCGCTCGGCGACGATCATGCGGTAAACATTCTCGACTTCCAATAGCTTCTGTAGGGGCAGGCCTCCGTGCCTGCCCTACTTTCTTTTCCGGGACGATGTACTTCAGCGCAACAGCTTCTAGCCTCGTCATCCTGAGGTACTCGGAAGGATCTCCCCCAGTATTCCGCTTCGGGACAGAAGAGATCTTCCGGAGTACCTGAGAAGGTGTTGAAGACCAGTGCCGCGTCCGCTCCTACCGTGGCATGGGCGTCTCGCCCATGCATGCGGTAAGGTCAAAAGCTAGAATTGGTGGCTGCCGCCTGGTCGGCGCAGCCCGGCCGTAATTCAATCTTGCATTCCAATCCACAGGCATGGGCGGGACGCCCATGCCACGGTCGGATCGACGCCGCGACGCGTCGGTGGCGCAGCTTGTGCGCCTTACTGCATCCATTCAAGCAGCCGCGCCGTCACACGGGCTGGCCGTTCGTGGTGAAGCCAGTGCGAGGCGTCGGGCAGCCGTTCCATGCGAACGCTGGGGACCCATAGATACAGGTCGTCCGTCAGCGACGAATTCAAATACCGATCCTGCTCGCCCCATAGCACCAGAGTGGGCACGTCGATTCGCTGGGCGCGAAACATTTCATCGGGCTTGCGCGACAGGGCACGGTAGTAGTTCAGCGTCGATGCCAGTGCCCGCGGCCGGGCGAAGGCGGTGACGTAGCGGGTCACATCCTGCCGGCGGAAGGCATAAGGCACGACTGGATCAACCCGCAGCATTCGGCGGAGCACGTGCCAGTCACCGGCGCGCAGCAGCGCCTCCGGCAGCCATGGCAGTTGAAAGAACAGCACGTACGCCGACCGCAGCCACTGGCTCGGCCGCTGGCGCAGTTCCCGTTGGAAGGCGGTAGGGTGGGGGGCGTTCAGGATCGCGAGTCGATGCAGCAACTGCGGGTGCCGCATCGCGACGTGCCAGGCGATGATGCCGCCCCAGTCGTGGCCGACGAGGGTGACGCGCGAACCGCCGGTGTTACGGATCAGTCCGGCGATGTCGCCGACCAGCTGCGCGATCGTATAGTCCCGCACACGGGGTGGCTTGTCGGACAGGTTGTAGCCGCGGAGGTCTGGGGCAAGCACCCGCAGCCCAGCGTCCGCCAGTGGTTGGATTTGCCGCCGCCAGGCGTACCAGAACTCGGGAAATCCATGCAGCAGCACCACGACGCGCTGCGCAATCGGGTCGCCCGCCTCCACGCAGTGCAGCGCTACCGCGTTCGTCCGCACGAACCGCCGCCGCCATCCTTGTTGCTCCGCGAATCGCTCGGCGGATGGGGTGTGCATGGGTCAGGCGCTCCGCTGTTACCCCTCGCGCCCCTCGATCGCGCTCAGCAGGATGCCGGTCGCCAGCGCCAGCCGGCGGTCCAGCTTGCACTGCGGGTCGATCACGTGCACCTCGAGCTTCTTCACGAACGGGTTGAAGTTTTGATGGTAGGTGACGACGGTCTGGCCGTTCATCTCCATGTGGTACTTCTGCGGCAGGAACATCGAGGCCGCCTCGATGAACCGGCGGATCAGCGCCAGGATCTGGCTGTCCTCGCGAACGGTCGCGATCACGTTTTCGTTCGCGTCCATCACCGACCACTCGTCGCGAATCATGCTCTTGAACCCGTGACGGCGCAGCGAGCCCACCCGCTGGCCGGCGAGCGAGTCGTACACCTCGTAGCCGGCGCGGAAGTCGATGATCGACTTGGCCTGTATGCGCAGCACCTCGGTCTTCATGTCCTCGTTCGTGTAGAGGCGCAGATCCTCCTTTAGCTTGAAGGCCTTCATCTTCGAGTACAGCACGACGTTGTCGGCCGCGTCGTAGACGTGAAATGCCTCGCCGAAGAGTTTGAAGACCTTCTGGCGGATGAGGTAGCGGTCGTGCGAGAAGCGGTCGGTTTGCGGTTGGGCCATGAGTGCGTTCCCCTTCTTTGGATGGGTGACGGTTTTCGTTCACGGACAATGGAAGTGTAACAGGTGGAGATCGATGCTACTCGATCAACTCGGTGCCGTTGGTCGCGGTGGTGACGTAGATGCCGGGTTGCTCGCCGACCTTCTCGGGGTAGACCTTGTTCAGGTGGTCGGTCAACGCCTGCACGGCCCGCGGCTGAACGAGCGCGACGATGCAGCCACCGAAGCCACCACCGGTCATGCGGGCGCCGTAGACGCCCTTGACCTTCATCGATTCCACCACCAGCAGGTCCAGTTCCGGCGTCGATACGTTGTAGTCGTCGCGCAGCGAGTTGTGGCTCTGCACCATCAGCTCGCCGGCCTGTTCGTATCCCTTGGTCGACAGCAGCGTCGCGTAGCGGGTCGCGCGGGCGTTCTCACCCACCACGTGCCGGCATCGGCGGAAGACGACGTCGCGCAGCTGGCCCTTGGCGTCCTCGACCTGCTTCATCGTCACGTCGCGAAGCGCCTTCACGTTCGGGTCGATCTTCTGGAAGAACGCGACGCCCTCCTCGCACTGATGGCGGCGCTCGGCGTATTCACCGCCGGACAGCTCGTGCTTGACCATGCTGTTGACGATGACGACGCGCAGCTCGTTCGAGTCCAGCGGGATGAACGTCTTGGAGTTGTCGCGGCAGTCCAGCAGCATCGCGTGGCCCGCCCGGCCGCTGGTGACGATCGTCTGGTCCATAATGCCGCAGGGCACGAGCGCAAACTCGTGTTCGGCCTTTTGGGCCAGCAGCGCGATGCGCGTCTCGTCCATCTCCAGCCCCGCAAGCGCCAGCAGGGCACGGGCCGTGCCGACTTCCAAGGCAGCGCTGCTGGAGAGCCCGCCACCCATGGGCAGGGTGTTGTCGAGCAGCAGATCCATGCCGACCAGCGGAATGCCCGCCTTCACCAGCTCGGCCGCGGCGCCACGGAGGTAGTTCGACCACTTGGGTTCGCCGCGCTCGATTGGCTCGTTCACCGAGAACTCGACGAACTGGTCGGGGTAGACGGTGCTGACCATGCGGACCAGCCCATCCGTACGCGCCCGAAACGCGAACAACACGTGCGGCTCGATCGCCATCGGGAAGACGAAGCCATCGTTGTAGTCGGTGTGCTCGCCGATCAGGTTGACCCGACCGGGGGAGCGTAAGACGTGGACGCGTCCGCCTTCGGTGCCGAAGGCTTTCGTGAACTGTTGCTTGATGTCGCTGGTGTCGATCTGCATGGTGCGGGGAAGGTACGTGCGGGAAAGCCAAGCCGCAAGCGAGCAACGCGGGCGCGGCCGTGACGTGCCGCGCAAGAAAAACGCCTGCGGCCCAGCTCTTCAGCGGAACCGCAGGCGTCTGTTTCAAATGCCGGTGCGATCTACATCACGCCAGCCATGCCGGTCTCGATCGGGGCGCTCACGTACTCGCGCGGATCGGTGACGTAGCCCGTCAATGCACTCGCGGCCACCGTCAGTGGCGACGCCAGGTAGACCGCGCTCTTCGTGCTGCCCATGCGGCCGGGGAAATTGCGGTTGGTCGTGCTGATGCAGACCTCGGCCTGGTTCAATCGCCCGAACGTGTCGCTGGGCCCGCCAAGGCAGGCGGCGCAACCGCTGGGGCCGATCAGGCAGTTGGCGTCGTTCAGGACGTCCTCGATGCTCTTTTCGTTGGTGTCCTTCGGCACGCCGCGCAGGTTCAGGCGCTGCATGTCGGCGTGCACCTCGGTGCTGCCGGGGACGACGAACGTCGGGATCTTGACGGTGTGCCCCTTCAGCAGGTTGGCCGCGAAGATCATGTCGGTGATCTTGCCACCGGTGCAGCTGCCGATGTAGGCGCGGTCCAGCTTCACCGAACGGCAGTTGTAGGCCGTGTCCTTGTTGTCGGGGCTGTGGGGCTTGGCGACCATGGGTTCCATGGTGCTCAGGTCCCATTCGTACTCGGCGAAGTAACTGGCATCCTTGTCGTCGGTGAACACTTCCCAGTTCGGGCGGTTCGACCGGGCGCGAACATAGCGCAGCGTCTTCTCGTCGACGTCGCACACGCCGTTCTTGCCACCGGCCTCGATGGCCATGTTGGTCAGCGTCATGCGGTCTTCGAGCGTCAGGCTGCTGATGCCGTCGCCGGCGAAGTACATCGTGCGGTAGGTGGCGCCGTCGACCCCGATCTGCCCGATCACCGCCAGGATGAGGTCCTTGGCCGTCAGGTAGGGGGGGATCTGCCCGTTGAAGGTGAACTTCATCGTCGGCGGCACCTTCAGCCAGGTCTTTCCGGTGCCAAGCGTGAACGCAGCATCGGTATTACCGACACCCGACGCGAACATGCCGAACGCCCCGGCGGTGCAGGTGTGGCTGTCGGTGCCCAGCATGATCTCACCGGGGCGCACGTGGCCCTCTTCCGGCAGGGCCTTGTGGCAGACGCCCTTGTAGCTCGTTTTGGTCGGGTCGCGGTAGGGCGTGGGCATGCCCTCGGCCTTCACGAACTCGGGGTCGTAGTAGTATTTCAGACCCTGTTCCTTCGTGAAGTCGCGAAGGATCTGGATGTTACGATGGCACTTCTGGTCGGCGGTGAAGATGTAGTGATCGGGGATGACCACCACGCGGTCCTTGTCCCAAACCTTCGCCTCACGGCCGAACTTCTCGTGGAAAATGCCGATGGTGCCCGGCCCGCAGACGTCGTGGGTCATCAGCACGTCCACGTCTACCCAGATGTTGTCACCGGGGGTCACATGGCCTTTCCCCGCGTGCTTCGCGAGGATCTTTTCCGTCATCGTCATACCGGGCATGTAGCAAGCTCCTGTCAACGTCTGAAATAACGTAAGTGGCAGAGTATAGCATGCCCGTCAACTGGCTTCTATGTGCTGCAGTGGCTCGTCGGCTCGAGGATGCAACTGCGCGCTGTAGTCATCCGGAGGGGAGCTGTAGCGACCCGAGGGATCTCCCACGAACTGGAGCTTCCGTCGTTTGAGACCTCTCAGGTCGCTACCGCTGCCTTCGGGATGACATGCGTTTGCCTGCCGCACGGATGAACCCACCACACGCGCGCCTCTACAGTGAAATAATTCGAAACTAAGGAATCCCACGCTCGTCCGTTATACCTGCAGACGCAACCGGCGAGCCCATGCAATGACACCAACCCCACCCGACGACGCCCCCGGCCTGCGCGACACAATCGACCGCTACGAGCGGCCGCTGATCGCGTACGCCCTGCGGATCGTCGGGCGGGTCGAGAATGCCCGCGAGGTGGTGCAGGAGACGTTCCTGCAGCTGTGCCGCAGCCGCCCGCACGAGCTCAACGGCAATTTGCAGGCGTGGCTCTACACCGTCTGCCGCAACAAGGCATTGGACGCCAAACGCAAGGAGGGTCGGATGACGCAACTGGATGACGCCGCGGTCGCCGAGTTCACGAGCACCGTGCCGGAGCCCCCCGAGTCGGCCGAACGGTCCGAATCGACCGCCGGCATCGTTCGACTGCTGGCGACGCTGCCACCGAACCAGCAGGAAGCGATCCGCTTAAAGTTCCAGCACGGCCTCAGCTACCGCGAGATCGCCGCGGTCACGCAGCTCAGCGAATCGAACGTCGGTTTTCTGATCAGCACCGGTTTGAAAACGATCCGCGAGAAGTGCGTGACTTAGGTCCAACCGTGGCATGGGCGTCTCGCCCATGCTTTTGGATTGGAACGAGAGACTTGATTGGTGCCGAACCACGATGACCCAGCGGCACTTAGAAACGGAACTATCCGCCTTACCGCACGCATTGGCGAGACGCCCATGCCACGGAAGAACAAGGACATCCCCATGTCACACGAAATCGACGACGCCACCCTGACCGCCTACGCCCTTGGCGAGCTCTCGCCCGAAGCCACCGCGAAGGTCGAGGCGTACCTGGAATCCAACCCGGCCGCCCGTGACACCGTCACCGCCATCCGCGCCACCGCCGTGGAACTGCAGGCCGCGTTGGCCGTCGAGCCCGCGACCTCCCTCACGCTCCCGCAACGGGCGGCGATCCTGAATGCAACCACGACGGTAACGGGCGGGGCCAACAAGGGGCGGCCCGCCTTCTACCGCCGGCCCACCACAATCGCCGCCGCCGCCAGCATCGTCCTGGCGGCGACGGTGGCGGTTTCGGTGATGACGTACAACGAACAGCGTGCCCCCAACGGACATTCGTATCTGGCGCATCAGCAGCCTGCGTATTCACTCGGCGCTCCACCTAGCAACATGGTTATCACACGGGAGGGGGAGATCGCCGCCGCCCCTGCGGCCCGAGAGCCAGGCGCGGTGCCGAACACTGGCATGGCGGTAGGTGCCCCCCCTCCGCAGCGGGGCGTGCGAACCGATGTGCAAACTCAAGCGAACGTGTCGGATGACTCGACGCTTTTGTTGGGTGGTCAAACTCTGGCTGGAGTTGTCGAAGGTGCGGAAGTAGGCGGCATCCCGAATCCGGGGAATAGCGGGCAGCAGCAGCCGCAGCAGCTTGCGTGGCGTCCGTCGCTGGCCTCTGCAGGTCCGCCACCGGCGCTGGCCGCGGGTCGACCCAATCCCTCGGATAGCAAATTCAGCGTAAACCAGCATCCGAGAATGGCAATTGCAGCGGACGAGATGTTTCGGCTAGAGAGCCCACCGAACGGATGGATTGCAGATGGGCTGAAAGAGACAGTTCGCCATGATGGCTCGTTCAACACCGAGTCCTACGCCCGCATTCACGACCACCCGTTCTTAGCCGCGGCGCAGAACCCGCTATCGACGTTTTCGATCGACGTCGACACCGCGTCGTACTCGAACGTCAGGCGGTTCCTGAACGACGGGCAACTGCCGCCGGCGGATGCGGTGCGGATTGAGGAGTTGGTGAACTACTTCCCGTACGACTACCCGCAGCCCGACGGCGATGCACCGTTCGCGGCGAACGTCGAAATCGCAGCGACGCCGTGGAACCCGGCCCATCGGCTCGTCCGGGTGGCGCTGCGCGGCAAGGATGCGTCGCAGGACAAGGCCATCAAGGAGACGCCGAAGAACCTTGTCTTTCTGATCGACGTCTCGGGCTCGATGCAATCGCAAAACAAGCTGCCGTTGCTGAAGGAGAGCATGAAGATGCTCGTTCGCGAACTGAACGCACAGGACAAGGTGACGATCGCGGTGTACGCGGGCAGCAGTGGGTTGGTGTTGCCACCGACGACGGTGGGGACGAAGACTGACGGATCGGTTATCGACCGCGCGAATCGGTTGTGGAACGAGAAATACCAGCCGAAGATCGTCACTATCAACGGCCAACCTGCGAACCAGAAGCAGGTCGAATCGGACTTTCTTGACGAAGTGAAACGGTTGCCGGCCGAGGCGTCTGCCGGCCGTGACGCCATCCTCGCCGCCATCGATCGCCTGGAGGCCGGCGGCAGCACCAACGGGGCCGCGGGCATCACGCTGGCGTACGAGCAGGCGGCCAGCGCGTTCATCAAGAACGGCGTCAACCGCGTCATCCTCTGCACCGATGGTGACTTCAACGTTGGCGTCACCAACGAGGGCGACCTTACTCGCATGATCGAGGAGAAGGCGAAATCTGGCGTCTTCCTCTCCGTGCTCGGGTACGGCATGGGGAACGTGAAGGATTCGACGATGGAGAAGCTGGCCGACAAGGGCAATGGCAACTACGCCTACATCGACACGCTGGCCGAGGCGAAGAAGACGCTCGTCGAGCAGATGAACGGCACGCTCGTCACCATCGCCAAGGACGTGAAGATCCAGGTCGAGTTCAACCCGGCGAAGGTGGATTCGTACCGCTTGATTGGCTACGAGAACCGCATGCTGGCCAAGGAGGATTTCAACGACGACAAGAAGGACGCCGGCGAGATCGGCGCGGGTCATACGGTGACGGCGCTGTACGAGGTGGTACCGGTCGGCGTGAAGCCACCGACGACGCTGCCGGGGGTCGATCCGCTGAAGTATCAACCGCAGGTGGACGCGTCCAAGCCGGTCGCGGGGGGTGATGAGTTGCTGACACTGAAGCTGCGTTACAAGGCCCCCGATGCGCCGCTGGAGCAGGGCACGAGCAAGCTGCTGCAGTTCCCGGTAACCGACGCCGGCCACGCGTTCGCCACGGCGTCGACCGACTTCAAGTTCGCCACCGCGGTGGCGGCGTTCGGGATGGTTCTGCGCGACTCGCCGCACAAGGGCGACGCCACGCTCGGCCATGTGCTGAAGATCGCCACGAGCGCCAAGGGCGAGGACAAGAACGGCTACCGCGGCGAGTTCATCCAACTGGTAATGCAGGCCGTGATCCTAAAAGACCAGTAACCGCGCCGCCGCCGCCGGGGGGCGTCTGCTGTAGGACAGGCATTCGGGCCTGTCTCTCCCTGTGGGACGGACATTCTTGTCTGCCACGTGGTGCTAGCCGCGATCAAAGAGGGGAGCCACGAAGGCGCGAAGGTATGAAGGAGGACACGAAGAATCCGAAGCGCGTTGCGCCGACACCATCTCTTCCGCGCAGCGCGGGCGTAGAGATGGATAGTGAGCTCTTTGACAACCGAATAGACGACGCGCGAGCCAGTCTAAGTCCGTTCGCCATCAACCGATGGTGCACAATGGTGCAAAATGGTGCATGGATTCGCGTGTTGCCTTACCCAGACCGCCGCAGGTAAGGGTCACCGGTCTTCTTCGTGGTCTTCGTGCTCTCCCTTCGTGACCTTCGTGTTCGCATTTGTTGCGCAGAAAGATCGAGACAGACAAGAATATCCGTCCCACCAGGAGGAAGAGTAAAGAGACACAGACAGGAATGTCTGTCCTACAGAAGAAAGAGGAGCCGGTCCCTCGCGCTCTACCGCACGCGGGCGGCGAGCAGGGTGACGTCGTCCATGTGCGTTACGCCAGCCCGGAAGGCGTCCATCGCGCCCAGCACGGCGGCCAGCATCAGCGGGGGGGTGGACTCGGCCTGCATCATGGCGACGTCGAGGCGTTCGGTGCCGAAGAGTTCGTCGGCGCCGTTGCGGGTCTCGGTGACGCCGTCGGTGTAGAGCACGACGAGGTCGCCTTCGCAGAGGTGGACGGTGTCGACGGCATAGGTCTCGTCGTCCAGGATGCCGAGTGGGATGCCGCTGTTGCCATCGAGTTCGAAGACGTTGGCGCTCGACCGCCGCACGTGCGGCGGGGGGTGACCGGCGTTGGCGAAGGTGATCGTGCGGGCGTCGTCGTCGTACACGCCGTAGAACGCGGTGACGAACCGGCCGGTCTCGCGCGTGTAGTGCCGGCACAAGCCGCGGTTGATGTGCCGCAGGAACGCGTCGGGGTCGGCGGGGTCGGGCGCGGTGTGCGCGAGCGAGTGCGTGACCGCCATGAACACCGCCGCCGGGGTGCGATGACCACTGACATCGGCGATTAAAATGCCACAGCGGTGCGCGTCGATCGGGAAGAAGTCGTAGTAGTCGCCACCCGCCCAGCGGCTGGTGACGTAGTGGGCGGCGATCTCCAGCGTCGCCAGCTTGGGCAGTTCCTGTGGCAACAGCGAGTGCTGCACGGCCGCCACCGTTTGCAGTTCGCGGTCGATGGCGTCGTACGCCTTGCGCACCTCGTCGCCCAGCACCAGGTTGTGCGTGGCCCGGCCAAACAGGTTGGCGGTCCACACGTATTCGGGCAGCGTGTCGGGCGTAAACGTGTCGCGCGCCCGGCGCAGCGACACCACCATGTTCAGCGCCTCGCCCTGGTCGTACAACGGCAACGCCGTCAGCGAGCCCATGCCTTCCAGGTATTCGCACGCCGGATCGTTCGGGTCCAGTTGAAGGTCGTTAATGACGGTCGGGCCGTCGCGGTAGATCATCTCGCTGAGCAGGCCGGACGTGAATATCGGCAGCCGCGCGTCACTGCCCCAGGGGTCGATCTCGTCGGTCCACGTGCTCGATCGCGTGATGCGCACCGAACCGTGCGGCAAGCCGCGGCGCGACAGCGATAGCCGGCGGTCGATCGGCATCACCTGGTTCATATAGCGGCTGTAGGCGGCCACTAGCGATTTGGCGTCCGCTTGGCTGCTGATGTCCTTCATCATGCTGATGACGAACGCCAGCCGCTCCTGCCAGGGAGAGGTGTGCTTGCCGGAAAAGAACGTGGTGAGATCGGTCATAAGCGGCTAAGATTGCACGTGTTGGCCGGCCACGATTGTACGTGCGATGGCACCGATCACGAAGCGGACGGCCAGCGCATTTCCTTCACTCTTTCAGGATTGGGAGACGTCATGACGCAAGGCCTATTCGACCCCAACAGCGAGAACGTGATGCGCGGCGCCGGCAACCGCTATCTCGGCGACCAGGGCATCGACAAATCGAAGGTGCCCCCCAGCCTCGTCGACGGCAACGTGGAAGCTGAGGAGAACGCCGAATCCATTGCCGCGACCGATGCTGATGCCACCGGCGAGCCCGATCTGAACGTGATCGACGACGAGGTCCAACCCGACTTCAACGACGACCCCGACGCCGCCGCCGATAGCCTGATGCATATCGAGGTGGAAGACGAGGGCCAGGTCGACATGGACGGTGAGCCGCGGCAACCTGAATAACGGGCTCGTAGAAGAGTTAGACGCGAAGAGCGCGAAGATTGCGCGAAGGTGGCGCGAAGAAGAGTTTGGACCACAGAGGACACTGAGAACACAGACGCAGACACGGAGAGAAGAACCCTCCGATTGGGATTTGGTGTTTGGTCATTTGTTTGGCATCGGGGCTTGGGGTTTTCTTTGGCATCGTGGTTTGGCCCTTTGCATTTAGGATCAATCGCTATACTCCTCGCCCATGAGCATTGTCTGGATCAACGACGCCTACGTTTCCGATGCCACCGCCCACGTGCCGATCCGCGATACCGGCCTGCTGCACGCCGCCGGTGTGTTCACCACGATGAAGGCCGTCGGTGGGGCGGTCGTGCGGCTGCCGCAACATTTGGCGCGCTTGAGGCAGTCTTGTGAGGCCCTTGCGATTCCGCTGCCGTACGACGATGCGGCGCTAATCGCGATCGCGGGGGAATTGCTGGCGCAAAACGGTCTCACCGACGCCCGCATGCGGCTCACCGTTACGCGGGGCAGTGCCGCGACGGCCGGCGACGGTTTATCGCCCACCGTGTTCTTCACCGCCGCCGAACAGGCGCCGTACCTGCAGGTGTTGTACGAGCGCGGCATGACGGTCGTCCTCATCGACGATCAGAAGCTCAATCCTTACGACGTGCAGGCGGGCCACAAGACGCTGAACTACCTCAGCCGCCTGGCCGCGCTGCGATCGGCCAACGTGCGGTCGGCGGGCGAGGCGCTCTGGTTCGACGTCCACAACTACCTGCAGTCCGGCAGCATCTCCAACGTCTTCATCGTGAAGGACCGCGTGCTGATCACGCCCCCTACACCTGCTGACATGCGGGACGAAGCGATCGACGCCGCCACGCCATACCCGCGCAGCTGCGTGCTGCCGGGCATCACGCGGCAGGCCGTCATCGACACCGCCCGTGCGCAGGGCATCACCGTGAAGACCGCCGCAATCGACGTGAACGCGCTGCTGGCCGCCGATGAGGTCTTTCTGACCAACAGCATGATGGACGTCATGCCCGTCTGCCGCATCGAGCGGTCGGCGATCGGCGACGATCGACCAGGGCCGACCACGAAGCAGCTGGCAACGGCGCTCGCTGGATGAGTTTGGTATGAGGAACGGAAATTTGTGTAACCGTCGCCCGGCGGTACGATTGCTCCGCACCGTTTCACTCCTACGGAAAACCAACCTATGTCGTACCGGCGCCCCTCCTTTGCGGTCGAGACGCTTGAAGGCCGCACGTTGCTCGCCAGCGTGCCTGCAGGCTTCACGGAAGAACTGGTGGCGACCGGGCTCGAGAAGCCCACCGCCATGCAGTTCGCCCCCGATGGCCGGCTGTTCGTCGCCGAACAAGGCGGGGCGCTGAAGGTCATCACCGCTGGCGGCGCGCTGCTGTCGACGCCGTTCGTAACCGTTCCCACAGTCGCGTACAGCGAGCGCGGGCTGCTGGGCGTCGCGTTCGATCCGGACTTCGAATCGAACCAGCACGTCTACGTCTACTACACCGCCTCCACGCCCAACACGCACAACCGCCTGTCGCGCTTCACCGCCAACGGCAACGTCGCGGTGCCCGGCAGCGAGACGATCCTGCTGGAACTGGACCCGCTGAGCGCCGGCAACCACAACGGTGGGGCGATAAACTTCGGGGCCGACGGCAAGCTGTACGTGGCCGTGGGTGAGAACAATCGTCCGATCGAGGCGCAGTCGCTTAGCAACCTGCACGGCAAGATGCTGCGCCTGAACCGCGACGGCACCATTCCGACCGACAACCCGTTCTACAACCAAACCACCGGCAACAACCGGGCCATCTGGGCGCTGGGCCTGCGCAACCCCTTCTCGTTCGGCGTGCAGCCCGGCACCGGCAAGATGTTCATCAATGATGTCGGACAGCAATCGTGGGAGGAGATCAACCTCGGCGCCGCAGGCGCCAATTACGGCTGGCCCGGCACCGAAGGGCCGACGAACGACGCGTCCTACGAGTCGCCCCTGTTCGCCTACCCGCACTACATCGGCAGCACGTTCAACGGCGCCGCGATCGCCGGGGCGGCGTTCTACAATCCGCAGACGGTCGCGTTCCCCAGCCACAACGTCGGTGACTTCTTCTTCACCGACTACGTCGCAGGCTACGTGCGCCGGTTGGACCTGGGTGGCAGCGCGCCGACCGTCCAAGAGTTCGCCACGGGTCTGGCGTCCCCCATCGCGCTGGCGGTGGGCGACAACGGCTCGCTGTACTACCTCGAACGCGGCAACGGCGGGCGCGTGGTGCGCGTGAACTACGCGCCCTCGCAACCGCCGAGCGTCACGACGCAGCCGCAGAGCCAGACGGTGACGAGTGGAAAGCCCGTCACCTTCACGGTCGGCGCTTCCGGGCCCGGTACACTGTCGTACCGTTGGACGCGCAACAATGTCACCATTCCCAACGCCACCGGCAGCAGCTACACGATCAACGCGACTAGCACGTCCGACAACAACGCCGTCTTCCGCGCGTTCGTCACCAACGCCTTCGGCACCACCGGCAGCAACGCCGCCACGCTGACCGTCACCAGCAACACCGCACCGATCGGCACCATCACCTCGCCGGCCGCCGGCACGATTTACAATGGTGGGCAGACGTTCTCCTTCAACGGACGCGCGACGGATTCGCAGGACGGCGCGCTGCGCGCGTCGCGCTTCGCGTGGCGGGTCGATCTGCACCACGACTCGCACACGCACCCGTTCGTCGCCACGCGCACCGGCGTTACCAGCGGCACGTTCACCATTCCCAACACCGGCCACACCGAGACGAACGTCTTCTACCGCATCACGCTTACCGTGACCGATTCCGGTGGCCTCACCCACACCACCACGCGCGACCTTCAGCCGCGCAAGGTCAACCTGTCGCTTCAGACGAGCGTGCCCGGCCTCTCGCTGGCGCTCGATGGGCAGCCGATCAAGTCCCCCGTCACGCAGCAGGCCGTCAGTGGCATGCTGCGGCAACTCGGCGCGCCCGAGACGCAAACGCTGAACGGCGTCACGTACCGGTTCACCGGATGGTCCGACGGTGGGGCGGCCACGCATAACATCACCATGCCCACGGCCAATACGACCTACACCGCCACGTACGCGGCCGCGACGTCCGGGCTGCACGCGACGTACTACAACAATCCTGACTTCACCGGCACGTCCGCGTCGCGGCTCGATGCTGCCGTCAACTTCGACTGGGACCGCGGCGCGCCGATGGCGCCCATCGCCGCCGACACGTTCAGCGTGCGCTGGACGGGCCAGGTGACGCCGCAGTACTCGCAGACGTACACCTTCTATACGCAGTCCGACGACCGCGTGCGCCTGTGGGTGAACAACAGGCTGCTCATCGACCTCTCCACCGACGGCCCCGTACGCGAACGCTCGGCCACCATCGCGCTTACCGCCGGCGTCGCCTATCCCATTCGCGTGGATTACGTGGAGAACACCGGCCACGCGGTGATGCGACTGCTCTGGTCCAGCTCGTCGCAGTCGAAGCAGGCGGTCCCCAGCAGCCGGCTGACGCCGTCGGTGCTCCGCCCCAGTGGCTTGCAGGCCACCTACTACGACAACGCCGACTTCACCGGGAAGAGCATCACGCGCCTCGATTCCACCGTGAACTTCAATTGGGGCTACAACTCGCCCGCCCCCGACATCGGCGGCGACACGTTCGCCGTGCGCTGGGTCGGCAAGATCGTCGCGCCGACGTCGCAGACCTACACGTTCCACACGCAGGCCGACGATCGCGTGCGCCTCTGGATCAACGGCAAGCTGCTGATCGACCTCTGGACCAACGGCTCCGTGCGAGAACGCTCGGCCACCATCGCGCTGGCCGCCGGCATCGAGAACGACATCCGCATCGACTACATGGAAAGCACGGGCCACGCCATCATGCGCCTGCTATGGTCCAGCCCGACGATGAGCAAGCAAACCGTGCCGACTTCAGCGCTGATTCCGCTGGTGTGAAGGCGGGAAGGCTGAAGCTGACGGACGGCGTTCTGGAGGCGCGCATTCGCGTCAACGCCGCCAAGGGAATGTTTCCCGGCGTCGCCGTCCCTCGTTCTCACGCGAGATACGATCGGGAGTGGGGACCCGCAATCGCTGGCCGGATTTGCTGGATCCTGCGCGTGTGTGTTGTCGCGGATTCGATCCCCCGTTGTTCGGTAACCGTTCACCTGCTATAACGCACCTTGGGCATGGGCCAAGGATGGCGTCGCCCGCGGTCGTGTCGTTCCTCTCGGCCGCTCTGCTCAGGGACGTCTCAAGGACGCGTGATAACTCGATTGGCAACCGTTCGCCTGCGCTGGAGTTGCGTGTGGGTGGGACGAAGACGTTGTACACCACGGATGGCCGCATGAGCTCGAAGTTCTGTCACCTGCACGTTCACACGCATTACTCGCTGCTCGACGGGGCCTGCAAGACGTCGAAGCTCGCCAAGCGCGCCAAAGAGCTGGGGATGGACAGCCTGGCCATCACCGACCATGGCAACATGTTCGGCGTGATCGAGTTCTACAACGACTGCAGGAAGGAAGGCATCAAGCCGATCATCGGCATGGAGGCCTACATCGCCCCCGGCGCCCGCGATGACCGCAGTGGCAACGCGGGTGAGACGGCGTACCACCTGCTGCTGCTGGCCGAGAATTTCGAGGGGTACAAGAACCTCATCCGGCTCAGCAGCCGGGCGTATCGCGAGGGGTTCTATTACAAGCCGCGCATCGACAAAGAGATTCTGAAGGAACACAGCCGTGGCCTGATCGGCACCAGCGCCTGTTTGGGTGGCGAGGTCGCCAGCGCACTGCTGAAGCGCCGCGACTGGAAGTTCGCCAAAGAGGCGGCCGAGACGTACGCGAAGATCTTCGCGCCCGATCGCTTCTTCATTGAAGTTCAGAAGCACATCAAGGAACAGGACCAGGTCAATCCCGAACTGGTCGAGGTCGCCAATAAGCTCGGCGTGGGGCTGGTGGGAACGAACGACGTCCACTTCCTGAAGAAGGAAGACCATCACGCGCACGACGTGCTCTGCTGCATCAGCATGGGCCGTCTGTTGAACGACGAGAACCGGCTCAAGTACCCGACCGAACTGTACCTGAAGAGCGCCGACGAAATGCAGGCCGCGATCGGCCAGTTCCCCGGCGCGATGGACAACACGGTGCGCATCGCCCAGATGTGCAACGTGGAGCTGGACTTCACGAAGCAGTACGCCCCGGTCTACAAGGTGCCGACGGAGAAGCTGCGCAACCGTGGCATGGGCGTCTCGCCCATGCATGTGGCCGGCGCGGAAGGCGTTGTTTTAGCCGATCCGACCGATCAAGCCGCTGCCACAAATGGAATTTCTTTGCCTGCTGACCCGCATGGGCGAGACGCCCATGCCACGGCCATGCAAGACGGCATCGATGGTGCCCTCGCCACTCCGACCAAATCCGACGACGAACTTTACCTCCGCCAGCTCTGCGAAGATGGCCTGCTGTGGCGCTACGGCACCACCGACGTCTCTCAGGCCGTGCGCGATCGGCTGGAAAAAGAGCTGACCGTCATCATCAGCAAAAACTTCTGCAGCTACTTCCTGATCGTCTGGGACTTCTGCAACTACGCGCGCGACAACGGCATTCCGGTCGGCGCCCGCGGTAGCGGTGTCGGGACGATGGTGGGATACCTGCTGGGGCTGTGCAACGTCGATCCGTTGACGTACGGGCTGCTGTTCGAGCGGTTCATGGACCCCAGCCGTAAGGAAATGCCCGATATCGATATCGACATCTGCCAGGACGGCCGCGGGCGCGTGATCGATTACGTGCGCAACAAGTACGGCCACGTCGCCCAGATCATCACCTTCGGCACCCTCGCGGCCAAGGCGGCGTGCAAGGACGTTGGCCGCGTGATGGGCGTGCCGCTGGCGGACATCGACAAGCTGACGAAGCTCATCCCCGGCACGCCCGGCATGACGCTGGAAAAGGCGATCAAGGACGTGCCCGAGCTGCGCGAACTGGTCAACAGCAACCCGGTGATCAACCAGGTGATGGACCTCGCCAAGCAGCTCGAAGGCCTCTGCCGCAACGCCGGCATGCACGCGGCCGGCGTCATCATTGCCGACATGCCGCTCGACGAGCTGGTGCCGCTGTACAAGGATTCCGACGACAACATCCTCACGCAGTTCGAAGGCCCGATCGCTGAGAAGTGCGGTTTGCTGAAGATGGACTTCCTGGGCCTGCGCACGTTGTCGGTCATCACGCGGGCGGTGAAGCTGGCCAAGGAGAACGGCCGGCTGCCGGACGACTTCGACATCGAGAAGATCGACATCACCGACCGCAAGGTGCTCGACCTCTTCTGCCGCGGTGAGACGCGCGGCGTGTTCCAGTTCGAATCGGGCGGCATGCAGGACCTTCTGATGAAGATGGCCCCCGACCGCCTCGAAGACCTCATCGCCGCCAACGCGCTCTATCGCCCGGGCCCGATGGAACTGATCCCCAGCTACTGCAACCGCAAGCACGGCCGCGAGCCCGTGCCGAACGTCCACCCGATCATGGACAAGCTCCTGAGCGAGACCTACGGCATCATGGTCTACCAGGAACAGGTCATGCAGATCTTCAACGAGCTGGGCGGCATCGAGCTGTCGGCCGCGTATAAGCTGATCAAGGCGATCAGCAAGAAGATGACCGACGTCATCGCGAAGTTTAAGCCCGAGTTCCTCAAGGGCTGCATCGCCAAGGGCATCACCAAGGAACAGGCCGAGCAGATCTTCGAGCACATCCTGAAGTTCGGCGGGTACGGCTTCAACAAGAGCCACAGCACGCGCTACGCCGTGGTGGCGTTCCAGACGGCGTACCTGAAGACGTACCACCCGGTGGAATACATGGCCGCGCTGCTGACGTACGAAATCGGCAGCACGGAAAAGATGGTCGAGTACATCGAGGAATGCCGCCGGATGACGCTGGCGGACGGCACGAAGGGCATCAAGGTGCTGCCGCCGGACGTGAACGTGTCGGCGATGGACTTCACGCCGGTCTACGTGGAAAAGGAAGGCCCCAAGGGCAAGAAGCTTCCGAAGACCGCTGCCACCGGCAAGCCACCGACCGAGGGCGTCATTCGCTTCGGCATGGCCGCGGTGCGCGGGGTGGGCGCCAAGGCCGTGGAGGCCATCGTTGCCAACCGCAAGGAGAAGGGCCCGTTCAGCGGGCTGTACGACTTCTGCGACCGCGTCGACGCCCGCACCGTGCAACGCGGCACGGTGGAAGCGCTGGTGAAGTGCGGCGCGTTCGGTTCGCTGCGCGGCAACCGCGCGCAGTTGCTGGCGGCACTGGAGCCGGCGTACGAGGCCGGCGCCGGCGCGCAGGCCGACCGCCGCAATGGCCAGATGGCGATGTTCGGCGCGCCCGCGGCCAGCGCGGGGCAGAGTGCCAATGCGCTGGGCGATGCGCTGCCGGATATCGAAGATCTGCAAAGCGCCGATCTGCTGAAGTTCGAGAAGGAACTGCTCGGCTTCTACATCACCAGCCATCCCCTCACCGAACACCAGACCGCGCTGGAGCGTTACAGCACCGCCAGCACCAAGGAAGCGATGAACCTGCCGGAAGGCACCGAGGTGATGATCGGCGGCATGATCAACCGCGTGAAGAAGGTCGTCACCAAGAACGGCCGCAGCGCCGGCATGCCGATGGCGATGATCACGCTGGAAGACATGGACGGCCAGATCGACGGCACGATGTTCGCCGAGACGTTCGCCGAGATCATCCGCGTCTACCCCGATGCCGTGTCGGCCGAGGCGATCGTCTTCGTGAAGGGCAAGGTCGACCGCAAGCGCGAGACCCCGAGCCTTATGATCAACGAAGTGACGCCCGTGAAGGATGCCATCGGCAAGCTCACGACCGACATCGGCCTGAAGATCGATCCTGTTAAGCACGCCCCGGACACGCTGGCGCAACTGAAGCCCATCCTGGCCGCCCACAAGGGCCCGATGAAGGTCTACCTGCAGGTGCCCACCGCCAAGGGCCGCGTGGTGGTCTGGCTGAAGGAACTGGCCGTCCGGCCGTCGAAGAATCTGAAGGATGACCTGGACCGCCTGCTGGGGGCCGAGAACGTGTTGTTCAACGGCGCGGGAGCGCGCCGGATGAAGCGCCTGCAACAGCAACAGATGTTCAAGGAAGAAGCCGCGACGGAGTCGTCCGCCATGTCGCAGGACCTTCCCGATGCCGACGACCTTGCGATCGCCGAGGCTGACGCCGACATGCTGGAAGAAGCCGCGGCGTAGCCGCGAAAGCCGGGGACGGGGGTGGCGAGCCCGATTCGGACTTCCAATCTTCTGTAGGACAGGCATTCCTGCCTGTCTCTCCCCCCGTCTTATCTCCCCCCGAATTTCTTCTGCTTCTCATCTGTGGCACAGGCATTCCTGCCTGTGTCTCTTTCTGCCTTCGGTTTTGCATTGGGTGGGACGGACATTCTTGTCTGTCTCTCTTTGCGTCGCGCCTCCATCAGCAGAAAAGAGGCGCGAAGACGCGAAGACGGACGCGAAGAAAGGCCGTGGTTGTTGCGCCAATCACGCCTGAATCGCGCAGCGCGGGCGTAGAGATAGAGAGCGCGTTCTTTGACAATCAAATAGCGGACTGTCGAGCCAGCGCTTCGTCCAACTCAACCACCCGATGGTGCAAAATGGTGCATAATGGTGCACGAATTCAGCTTTCCGCTTACCCAAACCGCCGTCGCGGCACTGAGTCGCAAAGATCCCCTTCGCGAACACTTCGCGCCTTCGTGCCTTCGCGTCTCTTCTCTATTGATGGAAGCGCAACGCGAAAGAGAGACAAACAAGAATGTCCGTCCCGCCGGAAGCGAAGAATAAAAGAGACACAGGCAAGAATGCCTGTGCCACAGAGCGAATACGGGGGGAGAGGCAGACGGGGGGAGAGACAGGCAGGAATGCCTGTCCTACAGAAGACCGCGTCGGGCGGCACCGCGGTCAGGGGTGGTCGCCGGTGCCGGTGTCTGTCGTCTCAACAGTCTTACAGTCCCGTTGCCAAGGTACCGCCGACGTGCGGCAAGTCGTGGGCGACATCGGGATGGCTGGCGCAGTTGCTGACGGCCGTCGCATGGGCGGCCCAGAAGGCGTCCAGCGTCGTGTCGAGCGAGAAGCGGTTCGTGCGGGCAACCGTCGCCCGGGCCATGCGCGAGCGGCGGGCGTCGTCGGTCAGCAATTCGTCGATCGTCTGGCACCAACGGTTCGCGTCGTCGCTGGCAACCACAACACCCGTCACGCCGTCCTCGATCGATTCCTTCGGGCCGCCTTCATTGCTGACGATCGTCGGCAGGCCGCAGGCCTGGGCTTCCATCACCACCTGGCCGAGCGTGTCGGTGCGGGAGGGGAAGATGAACAGATCGGCCGACGAGTAAAGCGGCACGAGCTTGGCGTCGTCGCAGCTGCCGAGGAACCGCACGGGCAGGCCGATCAGTTCCTGCTTCATCTCGTCCAGATACGGTCCGTCGCCGGCAATCACCAGGGCCGTGTCGTTGCGGGTGGCGCAGAGACGCTTGAACGCCTCGGCCAGCAGCGGCAGGTTCTTCTCCTTGCTGATCCGGCCGACGTACAGCAGTTGCTTCGGTTGCGTGACGTTCAGGTCGGCCCAGACGTTGATGTCGCGCCCGGCGGGGTTGAACGTGTCGGTGTTGATGGCCGCGGGCAACGCCAGCACTTTGTCGTCGGCAATGCCCAGGTCCTGCAGCTTGAAGCGGTAGGCCTTCGATCGCGTGAACACGCCGGCCATGCTTCGGTACATCCACTGCATGTAGGTGGTCGCCCCCTCGGTCACACGGTGGTCGCCGGTCAGGCGTTCGACGTACGCGGGGAAGTCGGTGTGGTAGGTCCCGAGCAACGGCACGCGCAGCATCTTGGCGACGATCCAGCCGCAGAGGCCCATCGGGCCCGGCGTGGAGACGTGGATCGCGTCGAACTGCTGGCGGTCGGCCCATTCCATCACTTCCAGGAAGGGCGGCAGGTTGAGCGATAGCGACTCGTAACAGGGCATGGGTCGCGACAGCAACGGCTTGAAGTTGCGCCGGCCGGGCACGTGGTAGTGGGTGTCGTTGGCGCTCGTGTGAACGTGCAGTTGCAGGCCGCGGGCTTGTGCCTTGGCGGCCATGTCGCGGATGAAGCGGGCGACGCCGTTGGTCTCGTCGAGCGTGTCGGTGAACAGGCCGATCTTCAGTTGGTCGGCCGACTTGCACGCGGTGCGGCCGGTGATCTCGCGCAGCAGGTGCCGTTCCTTGTTCTGGTGGAACAGCGCGAAGTAGTACGGCGACAACACGAACTGCTGCGCCGCGATCGCGCCGATGCCCTCGAACAGCCCGGAGAAGCTCGCCTTGTCGAGCGACGTGCTGATGTAGTCGGCAATGCCGCGCGACACGTCGCGATTGACGGCGTTCACGAAGTCGAACATCGGCACGTGCTCGCCGAGCGGTGGCAGGCCCTTGGCCAAGGCGTCGCGCAGGTCGGGATGATCGCTCAGACGCTCGCGGGCGCTGTTGAGGAACAGGCGTTGAAGCAGCTTCGTGCTGCTGTTGGGGTCGGTGGTCGCGGGCGTGGAAGACGGCCCGACGGACGGCTGAATCGCGTTCGCGTCCTGCACAATCGGCGCGGGGGCAGGCTGGGCGACTTCCGGCCGGTTCAACCGCAGGCGGTTGGCGAGGTCGCCTTTCCACTTTTTGATCTTGCCGCGCATCACCAGCGAGGCCATCTCGGCCTTGCCGGGCATGCGGCGTTCACCGGCGAAGGTCTGCAATAGCGACGCCGCCAGGTTTGGTGTGCCACCGCTGGGCTCGAGCAGCGAGCGCCCGTAGTACCGCACGGCCACGCTGTAGAACGTGTGGGCGAGCTTCGGACTGCTGCCCGCCTCACCACCGGGGGCGCAGCGGCCCTCGCGCAGGCACTGCAGCACGTCGGCGACGGTTTGCGTGCCCTCGGGGAACTCGGTCCAGGCCCGGCCGATGTTCAGCAGGCCGTGATCGTCGCTGCCGGCCGTGCGCGACTTCACCCACGGCTGGGGCCACTTTGCCGGCAAGTTGTGTTTGTCGGCCAGTCGCTGGATGTGCGCTTCGGTCAGGCTGTCCAGCACCGGCTCGAACGCCTCCCGGTGCAGCGAACTGTGGGCGCCGTTCAGGCATTCGAAACCCTTGAACAGCAACAGCAGCCGTTCGAGGTGCCAGCGTTCCAGCCGATCGTTTTGGCGGTACAGAGGGTGCGCGACCGAATGGGCGATCTGATTGGCTTCGATATAGGTCGCGACGTCGTAGATGTTCCTCGCCATCGCCTGAAGCGCTTCGTGCTGGGCCGGGCCGATGCCGTAGACGAGCAGGTGGAGCTTGCAGTTGTCCTCGGGGAACCAGGTGGTCATCTCCTCGCCCATGAGCACGTCACCGAGGTGGACGATCTGCTGTACGCCGTCGAGGGAATCGTGATCGGTGAGGGCGACGAAGTGCATGCCGCGCGCCTTGGCCTGGTTGTGGACCTCGACGGGCGAGCTATAGCATTCGGGGCACTTAATGGCCCCGAGCATGGCTTCCGCGGGCTTGTTGCTGGCGCTGGAATGGCAGTGCAGATCGACCCGCCGGGTGGCGCTGCTGCTGACTGGCGAGGAGTTGTTTTGCATCTGCGTACCTTTCGCGAGCACGGGAACCGAGCGCCCGACATTCCACTTGTTACCGTATCGCGGCGTCCAGCGATATGGCAAATTTTTCGGTAACACACCACCCCTAGCGTGGCGCCCCGATCCAACCGACCTTCGATTTGCGACGGATAAGCGAAGCGTTTGGGTTTGGAGACCGCTTCTCCAGAACACTTGGGGGCAAGAACGAAAACGTCCCGGATGTCTAACAGTTGAACGACCCGAGTGAAGCCTGTCTGGTCCCCTCTCCCGGCGTACCGGGAGAGGGGACCAGACGTTCAACGCTCTAGCCGCGAGCTTGCTCGCGATTGGTGACGAACCCATCGCGAGCAAGCTCGCGGCTAAACGGGGTGACGGGAAGGTCCGTCATTTTCTAAAGTTGATCGTTGGACGCGCCGACCAAGGCGTCCAACGTGGCGCGGGCGCGACCGGAATCGATGGCGATCCCCGCGGTGGCGATCCCCGCGCGGATGTCGGTGGCTTTCCCGGCGACCACCAAGGCGGCGCCGGCGTTCAGTAGGGCGATGTCGCGTCGGGGGCCGGTCTCACCGTCCAAGATCCGGCGGATGGCATCGGCGGACTCGTCGACGCCGTTAACCTGAAGGTCGGACAGTCGGCCGTAGGGCAAACCGACCGCTGCCGGGTCGAGCGTCCAACTCTTCACCTGGCCGTCGCGCAGCTCCGCGACGCGCGTCGGACCGAGCGTCGATAGCTCGTCCAGCCCGTCTTCGGCGTGAACGACCCAGGCCCGGTCGCTGCCCAGCTCGCGCAATACCTGCGCGAAGCGGTCGGTCAGTTCTGGAGAGAACACACCAAGCAGCTGATGGCGCGCCTTGGCGGGGTTCGAGAGCGGCCCAAGCATGTTGAAGATCGTCGGCACGCCAAGGCTGGTGCGGGCGCCGGCGACGTGCTTCATGGCCGGATGATGACTGCGGGCGAACGCGAAGCAGATGTTGGCTTTCTCCAGGCAGGTCGCCAATTGGCCCGGCGTGCGTTCCAGCACGACGCCCAGCTTCTCCAGCACGTCCGCCGACCCGGACTTGGAACTCGCCGATCGGTTCCCGTGCTTCACAACCTTCACCCCCGCCGCCGCCGCGATGAGGGCGGCGGTGGTGGAGATGTTGAACAGCCCGGTCGCCCGCAGCTTCGACCCACCGGTGCCGCAGGTGTCCAGGATGACGTCACCGGTCGCGCAATCGATCGGCACCGACTTTTCGCGCATCACCGTCGCCGCGCCGACGAGTTCATCGACCGTCGTCCCCTTGGCCGCCAGCCCGATCAGCATGCCACCGATCTGGGCCTCCGTCGCCTCGCCCGACATCAGGTGAAGGAACGCGTTCCGCGCCTCGTCACGCGTCAGGTCCTCGCGGCGGCAAAGTTTGAGGAGAAGGTCTTTCATGGATCTGCGATTTTCGATTGCCAATTTGCGATTGAAAACGCGGCGGAGTGCGATCGACCAACGCCTTCAATCGCGAATCGCAAATCGCAAATCGAAAATCGGCAATTCCCCTAATCGTCCGTCGGCAGCAGCATCACGTCGAGGTCATCGATCGGGCCCGACCACGTTTCGTTCCGGCGGTTGGTGAAGATGTTGTCTTCCAGCGGGCCGGCAAAGGCGGTGGTGACCCAGTCGACGTGACCGTCGCCGTAGAGGACGTTCTGGCCGTCCTTGGCGTGGTTGGCGCTGTTGGCCATCGTGGCAATGCGGGCGGGCGATTCGATCGTCGCCAGCGCCGCGTTGTCGTCGGCGCCCGCGAAGCCGGGGTTGATGTCGGCGGCGAGGATGTAGCTCTTGGTCAGCAACCGCGACGGCCGGGGCGACGGGCCGTGGTCCGGATAGGGGACGGCGAAGCTGTAGCCCAGGTTCTGGCGGTAGTTGCTGAAGTTCGATTGCAACCGTGCGTCGATTTTGTCCGGGATCGCGCGCTCGGCGTCGCTGAACGGGCAGACGAAGATGGTCGCGGGCAGCTTCTGCGTCCGGCGAAGCAGGTGGATGGACGCCGTCACGTCGTTGGGGCGCGGGCCGTCCACACCGAACGGGTCAGTCGATTCAATGCCGGTGCCGGCCGTTAGCGGCATGCCCTGCGAATAGGTCGTGCGCGGCAGCGAGCGGTTCTCGTTGATGTACATCGTCATCGCGCCACCCAGCTGCTGCAGGTGCGACGCGCATTGCGTGATGAACGACTGATGCCGTACCGCCTGGGCCGTGGGGATAAGGATGCCGATGAGGAGCGCAATGATGCCGACGACGACGGTCACCTCGACGAGCGAAGCGCCCCGCGATCTGCCGCGAGAAGGACGAAGTTCAGGATGGTTCACGGTCGAGAGTATACGGGAAAATGAGCGGGTTGTTGAGTAATCCATTTCGCTTTCGCCATATAAGCCGAGCTCAACGTTGAGATGGTGGCAAGATGGGTAATCTGAGGCGTCGACGGATGCCGTTGCATGAATTGGGCTAAGGAAAGAGCACGCGAAGGTCGCGAAGGGCGGACGCGAAGGACCGCGAAGAAGACGGCCATCTTCGGGCCGTGGTTCCGGTCTCTCTCCCGCAGGTGCCGGGAGAGGTTAGGTGAGGGCGATTTCCGGAATCTGCACCGTACCAATTGTCATCCCGATGGGAGGCTTGCCGACCTGAGGGATCTCCCAAACCGAGAATCGCCCGGGTTTCGAGATCCCTCAGTCGCCTTAGGCTCCGATCGGGATGACAAGTGCGCGAGGCGACAGGGCTTTGTCCGCTCATCTCTAGGCTCCGCTCGGGATGACAATTGTGTGCCGTTCTCCTTCGCGTCTTCGTGCCTCCCTCGGTCCTACCACGTATACCGAACCCGATACGTCACCTTCTTCTCGCCGTCCGGTTCGACGCGTACCGGGAAGTGAACCGTGCGGCTGTCCTGCTTCTCGAAGTCGTCGCTGTTCTTGATGATCTCCCACGTCGCCCAGCGGAAGAGGTTCTCCTTCACGATCACGTCAACCGGTTCCTTCTTGTGGTTGCGCAGCGTGATCTCGAATTCCTCTTCGATCCAGTGGTCGTTCCGGTCGACCTGGAAGTCGGTCTGCTTACGCTCGCCAACGATGTCGAAGGCGCTGCCGAGCTTTACGAGGACCTTTTCGTCCTTGGGTGTGTGCTGGATGACGTCCTCACCAACGAACTCCATGCTGCCGTCGGCGTCGTCGGCCTTGTAGACGCGAATCCGGCCGGCGGGCAGGGGAATGCCCATGCCGTTCTGCTCGCTGTTGGTCGTCTGAAGGTAGACGTCGACCTTCTTGTTCGTCTGCGTGCCCAGGTTGCGGTCGCGGTTGGGCTCGGGGCTGATCCAGTAGCGCATCTGCTCGGGCAGGCCGTAGTAGACGAACGTCTTGTTCACCGGCACGTTCTTCTTTGATGGGAACAGCTCGATCTGCTTGGTCGAGTTGTTTCCGAGCGACGTCGGGCGGCCGAGCGTGTACAGGTGGTATTCGAAGAAGGATTTTTCTTGGAAGCCCATATCCGCACGCTTCGCATCGGCCATCGCCATCGCACGCGGCATGCCGCCGTAAAGCTCCTGCTGCGGCTGCACGCGCTGCACGTCACCGGCGACCAGTTTCAGCTTCGCGTCGGGATAGTTGGCGCCCGACTGGTTCAGAATCGTCACCCACGCCCCCACGTCGGCGGCGGTGTCGTTGGCGTTCATGATGATGCTGTAGTCGGCTCGCCAGGTGATGCCGTCGGTCTGGTACGTCACCTTTGCCAAGTGTTCACCGCCCTTGTCGGCGTCCAGCTTCCAGACGAGCGTTGGCTTGGTGATAAGGTTGGCGGCGTCGGCGAGCGTGACGGTGGTGATGTCGCTGCGGCTGATGACCTGCACGCCTTCTGCGCTCTGCAGGACGACCGTGGCCCCGTCGGATGACAGCAGCCTGCCGGTGACGGTGGTGACGCCCTCGTTGCCGCTGGCGCGCTTGACGATCGTCACCTCTTTCCCCAGGTACTTCTCCATCAGCTTGTTCCCGCTGACGACATCGTACTCGTAGTTCTGTTCGAGCACGCTGGTGCCGTTCGGATCGGTGAGTGATTCGAAGGTAACGGTGGTGGGGTCGATGCCACTGGCGACGTCGCTGAAGCGGATGGTGCCGTCCTTGTCGATGTTGACCTTGCGCACCTCGCGCACCACGCCGTAGCCGGGCAGTTGGTTGGGGAAGTTGCCGTACGGGTTCTGCACCTGCTGGCGGGCCAGTTCCTGCGGATCGAACGTCGCGGGGTCGGCGCTGCTGTAGATGGTGAGGGCGAAGCCGGTGTCGGCAACGCCATCGTCCGCAGCGTTGTTGGTAGCGGCCGGGGCGGGCTGCTCCTGCTGAGCAAAGGTGAACATCGGGACGGCGAGCGACACGGCCAAGGCAAGCGCGATGCGATTCATGAAGGTCTCCGGCTTTTGAATGTCTGGTTGAACGAGTTTACCCGCCAGGGACGCCAAGAGAGAAGCTGGCGAGCCTTGTCCCCTCTCCCGGTACGCCGGGAGAGTGTTAGGGTGAGGGTGATTTCGAACTGCTGACAACTCTCGCGAGAACAAATCACCCTCACCTAGCCTCTCCCGGAGTACCGGGAGAGGGACCGGAGCGACGACTTCGTCACTGGGCGGTCCTTCGGTGGTTCAATCCTCGTTCACTCCCAGTTAGACGCCGCCAACGCCAAAAGGTTGACGCGAAAAAAATGCCGGCCGGGCTTTGGGGCCCGGCCGGCATCGCCAGAAAATGGAAGGGGAGCGTCACGAAAGTCGCCGTGTCTAGAAGCGGCTTCCGCGTCAGGCTTTCCGCCGCGTGTCCCTACAAGACGCGTTCGGTCGGATGCGTTTAACCTGACAGGAATGATTTACGATTCGATCGTGGGAAATGCCAAATGAGAAAGACGGATTCTGTTTCTGCCCCTCTCCGGGTACTTCGGGAGGGGCCAACCTGTCATCCCGAGGGGAGCGGAAGCGACCCGAGGGATCGGCACAGGGGACGGTTCTTGCCCATCGAGATCCCTCAGGTCGCTTCCACTCCCTTCGGGATGACATCCTTCGACCTTGGCGCGGGATCCGTCAAACGTCGACTCACGCTCTTCCGCCGCACCGGGAGAGGGAACTCCAACATTCCGCACTTCCCCTACGTCTTCACACGATCCAGTAACCACACCGCGATCGGGCCCCAGATGAGGATGGGTAGCCAAGCCATTAACGCCGGCCACTTGTCGGTCCAGTCGGGGCCGAGCAGGTTTTGGTTCGCCAGCTGTTGGAACAGGAAGACGCTGCCCATGCACAGGCCGGTCATCGCCAAGCAGAGCCCCGCGGCGTGCTTCAGGCGGCCGGGCTCGCGGGTGAGGATGCAGGGGATCGCCAGCAGCAGCAGGATGATGTTCGTTAAGGGCTGCGTAAACCGCATGTGCCGCACGCGCTGCAAGCTGGCGGCGCCGAAGCTGTTGGGCCGCTGCAGCATCTCGTTGATCTGCGACGTCGACAGCAGATCGATGTAGCCGCCGCGGCGGTACATCGCCAGTTCCTGCGGGGTGACGCTGCCCTTGTACGTGTCGATCAGCTGTTCGACCGGGTCGTTGTCCTCCGGGCGAATGCCGCTCAACCGCCGGCCGTTGATCAGCGACCATTCCTGCGTTCGCTCGTCCCACACGGCCTCGTCGGCGGCGAGGTGGGCGACGACGCGCAGCTGCGCGTCGTACTCCAGCACCGACACGTACTCCATCCGCGGTGGCGTGCCGGGCGAGCCGGGCGTGTACCGGCCGATGTTCAGCACGCGGGCGTCGTCGTCCTTGATGCCGGTCACCGTGAACGAGCCGCGGGTCGACTTCGACAGATCGTCGACGTCGCGCATCAGCTGGGGGATCATGCGCGGGATGACCAGTTCCTGGTTGATCGGCAGCACGACGATGTTCACGACGACCCCGATCAACACGACCGGCAGCGCGATGCGCTGCAACGGCATGCCCGCCGCCATGACGGCCGTCAGCTCGTTGAAGCGCGCCAACCGCATCAGCGTGAACGCCGCCGCCACCACGGGGATGACGCCCGACAGCTGCACGAAGAAGACGAACGCCTTGTGGAAGTAGAACGACCCGATCTCGCTTAGCACAGCGAACAGCGACTGCACGCCACCGGCGGCGTCGTCGGTCTTCACGTTCGTCAGCACGTCGAGGTTGAACACCATGTCCAGCACGATGTACAGCCCGATCAGCACGATCAGCGCGATCGCGTAGTTCTTCAGGAACGAGGAGATGACGTATCGGTCGAGGAGCTTCATAGAGCAATGCCGAATGCCGAATGCCGAATGCCGAATGCCGAATGCCGAATGCCGAATGCCGAATGCCGAATGCCGAATGCCGAATGCCGAATGCCGAATGCCGAATGCTTGTCTATGCCGCTGCCATCTCGTCTTCCATTTCGGAATTCGGCAATGGGCATTCGGCATTTCTTCAAGTTCGCTGCAATCTCCACAACATGCCCGCACCGAGCAGGAAGGTGAGGCTGACGCCGGTCCAGATCAGGATGATGCCGGTGCGGAGCGACTCGCCCGCTTCCCAGAACGTCCACGAGACGTTACCGGCGGTGCGCTGGCCGGCGATGATGAGCGTGATGCAGAGCAACGCCGGGATGAAGCTGATCGCGAAGGCGGTTAGGAAGTTGCCGCTCTTGAAGATCATGCCCATCGCGCAGCCGACGATCACCAGCACGAGGCAGCTTACCGCAAAGGCGGCCCGGCTGTTCAGCTCCGCGATGATGTCGTGGCGCAACACGACGAGGCTGCGGCCGAGGATCTTTTGATTGCGCGTCGCGGCCGCATCCTGACCGGCGTACAGGTCGGGGCGCGAGCGGTTCTGTTCGATCGCCTTCACCTCTGCCGGCATCGGTACGACCACGGTGCGCGACAGCTCGTTGCCGGGCGACGTGTCGTTGCCAATCGTGAGCGATAGATCGCTGAGGCGCATGTCGATCAGCATCGACTTCCCGTCCGACAACGGCCACGACCGCACGCGGAGGGACCGGGCCGTCGCCGACAAGGGTTCGGGGGCACCGCTGGTCTGCCGCAGCGTGATCGCCGACTGGTCGGGCGGCGAGGAGAGGACCAGATCCGCCCCGCGGTTGATGACGACGGTGCCGTTCATGCCGGCCAGCTCGTACGACTCGGTCTCACCGTTGAACGCCACACGGCCGGTCGCGCTGAGCTGCGTCTCGATCAGTTTGGCCATCGCGATCTGTTGATCTTCGCTGATGAAACCATTGAGCGTCTCGCGCACCCGCCGGCTCGTCCAGGGCTTCTCGTACTGGCGCTTCAGGTCCTCCAGCACCATGAACTTCGTGTTCTCCTTGATCATGGGGGGCTGAATGATCGGCCCGAACTGCGTCGCGCCAATGCCCGCCAGCACCTGCCCCGCGGCCACGCGCGGCAGGCGCATGCCCTCGTCGAGCGTAAAGCTGAACTGCACCTGGTCGTCGTCCTCGAACTGCTTGATGTACACGGTCGCCTGCTTGGCCGTGAAGAACTCGATGGGCACGCGCAGCTTCGGGTCGTGCGGGGCGATGCCGTAGCGCACGATCATCGGGCCGATCAGCCGCAAGCGCTGCTCGCGTCCCTCGTCGGCCTGCGGCAGCACGATTGCTTCCTGCGCGTAGACGGCGACGTCCTTGGAGACCTCCAACTGGTGGTTGCGCTCGATCTGGCTGGCGACGATCTGCGCGATGTTCGACTTGATCACCCGCTCGACCTTCAGCGTGAAGTTCGGCACGAGGAAGTAGAGGAAGAGCAGACTGGTGATCGCCACCACCAGCCCCAGCACGATTGCCGGCACCGCCAGCGCACCGTGGCTGACGCCGCCGGCGCGGGCGGCGACCACTTCGTTGTCGGCGCTCAACCGGCCGTAGACCACCGTGCAGGCGAAGAGCGCCGCGATCGGAAAGCTGTAGGCGGTCATCGCGGGGCTTAGGTAGCCCAGGATGGTGACGACCTGCGCCGCGTCCAGCCCACCCTGCATCAGCGGGCGCAGCATGCCGCCAAAGCTCATGATGCCCGCCAGCGCGCCGCTGGTCATCATGAAGACTTTGAACAGGTCGGCAAAGATGTACCAGAAGAGGGTACGGCTCATCGGGACGGCTCCGCCGACTGCGGATTGGAAGACAGTGCGCCTGCGATCACGTCCGCCAGGATCTTGATGCCGGGATCGATCTGGTCGATCGGCACTTGGCCGAAGCTAAGGCGAAGGTGGTTGGTGGGGGTGTGGCCGGCCTCGTCGGGTTGGAAGCAATAGTCGCCGGGCACGTACAGCACGCCGCGCTCGACGGCGGTTCTGAAGAAGTCGCTGTCGCGGCTGGTGTTGATGCCAACGGGTAGCGTCAGCCAGACGTACAGCCCACCGTGCGGGTGCGTGCGATGCAGGCCGGCGGCCTTGGGCAGGTAGCGGTCGAGGGCGCCGGTCATGGCGTCGCGCTTCTTGCGGTAGGCGTCGCGCAGCGTGTGACCGTGGGCCAGGTAGCTGCCGTCGCGCAGCGATTCGAGCGCGATGTGCTGCGTGAGGTTGGCCGAGCCGAAGTCGTGGTTGCCCTTCTGCTGGGCGACGGCGTGCAGCAGGTCGTGCGGCATCGCGCTGTAGCCGAGCTTCAGCCCCGGCGCAAACGGCTTGCTGAACGTGTGGCTGATCACCACGTGCCGGTTGTCCGTGTCATACGACTTGATCGACGGCAGGGCGTCGCCGTCATAAACCAATTCGCGATAGGCGGCGTCTTCTAGAATCAGAATCCGATGCCGCTTGCTGAACCGTTTGGCCAACTCGTACAACCGGGGCCGACGCTCCGCCGACAGGGTGAGACCGGTGGGGTTCTGAAAGTAGCTGGTGCAGTAAATCAGCTTGACCTTGGCAATTCGGCCATCGGCTTCCAGGCGCGTCAGCAAAGCCTCGACGGCGTCGACGTTCATGCCGTCGGCGTCCATCGGGACCGTCATCACCTTCGCGCCAAGCGACGATAGCGTGCCGCTGTAGACGAAATAGCTCGGATTAGCGGCAATTACGATATCGCCGAGGTCAATTAGGGCATCGCCCACGAGGTATAACGCCTGCTGCGACCCGGTCGTTACCAGCAGATCGTCGCTCGTCAGACCCATTGCGCTGGCGGCCTTGCCTTCCATGGCGGCCATGTGTTCGAGGGCCGCGGCCCGCAGGGTGGACAGGCCTGCGGTGGTGTCGTACTGCAGGGCGCTACGGCCGCGTGTGGTGTCGGACAGAATGCGCCCGGTGATGGCGCGGGTCTCGGCAACCGGTAACGTAGAGGCATCAACGAGCCCAGCCGCAAAATTGATCAAATGGGGGTTCCGCAGCGCTGTGGTAATCAGGTAGCTGATCGGCTGCTCGCGCGTACGGCGAGCCTTTTCGGACAGCAGGATCGGAAGAGTCGCGGAAGACATCGGGCTGGGAATCGTACCCCGCTGGTCTGCCCGCGGCAAACCACCCCAATCGCCAACCGTAGCGCAGAACCTGCCAGAATAGCGTCCGATAACCTGTTGTCGGCGTATGGTGTCCACTAACTCCAATAAATTTTAATTCTAAGGGAGGAGATAACGATGGACCCTATCGTGGCGGGGCGATAACCTGCCACTACCGCTGGCATATACGTCGGGGAGCCACGGGCATAAAGCGATAGATGATCATTAGACGATTGACGACCTCAGGTTCATCCAAGGAACAGTGTAAATGAGTAGGGTAAGCGATGCGCCGCGAACTGGTGCCAGCAGCACGCCCAAGGCGCGCCATGTCTGTCCGTTTTGCGGGACGTTGAACGACTCGGCGATCGAGCCGTGCGGCAAGTGCACGATGATGAACACCCCGCAGACCCGCCGGGTCACGCGCGGGCGCATCGGGCCGTGGTACGTCATGCAGTCGCGCAATCCCGCGGCCCCGGGAATGAAGTTCGACGTGCTGCTGGCCTTCATCCGCAAGGGTCAGGTCACCGCCCGGTCGATCGTGCGCGGCCCGACCACGCACCAGTTCTGGCGCTACGCCGCCCACGTGAAGGGGCTCTCGCGCGAGTTCGGCCTCTGCTACTCCTGCGGGTTCGACATCTCGACCGAATCGCACCTCTGCCCGCATTGCGGCAAGATCCAGGAGCCGCCGGCCCAGCCCGATTTGCTGCTGGAAGCGGCGGCGACGCCCGGTGGGGCGGCCCGAACGAATGGTTCCACCGCGATCGCGGCCAGTGAATCGCAGAACGTGCCCGACATGGTCGACGCCGAGGTCGTGCTGGACGAACCGCGTGCCGCGGCGCCGGTGCGCGAGGCGACGCGCGTGGTGATCGAGCCGATCATCGAGGTGACGCCGCAACTGGCCGAGCCGGAAGACGAGCCCGATGCCGCCGCCGCCGCCACAAAGACGTCGTACGAGGTGAACGGCCACCCGAATGGGAATGGGGCCGCCTCGAACGGCTCGAGCAGCGTGGTGGAAGATCGCGGTACCAACGGCGCCAGCTACGTCTCAACTGCCGGGCCCGCGACCATGAACGGTAATGGCGTGGCGCACTCCAACGGCAGCGCGTCGACCGCCCTCATGTCCCCGTCGGACATCGAGGCGGCGTTCCACATGAGGTTTACGCCCGTTGCCGAGTTCCTGACCGAGCAACGGTCCACCCGGCGGTTCCCATGGTTCGCGCTGGCGCTCCTGCTGCTGATCGCGGGCCTCGTCGTCGCCGCCATGCAGTTCCCCGCGGAACGGCAGATCGCGTGGGACTGGACCGTCCAACACTTCGCCATAGCTAAGGATTGGGTGATGGCCCAGTACGCCCAGTATCGGAAGTAGCCGCCGTGGCATGGGCGTCCCGCCCATGCATGCAGTTAGGCCAGAAGATTAGATTTGGATCGGACGGAGCGGCCGAAGCGGCAAGCAAGTGATTCGCATTCAAGTCCTGCTCACCAGCAAGGGCGAGACGCCCACGCCTCGGCGCAGCGTGCCTAGAGCATTTTCGATTCCGCTATAGCGGGCGCAGAATACGCTGTCATCCCGATGGGAGCCCTGGCGACCCGAGGGATCTCGAGCTACTTAGCGACTCCCAGTCAATGGAGATCCCTCAGGTCGCTACCGCTCCCTTCGAAATGACAAACGCTTTCTTAGACGCTCGATCCATCAGACGTTGCCCAACCGTTCGCGCAGTTTCGAAACAATCTCCCCGCGTGCCACTGCACTCTGCTGACTGGCCTTCAGGTCCTTCAGCATCACCGTTCCATTAACAAGCTCGTCATCGCCAACGACGACGCAGAACGCCGCCTTCTCGCGGTCGGCGAGCTTTAGCTGGCCCTTCATCCCACGGCCAGACAAATCCATGTCCGCAGCGACGTTCGCGGCCCGCAGCTCGGCCAGCAGCTTCAGGTTATGATCCTTCGCCGCGTCGCCGTGCTGGGCGAGCCAGACGAGCGGGCGATCCGTGCTCGGCAGGGCGGCCTGCTGGGCTTCCAGCGCGATCAGCAACCGTTCCAGGCCACTGCCGAATCCCACGCCGGGCGTCGGCCGGCCGCCAAGCTGTTCGACAAGGTTGTCGTACCGCCCGCCACCACCGACGGCATTCTGCGACCCCAGCCCGCCGGCGGTTACTTCCCAGAGCGTGTCGGTGTAGTAGTCGAACCCGCGCACGAGTGCGCCATCAACCGTGTACGGCAAACTCATGGCCGACAGCAGGGCGGTCACCCGATCGAAGTGCTTCCGCGACTTCTCCGACAGCGAATCGACCGCCGGCGGGGCGCCCTTTACGGCCTCCACGTCGCGCGGGTCCTTGCTGTCAAGAATGCGCAGCGGGTTCGTCGTCAGGCGCCGCTGCGAGTCTTCACTCAGCGTCGCCGCCTTCGGGCCGATGAAGGACACGAGTGCTTCGCGATACCGCGCCTTGCTCTCGGCATCACCCAAGCTGTTCACGCGCAGCGACAAATCCTTCAGCCCGCAGCGGCTGTAGAACTCCATCTGCAGTTGAATGCACTCGACGTCCTGTTCCGGGTCGGGCACGCCGAACGCTTCAACCCCGAACTGGTGGTGCTGGCGATAGCGGCCCTTCTGCGGCCGTTCGTGCCGGAAGTTGGGGCCGATGTAGTAGACCTTCGCGCGGGCACCCTGATCGTTCAGCAACCCGTTCTCGATCACCGCCCGCACGACGCCAGCGGTGCCTTCGGGGCGAAGGGTGATAGAGGACCCATCGCGATCGGTGAAGGTGTAGGTCTCCTTCGACACCACGTCGCTCGTCTCGCCCACGCCGCGGTGGAACAAGTCGGTGTACTCGAAGATCGGCGTGCGGATCTCACCGTAGTGGTACAGCGCGGCCGTCTCGCGCGCGATGCGCTCGACGAAGTGCCACCTGGGGGCGTCTTGCGGGAGAAGGTCGGTCGTTCCTTTGGGGGCCTGAATCTTCGTCGCGCTCATCGTAGTTCCGTTTGCGCGCCAAGACCGCCAAGTTGCCAAGCACGCCAAGGGGAGAAAGAAAAGAGGATAGAAGGTGAAGGATACAGAAGGCGCTGTCGCGCCTCGATCCTCCAGCTTCTATCCTCTGTCTCTGTATTCCTTGGCGCTCTTGATGTCCTTGGCGATCTTGGCGCTAAATCCAATCGCCAGCTCGCCTGCTTACTCGGCTTTGGCCGCTTCCTCTTCCTTGCCCACCTCGACCTCTTCGATCTCGGCGGTGGCGAGGATCGTGTCGATGGCCTTCTGTTCACGCATGGTGACGTACAGGTTCGACAGCGAGCCGTCCTTGCTCATCTGCTGCTTCATCTTCTCGGGGCGCTCGCCGCGCTGGGCGGCCAGCATAGCGATGCGGCCGTTCAGTTCGGCCTCGTCCACGTCCACGTTCTGGTCGGTGGCGATCTTCTGGAGGATGAAGAACAGTTTCAGTTCACGGGCAGCTTCGTCCTTGGCGCCGCCGCGGAGCTGTTCGATGTTTTCGATGATCTTCTCCTGCGGCACGCCACGCTGCATCAGGTCCATCGCGCGGCGTTGAACCACGCGGTCGGCCTGCTTGTCGCTCAGCTTGGCGGGCAGCTCGAAGTTCACGTTCTCGCTCAGGTACTTGCTGACCTGCTCGCGCTGGCTCTGCTGAACGTCGAAGTTGATGCGCTCGACCATCTGCTCACGCAGCGCGTCGCGCAGCTCCTGCTCGTTCTCGAAGCCCAGGCCTTCCAGGAACTCCTGGTTGATCTCGGCGGCCTCCAGCTTCTTGATGTCCTTGACCATCACCTCGATCGCCACTTCCTTGCCCTTGATCTTCTCGTTCGGGTGGGTGTCGGGGGCGGTCACGGTGATCGTCTTGGTCTCGCCGGCCTTGGTGCCTTCCAGCTGCTTATCGAGATCGGCGATCTGGATGCCCGCGATGCGGCCGGGGCGCACGACGATCTGGCTATCATGGCCATGGTCGATCACCTCGTCGCCCACCTTCACGTGGACGTCGGCGGTGACGTAGTCCTTGGCCTGTACGCCGCGATCCTCGACCGGCACCAGCGCGCCCTGCTGCTCGCGCAGGTTGGTCATGGCCTGTTCGACGTTTTCGTCCTTAATCTCGATCTTGGGCTTCTTGACCTTGATGCCCTTCAGTTCGGGCAGCGTGATCTCTGGCTGAACCTCGACGCTGAACGTGTAGTTCAGGCCGTTGCCGTCGGTGATCTCCAGCTTCTCGGCATCTTCGATCTCGGGCTCGCCGAGGACCTGAAGGTTGTTCTTCTCGATGGCCTGCTGGTAGCTCTCGCTGATCAACGTGCGGCGGACCTGGTCCTTCACGTCGCTGGCGAACTTCTTCTCGATCAGCTTCGCGGGGGCGCGACCGGGGCGGAAGCCGGGGATGGCGGCCTGGGTGCGCAGTTCCTTGTATTGCTCGGCCAGCTTGGTGTCGATGCGCTCACGAGGGATTTCGACCGAGACCTTCTTCGTCGCCGGACCGGCGTCCTCGACCTTGATCGCGTACTCGTAGGCGTCGGTTTCCTGTTCGGCGACGGCGGTGTTTTCTTCGGCCATGACAGATCCTTCAAGTTTCAATGTACAACCCGGCGGGCCGCGCTCGCGTCCGAACCTGGGAAAGTCCAGTAATTTAGTCGATGCCTGCGTTCAATGCAAAGGGTCGCGGGTTGCCACCGTCGCGCCTGCCGTGGTACACCATTATCTAATGCTCGATCTCTGGGACAACCTCTTCTTCCTGATCAACCGCTACCTGCACATCGTCTGTACCACCCTGCTGGTCGGTGGAACGCTGTTTTATGAGATGGTGGTGCCGGTGGCGATCGGCGAGCTCAAGAGCGAGCAGCAACTACTGGTGTTCGGGCGAGCCCGGTGGATGTTCCGGTCGATCGTCTGGACGAGCGGCGTCGTGCTGATCCTGACGGGCATCGCCTCCACGGTCGACCACTGGGGCAGCTACCGCGCCTCGGGCACGACCCTGCCCACCGCGGTGCAGATGGCCGAGGCCAGCACGCGACCCGTGGTGGACAACGGCAGCGCGGCAATGCGGGCCGACTGGTGGTGGGTGGCGCACGCCAGCACCGGCACGCTGGCGGTGCTGATCGCGTTCAGCCTGACCACCGGCGCCACGCCACCGGCGCGGCCGGTGCAGTGGATGCGCGTGAACCTCATGATCCTGCTGATCGTGATCTTCCTGGCGACGGTCACGCGACACGTGCGGCAGTTCCGGGAAGACCGCAAGGCGGCGGACCTGAACATCGCGCGGTTCAACGCCGTCACCGCCGCCGCCAATGCCGTCGCCGCCGCGGCCCTCGCCGAAGCTCACGAAGATGATGCCGCCGACGTCGACGAAGGTCCGGGCGCCGACGACGCCGCTGGCATCGGCGCCACCGGGCCGGCACTATTGCCCGGCACGATGCCCACGACCCACCCATGAGCGCCGATCTGCCAACCTCGCCCGGCGTCGAACCGCTGATCGCGGTGGGGCGCGTCACCGTGGTGCCGGCGGCCGTGCGGTGGCAGTATGCGCGCGGTTCGGGGCCCGGCGGGCAGAACGTCAACAAGGTTAACACGAAGGCCGAACTGTGGGTCGCCGTCAGCGCGATCACCGGTCTGACCGAACGGGCTGCGGGCAGGCTGCGGCAGATCGCGGGAAAGCGCCTGACGGCGGACGATTTCGTTCACATCGCCTCCGACGAGCACCGCTCGCAAGAGGGCAACCGCGAGGCCGTTGTTGGCCGGCTGCGCGATTTGATCGTCGAGGCGATGCACGAGCCGAAGGTCCGGAAGAAGACTAAGCCCTCGCGGGCCGCCAAACGTCGGCGGGTGGAAGCGAAGCGAAATCGCGGGGACGTTAAGGCCAGACGACAGGGGCGGGTGCAGGAGGGGTAAACGGCGGGCGGCCAAGCGTCGAACGAGCCACCGTAGCATGGGCGGCCCGCCCATGTGCGTCGGTACACCGACGCGTCGGATGGTACTCCATCCGAATCAGCCATCGCGCCAGCGAACCCACTTTCTGATTACACCGAGTAGGAGTCGCTTGCGCTCTTTACTTCGGACGGCGTACCGTCCGACACCGCGGGGTACCGCGGCTCCACGGGCGGGCCGCCCGTGCTACGCCTATGCGGGCGCTACGCTCCTTCGCGGATATTCTTCCCGATGATCAAACGCGACGCGGCGTCGCATTCAACCGCAAATCGTCAAACGAAACGAGGGACGCCATGCGGCGTCCCTCGTTGGATTGCTGCTGGGATCGATCGCGTTACGCGTGACGATCAGTCTTCTTCTTCGAATTCGTCATCGTCATCATCGTCGTCGTCATCGTCATCGTCGAAGTCGTCGGACTCGTCGTCGTCGAACTCGTCGTCGTCCTCGTCTTCGTCCTCATCCTCGTCTTCGTCCTCATCGTCGTCGAGGTCGGCGTCGTCCTCGTCCTCATCGAGGTCGTCTTCATCCTCGTCTTCTTCGTCCTCGTCGTCCTCATCCTCGTCTTCTTCGTCTTCCGCGTCCTCATCCTTGGCCTTGCGCTTGGCGGCCGAGGGAAGCGCGTCGTCGTCGAGGAAGCCAAGGGGGCGGGCCGGGGCGATCAGGCCCGAGAGCGTGGAAGCCACTGCCTGGCGGAGGTAGTCGGGCAGGGCGGCGAAGTCGGCACAGTGCAGTGCGGTTGTCATGAGCGTCTTCCCTGAGGGGCCGTGGGTCACACCGCACGGCACAACGAGGCCGTGCGGCTGGAGAGTTGAACCCGAACCCGGCGTCGCTGTCAACGCCGGTTCTCCTCTCACCGCTTCTCCCGTGGCCGGTGAAAGTGGCGGTATTGAAGCGAGGGCGTCTGGCAGCGTCAAGCGCGAAACGGGAAGAAATGGTGAAGTGGACGTAAGGTTCTTTGCGCGGGTCGCGAGCGTTCACGGAAGGAAATGCAACCGCAGCGACGCGGAGCACGCGGAGATAGCGGGAGAAGGACGGTCGTTAAATCCTTGATCGTGTCGTCCGCGCTCGCTCCCGCGCCAGCACCGGCCTTGCCGCCTTAGCGGCACGGTCTTCGATTCCCACTATCGGTCATCACGCTTTACTCGATGGAGCCGACGGCGCTGCATCCTCGTCGATCTTGGCCCTACGTAACCATAACGCGTTGCCGATCACCGTCACGTCCGACAGCGCCATGGCGCCAGCAGCGATCAACGGGTTCAGGAAGCCGAACGCCGCCAACGGGATCGCCAGCACGTTGTAGATGAAGGCCAGGAACAGGTTCTGGCGGATCGTGCGCATCGTGGCGCGCGACAGTCGCACCGCCTGCGCAACACCGCGCAAACTGCCACTGACCAGCACGATATCGCCGGCTTCTTTGGCGATGTCCGACCCGGTGCCGATCGCGATGCCGAGGTCGGCCGCGGCGAGCGCGCCGGCGTCGTTGATGCCGTCGCCGACCATGGCGACCTTTTGAGATTTCGGAGTGCGGATTGCGGAGTTCGGATTTTGAAGCAGGGCGATCTGCGCGGCTTTGCCGGCGGGTTTGACGTTGGCATGAACGGTGTCGATGCCGGCCTGCTGCGCGATCGCGCGGGCGGTGGCCTCGTTGTCGCCGGTGAGCATAACGGTCCGCAGCCCCATCGCGTGCAACGCACTAATGGCGGCGATGCTGTCGGGCTTCACGGGGTCGACGATCAAAATGGTGCCGACGTGGCGGCCGGTCGTGGCGCGCGCATCCTGCACGCCGACGTGCACGATCGTGCGCGGGTCGTTCCCGGCGGCGGGAGGGAGCGCGATGCCGTGCGATTCGAGCAATGCTGCGGACCCGACGAACAGACACTGGCCGTCCAGCGTCGCCGTCACACCGGCGCCAGGCTCGCTGGCAAAATCGGTGGGCTCGGCGATGGTCAACTTGCGCGCCTTGGCGGCTTCCACGATCGCGGTGGCAACGGGATGGGCGCTGAACTGCTCGGCGGCGGCGGCGTATCGCAGAACGTCATCTGCCGAGGCGCCACCAGCCCCTAGGATTTCGCTCACCGCCGGGCGGCCGGCGGTGACGGTGCCAGTCTTGTCCAGCACGACCACGTCGAGCTTCTCAGCGGCTTGCAGGCCGTCGATGTCGCGCACGAGAATGCCGCGCTTGGCGCCCATGCCGGTGCCGACCATCAGTGCCGCCGGCACCGCGAGCCCGAGAGCACAGGGGCAGGCAATGATCAGCACGCTGCAGACCGCCTTGGCAAGGTTCGCCCAAAGGACGGCCGATTCATGGCCCTGCACCGTGCCGTAAACGTACCAGCCGACTCCGGTGATCAGCGCGATCACCAGCACGCTCGGCACGAAGATCGCGCTGATGCGGTCGGCCAGGTGCTGCACGGGGGGCTTGCTGGACTGCGCGTGCTCGACGAGCTTCACGATCTGCGCCAGCGCCGTCTGCGAACCAATCTGGGTGACGCGTACGGTCAGCCGACCGTCGCGGTTGACCGTGCCGCCGATGACTTTATCGCCAACGGCACGGGCGACCGGTAACGGCTCACCCGTCAGCATCGATTCGTCCACGCTCGCCCGGCCAGCGGTTACGACGCCGTCGATCGGCACCTTGTCGCCAGGGCGAACGAGGACGTGGTCGCCGATGGACAGGTCGGCGACGGCTACCTCCACGGGTTGAAGGTCCACAAGCTTCAGCGCCTTGGCCGGCGCCAGATCGAGCAGTTCGCGAATCGAACTGCCGGCCGACTGCCGGGCGCGGGCCTCCAGCCAGTGGCCGAGGCTGATGAGGGCCAGCAGACCGGTCGCTTCGACGAAGTACAGGTGCGGCAGCGTACCGAACGCGCCACTGAGGTAGCCGATGAGGCTGACCATGCTGTAGACGTACGCGACCGACGCGCCCATGCTGATGAGCGTGTCCATGTTGCTCGTGCGCCGTTTCAGAGCGCCCCAGGCGCTGCGGAAGAAGCTGGACCCCACGTAGGTGATCGCGATCGTGCTGGTGATGGCGGCGACGTACTCCAGCCACAGGTGCGCCGGCGCGCCACCGCGGTGGGCCGCATGAGGATCCGCGGGCCAAAAGTACATTGCCATGTGCGTCGCTTCGACCGGGAGCCAGAGCAGCGTGCCGACGATTGCCCGGCGGCGCCAGCCACTGGCGTGGTGGGCCTGCCGTTCCAACCGCTCGTGCTCAGCCTGGGCGGCGTCGGACGCGGGGTCTTCCGGCGTCGCGGAATAGCCGGACTTCGTGATGGCATCGGCGATGTTCGACGCGTCGGTCAGCTTGGGGTCGTAGGAAACCGCCGCCCGACCACGGGCGAGGTTCACGTTCGCAGATCGCACGCCCGGCACCTTGTCGATCGCGTGCTGCACGTGCGACACACAGCTGGCGCAGTCCATTCCGTTAACCGCGATGCCGATCTCGCAAACGTCGGCGTCAGCGCTCTGGGGTTCCGTTGGGGCGAGCGTGCTTTGGGAACTCATGGTGACGATCCTTCGAGAACGAAACGTCGCGCCTTCAATCGTCGGCTGCTACTCGTTGGCTGGGTAGCCTGCCTCGGCCAGTGCCGTAGCGATCTGACCGGTGGAGATCTCGCGCTCACTGAAGGTGACGTGGACCTGCTTGGTCGGCACGTCGGTCTTCACCTCGGCAACGCCGGGCTTGGTGGTGAGGGCGGTCGTGATGCGAGCGGCGCACTTGCCGCAGTTCATGCCGGGGGTGGTGAAGGTCTTGGTCATGGGGATGTCCTTTCTAATCGAAGGAAGGGCGAGAGGATCTCGCCGTTGAACGAAAGCGCTTATAAGAAGCGGATGAGCAACTGCCGCACCTCGGCCGACAGTTCTTCGGGGGTGCGCTTCTTCGACTCCGGATGCGCACCGGCACAGCCCGCCACGCACGTCTCGAGATGGTTGGCCAGCAATTCTACGCCCATCGCATCCAACGCCGATCGGATGGCCGCCAGTTGGGTGAGCACATCCATGCAGTAACGATCCTCGGCGACCATCTTCTGCAGCCCGGCCACTTGGCCGGCGATACGGTTCAATCGCTTTTCAACCGAGGATCGGGATGTCGTCTTCATTGCGGCCTCCATCTACATCATCATTATACCCCCGGGGGGTATAAGGTCAAACCGATTCCATGGATAAACGAAGAACCCGATGGCCGGTGGGGCCATCGGGTTCCGTTTGCTTTCGAGTTGTACCGCTGAGGTTACTTCATCTTCTCGGCGTACTTTTCCGGGTCTTTCTTGAACTCGTCGATGCAGCCGGCGCAGCAGAAGGCGACCTTCTTACCGTTCCAGTCGGTGGTCACGTCGGGGTCGACCGGGTTTTCGGTCTGGATCGGGCAGAACTTGTTGACCGGCGCAGCCGCCGGTTGGGTGGCGGGCTTGTCCTCGGCGAACGTCAGGGCGGTCACCGAAAGCAGCAGGGTCATCGCGAACGCGGGAATCATCATTTTCATACGGTTCCTGGGTATTGAACTGGAGGCGAGTGGTTGGCGATCACTTCTTGAAGTACGCCGCGTTCTTCTCGATGAACTCGGCCCACTCGGCCGGGAGGTCTTCCTGGGGGAAGATCGCCTGCACGGGGCATTCGTCGACGCACAGGCCGCAGTCGATGCAGACGTCGGGGTCGATGTAAAGCATGTCGGCCGCCTCGAAGTTCGGGCTGTCCTTCGTAGGGTGGATGCAATCGACCGGGCAGACCGCGACGCAGGCGGTGTCCTTCGTGCCAATGCAGGGCTGGGCAATGATGTGGGCCATGATGAAAACGATTCTCCTTACAGGTCGGCTGTCGCGCACGATTATAGGGGGGTTCGGGATGGCGGCAATAGGAGATTGTTTCGCCCGAACGCGGGTGGTCCGTACCGGGTAAACGATCGCGACGATCAGGCAAGATCGGGGGTTCCCACCGGCCAGCGGTCGCCACTACAGTGCAGGCAAAGGAGCTTCAAATGGCACAGAACAACGCATCGGACGACAAGAAGGATACGGTCACCCGCGCCCCGGAGGCCGGCGAAACCGAGGATCGCAACGCCCGCCGGGGTACGCCGACCGGGGGCGGAGCCAAGGACGACGTTCGCAATGCCCCGGAGGCGGGGGATAAGACGAAGGACTCGACTGGGAAGTGAAGGGGTGCCGCGCGTCTGGAAGGATCGTCAGCTCGAAAGGTGTTAAGCAATAAGGTCGCGACTGCCTTCCCGCGGCATGGGCGCCTCGCCCATGCGCGTGGACTGGAATGCAGAATGTAATTTGTGGGCTGGCGCGCCGACCGAGTCACTGTTGCAAATCTTGTCTTCCTGCCGCCCACGATCATGGGCGAGACGCCCATGCCACGGGCCGAGCGGATGCGGTCCGCCTTCAGCAAGTCTTCAGAGCGATCCGGCGCATTGCGCCGTACGACATCGCGCAAGACGAAGAGGTCCTTCGGAGTACCTCAGAGGGTGTTTATTAAGACGGAAGGGCCTGCGCTTCTCGTAGCATGGGCGCCAGAGCCCATGGTGTCGGTACGCCGACACGTCGGATGGTACGCCATCCGAATCAGCAATCGCGTCAGCGAAGAAATTGCTGAAAAGCCCGAGGAGCAGATCGCTTGCGCTCGTTAGCTCGGGCCGAGTACGGTCCGACATCGCGGGGTACCGCGGCTCCATGGGCGGGACGCCCATGGAGCGGTGACGAGCGAGCCCGACGGTGTTCCTAAACACTCTCTCAGGATGACGAGTTAACTTCCTCGTCTCTCGCTGGGTACAAAGCCGGATTACATCTTTGGTGACGCCGTGCCGTTCTCGGCCAGCGCGGGATCGAGGTTCTCGGCGGCATGCCGTGGGGTGTAATACCGTTTCAGCCACCGGCTTAGGCCATCGAGGCCCGGGAACAGCACACGTTCGGTGATGTTCGCTTGGTCGAGCTTGTCGCGAACCTCCCACTTCAATTCCTTCGGGATCACCAGCCGAAAGCCGAGTTCCGGGCGGTTTGCCAGCCAGTCCTGCAGCAAGTAGGTGGGGTTCGACAGCACGCTGAACATCGCAAACTGGTTGACGATGCGGTCATCGAGGCTGGGGGGCTCGAAGAAGCAGACGAACGGGTTGCTGGGGTCGGCCAAGCCGTCGAAGTCGCCGAGCGTGGGGGCGGCGCGGTGCAGCATCTCGGTCGTGAAGACGTCCGACCCCTCGTGCGACAGCAGATCCTTTAGTGCCGGTGGCAGCAGCGTGTGGGCCTTGATGTAGTCCACGCACCACACGCAGCCGTCACGGTCGAACAGTTCCAGGTTCTCCGTCGCAAAGTGAAGCGCGACGTAGGGCGAGAACGTCCAGTCGAGCAATCGCGTGGGCAACCCATGATGCTGGCCGAGCGACAGCCAGTTCCAGATCAAATCGTTGACCGAGGCGTCGCGGTGGGCGTACTTGCGGAAGTTGCGGATGATGTGCAACTCCTGCTTTGGCGCCTGCGATCCCAGGCGCACCAAGCCGGTGCGCAGCGATTCCCTGACGTCCTGCCGACCCCGGAACGCAAGGCTGGATCGAAACCGACCCAACGGCTCGCGCCACGCGTCGGCGAACAGACGATCGTGCAGTTCCGCCCACGATTGAACGACGATCTCGTCCATGGGTAACCTTCGATGCGCGGTGTGGGCCAAGGACCAAACTCGGGCCAATACGAAGAACGCGCCCCAAGCGTACTCGTCATCCTGAGGTACTCCGAAGGATCTCTTCGTCTTCCACGGAGACAGCAGAGATCCTTCGCAATACCTCAGGATGACGAGGGTCGATGATGGGCATTATCGCCGAGACCGTCAGCGATTTCGCCACCGCCTTCAGCCGCTCGGACCCTGCCTATCTTCCGTACATCTTCCTCGTCGCGACGTACGCGGCGTCCACTGCGGGCCAGTTGACCACGTTCCACCACGCCTTGATGTAGTCGGCACGCTTGTTCTGATACTTCAGGTAATAGGCGTGTTCCCACACGTCCAACGGCAGCAGGGGAGCGGCGCCGGGAACCATGCGCAGGTCCTGATCGCCCGACTGGGTGACGACGAGCGTGTCGCCGACCGGTTCGTAGGCCAGGATCGCCCAGCCACTGCCCTTCACGCCACCAGCGACGCTGGAGTAATAGCTCTTGAAGGCCTGGATCGAACCGAACTGCTTGTTGATCGCGTCGGCAATCGCCGATCCGGCGGCGGGGTCGCCACCGGTGTTGGGGGCCATGGTCGCCCAGAAGACGGTGTGCAGGATATGCCCACCGGCGTTGAAGCTGACGTTGCGCTGCAGTCCTTCCAGCTTGGCCGTATCCACATCGCCACCCGCCTGCAGTTCTGCTACCGAGGCCAGGGCCTTGTTCAAGCCGTCGACGTAACCCTGGTGGTGCGCGTCGTGGTGCAGCTGCATCGTCTGGCGATCGATGTGCGGCTCGAGCGCCTCGTACGGGTACGGGAGTGGCGGCAGGGTGTACTTGCCGTCCTTGTAGCCGGCGCCGATGGCGTTGGCGATGGGTGATCCGCCGCGCGGCACGTCGACTTCCGGAGCGCCGCCAGCCTGACCATCGGCCTGGGCCAGCACGCCGGAGGCATTTGCCATGATGCCGGCCAGCGCCAGTGCGGGGACGGCCTTGGTCAGTACGTCGCGTCGGGTGGGTACGTTCTCGATCATCGCAGTTCCTTTCGATTAGGTACGGCGACAGTATCACAGGATGGAAATCGAGTGGGAGGGCGATTCGCAGAATTAGTAGGCAAAAAAAAGAAACCTTCCGCCGTGGCAGGCGGAAGGCTTCTGTTGTTTCGTGACCCAAGTTGGAGCCGGGTCCAAAACGGTTAAGGGTGACGGGTTCGATTAAACCTGAAAGACGCCGGAGACTTCTAAGTGCCACGCGCTCCAGCAGGAGGACCGGTTGGGCCCTCCGCGAAGGACTACTTCTTCTTCGTAGTCTTCTTCGTCGTCTTCTTGGTCGCCTTCTTCGTGGCCTTCTTAGCGGTCTTCTTCATTGCCATGGTTAAACGTCACCTCCTTTCCTGATCGTCAAATCTACGTGGCGCTAATTTTACAGTCAATTAAATTTTTTCGTTGTGAGTGCGTTTTTCGAAATGACTGTGACACGTTTCGCGTGACTTGCGATGCGGCCAAAGCGAAAACACCTGATTTCGCGAGCGACGTTCGATGGGGTCGCGCGATGCGTTGCGATGCGCGCCTGATGCGAACGTACGACAAAGCGCCTGTTGAATTCAATGGGTGTCGCGAGATTTTTCGGAGCGATGTCGCTCCGAGTCGGTTGGTCCTCTTCTGTAGGACAGGCATTCCTGCCTGTCTCTCCCCCCGTTCTCCCCCCGTATCCAATGCATAAGACAGAAGCGTTAGAAGCGAAGAGCGCGATGGAGTCGCGAAAGGTGGCGCGAAGAAGAGGTTGAACCACAGAGGACACTGAGAACACAGAGGCAGACGCAGAGCGGCAAGTCCTTCCGATTGCAATCTGGTGCTTGGTCATTGGTTCGTCATTTGGGCTTGGGATTTCGTCTTCTCGAAGATGCCAGAACGAATGAACGAGATCGGCCGGCCACGCTTGAACGCGCGGCCGGCCGGCTGGTTTCGTAGGCGAAGTTGTCCAGCAGCAGCGGCTATCGGCTGATCAGCGACCGCCCGGTCATCTCCGCGGGGATGGGCAGGCCCATCATCTCCAGCGCGGTGGGGGCCAGGTCGGCAAGACGGCCGCCTTCGGTCATCCGCATGCCCTTCAGGCGGTCGTCGATCAGGAAGTATTCGACCGGGAAGGTCGTGTGGGCGGTGTGGGGCAGGCCGGTCTCGGGGTCGGCCATCTGCTCGGCGTTGCCGTGGTCGGCGCCGACGATCGCAACGCCACCGACGCGCTGCACGGCCTCCAGCAATCGGCCGACGACGAGGTCGGTGTGTTCCACCGCCCGCACCGCGGCCGGCAGCACACCCGTGTGGCCGACCATGTCACAGTTGGCAAAGTTCACCACCAGCAGGTCGTACAGGCCCGACTCGATCCGCCGGACCGTTTCGTCGGCAATGCCGTAGGCGCTCATCTCGGGCATCTGGTCGTACGTGCTGACGGTGGGCGACGGCACGATCTGGCGGTCCTCGCCCGGGAACGGCGACTCGCGGTAGTCGTTGAAGAAGAACGTGACGTGCGGGAACTTCTCGGTCTCGGCGCAGCGGAACTGCCGCAGGCCCAGGTTGCTGATGTACTCGCCGAGGATGTTGGTCATCTTCGGCGGCTTGGCGTAGGCGACGTGGACGGGCAGGCCAGTCTCGTACGCCGTCATGGTGACGAAGTGCAGGCGCAGTTTCGGGCCACGGTCGAAGCCGTCGAAATTTTCAAGGACGAAGGCCTTGGTCAACTCGCGCGGGCGGTCGCCACGGTAGTTGTAGAAGACGACGCTGTCGCCGTCCTTCACGGTTGCCAGGGGTTTACCATTGGCGTCGACGACGACCGACGGCGTGACGAACTCGTCGCCGGTCATGTTGCTGGCGGTGGGGTTGGCGTAGTAATCCTGCACGACCGCGGTGGCCGACGGGTACTTCGGCGCGTCGGCGAACGCGATGGCGCGGTAGGCGGTCTCGACGCGTGGCCAGCGGTTGTCGCGGTCCATCGCGTAATAGCGACCACTGACCGAGGCAATCCGGCCGACGCCGATCTCGCTCATCGCCACTTCGGTCTGCCGGATGAACTCCAGGCCCTTGTTCGGCGGTGTATCACGACCATCGGTGAAGGCGTGGAGGTAGACGCGTTCCAGCCCGCGCGACTTGCAGAGCCGCAGCACGCCGTAGAGGTGTTCCAGCAGCCCATGGACACCGGCGTCGCTGACGATGCCGAAGATGTGCAGATCGCTGTTGCTGGCCAGCGCGTTGTCGACGGCCGCGTTCATCTGCGGGTTGCTGAGGAACTCGCCGTTGCGGACCTGCTTGGTGATGCGCACCGATTCCTGATCCACGATGCGCCCCGCGCCGATGTTCTGGTGCCCCACCTCGCTGTTGCCCATCGTGCCTTCGGGCAGGCCCACGTCGAACCCGCTGGTGGCGACCAATGCGTGCGGGTACTCGGCCAGCATGCGGTCGTGCACGGGGTGGTTTGCCAGATGGACGGCATTCGTCACGTTGCGCGTGGGGTCGGGGTTCATCCCCCAGCCATCACGAACGATAAACACGAGCGGGCGCTTGGCGGGTACGGTCACGATGTCGGTCCTTTCGCTGTTCGATCTTTCGGTTTCGCGCGGCCGGATTCTACGGGACGGGTGGGGGTTTCACCATTGGTGGCTTGAGGTACGCGGACGGATCTCTCCTCGCGCAATGTGCGACGTGGAAGAGAACGCGAAGTCGCGAAGGAGGGCGAAAAACCGCGAAGAAGAGTGGCCGGCGTTCTCCTTGCGGCGGTCTGGGTAAGGCAAAACGCGAGTTCGTGCACCATTATGCACCATTGTGCACCATCGGGTGATGGCGATGACGATCCACGACGGCTCGCACGTCAGCTATTCGGTTGTCAAAGAGCACACTATCCACTTCTACGCTCGCGCTGCGCGATCAACGTCGGTCTGGCGCAACACCCGTCGCGATTCGTCGCGTCCGCGCTTCCCGTAGCATGGGCGTCTCGCCCATGGGTGCGGCCGAAGCGGAAGGCGGTGTTAGAGCAGTGAACGAGATGAAGCCCCCGGCAACTCATCTTGATTCTCATCCTGCTGACGGGCCATGGGCGGGACGCCCATGCTACGGGAAGAGCATGGTGAGGTTGAATTGCTGAAAACACGCAGGCCACGAAGGCAAATCGACTAATCGATCTCCTTCGTGGCCCGCTTCGTGTCTTCGTGCCTTCGTGGTTCTCTCTCTCTTCGGTCAGCCCTAAAAACTTACCCCGCGTTCGCCCCGCTGGTCACGAAGCTTTCCAGCTTGCGCGCTTCAGCGATCGGGATCAGCTTCTTGAAGTGCCGGCGGCACTCGCTCCAGTTGGCCAGGATCTGCTTGGCTCGTTCGCTGTCGGTCATCGTCGCGTACTCGCCAAGCAGCGGGCGCAGCCACTGGAAGTCCTGGTAGGTCATCGACGTGAACGACACGCTCTTGCTGTGCACCCGGCGGGGGGCGTTGTCCTCGGGGTCGTACAGGATCGCCTCGCCACCGGTCATGCCGGAACCGATCTCGTTGTCGGTGCGGCCCAGGATGACCACGCGGCCCTCGGTCATGTACTCGCAGGCGTACTTGCCCGCGCCCTCGGCGACGATCGTCGCGCCACTGTTGCGGATGCCCAATCGTTGACCGGCCCGGCCACCGATGTAGCAGCGGCCACCCGTGGCGCCGAAGCAGACGTTGTTGCCGACCACGCTCGACCACTCGCGGTCGAACGCGGAATCGGGATCAGGGCGGACGACGATGATGCCGCCGCACTGGCCCTTGCCGACACCGTCCTGCGCGGTGCCGATCAGCGTCAGTTCCATGCCGGTCATCGTCCAGACGCCAAAGCTCTGCCCGGCGTGACCGCGGAACTTCAGGCTGATTAGACCGGCATTGGGCATGCCTTCCAGCTTCCATCGCTCTGCGATCATGCCGGCGATGCGGGCGCCGACCGAGCGGTCGTAATTGGTGATCGCGAACGACAGCTGAAGGTCCTTGCCCGTCTCGATCGCGTCGCCGCACGCGACGGCCAGCTTGGCGTTAAGGCTCTCGGTCTTCATCTGCACGGTTCGCCGGGCGATCTCACCCGTATGGCCCCAGCTCGGAGCCTGGCTCTTGGGCATGTTGACGAGCATGCGGCTGAAGTCGAGCTTCCCGGCGCGGCCGGGCTTGTCGATCTTCGACAGCAGTTCGGTCCGGCCGACGATGTCGTCCAGCCGCTTGGCGCCCAGCTTGGCCAGCAGCTTGTTGGCGTCCGTCGCGACCTGAATGAGGTAGTTCTTAACGTGCTCAACCTCACCCTTGAATGGGCCCTGATAGCCGGCGACGCCCGTCGGGCAGCGTGGGATGTGGCAGGTGCGGCACATCACGCACCCCTCGGCCACCATCAGCGTCTGACCGAACACGAACATCTCGCCACCCATGATGGCCATGCGAATGATGTCCAACCCGGTCTTGTTGCCACCGCCCACCGCCAGCTTCACCGCGTGCCGCATGCCGTTGATCGTCAGCGCCTGGTGGACTTCCACCAGACCCATTTCGACGGGCAGACCAGTGTGTTCCTTCGAGGATGCCAGCGCCGCGCCGGTGCCGCCGGACATGCCATCGATCTCGATGATGTCGGCGCCGGCCTTGGCCACGCCCACGGCGATCGTGCCGATGTTGTGGACGGCCACCAGCTTCACCGACACCTCTAGGCTCGGCTTGATCGACTTCACGTCGTAGATCAGCTGCGCCAGATCCTCGATCGAGTAGATGTCGTGGTGGGGCGGCGGTGAGATGAGGTCCGTTCCCGGCTTGGCGTGCCGGTTCTTGGCGATCTCGACCGTCACCTTCTTGCCCATCAACTGACCACCCTCACCGGGCTTGGCGCCCTGAGCGATCTTGATCTGGATCTCGTCGGCGTTCACGAGGTACTCGCTATCCACACCGAACCGACCCGAAGCGATCTGCCGGGTGGGGCTGCGCGCGTGGACCTTCTCACCACCCTTGTTACGGCTGCGGTCCTCGCCACCCTCACCGCTGTTGCTGCGGGCGTTCAGCTCGTTCATCGCGATGGCGATGCACTCGACGGCCTCGCGGGTGAGGGCGCCGTGGCTCATCGCGGCGCCGCGGAAGCGCTTGGAGATGATCTCGGCGGCGCTTTCCACCTCGGTCGGTTGCAGTTCGGGGCCGATCAACTGCGCGGCCTCGTCGAAGCGCACGCGCATCAGATCGCGCGGCAGCGTGGCGGGGCGGCTGTTGACCAGGTCGGCGAACTTCTCGAACTTGTCCTGCGAGCCCGTCTCGTACGCCGCCTGCATGGCCTTGCGGACGATCGGGTTGAACATCCGATAGTCCATGCTCTTGCGCAGCTCGCGCAGTTCGGTCGCACGCTTCCAGCGGTCCTTGTTGTCCTCGATCAGCTCGGCGATGCCGATGCCACCCATGCGGGTGACGACCGGGCCGATCAGCTCGGCGATGTCGGCGCCAAGGCCCACGGCCTCGAACAGCCGCGCGTCGCGGTAGCCGTTGGTCGTGGTGATGCCCATCTTCGAGTACACCTTCTTCAGGATGTCGTCGAGGGCATGGTAGACGTTCTCCACCGCCTCTTCGGGCGTGATGTTGACGTCCTGCTTCAGTTCCTTGTCGCGGTAGATCACGCCCTCGTACGCCAGGCGCAGGATGTTGTACGGATGGACCGCATCGGCGCCGAAGCCGAGCAGCACGCAGACGTCGTGGCCCTCCTGCACCTCGCCCGACTGCACGACCAGCGAACAGCGGTCGCGCAGCGCCAGCTTCTTCAGGTGCCCATCGGCCACCGCCAGCGCGATGATCGCGGGCAGGGGGGCGGGAACGGAGCCATCGGCGCTCTCGATGAAGGCGGTGCGGTCGCTCAGGAAGATCACGCTGTTGCCGGCCTTCACGGCCTGCTCGACGCGACTCTTCAACTCTTCCACCGCGGCCTTGAAGCCTTCGACGCCCTTGTTCAGGTCGTACACCGCCGGCACCACCGCCGGGCCGAGCACTTCCATCTGCATCAACTCGTCGACCTGCGCATCGGTTAGGACCGGGATGCTCAGCTCCGCCTGCCGGGGGGGCAGCGTGTTCTTTTCGCTGCGACGGCGCGGCCGACGACCGATGTAGGCCGTCAGGTCCATCGCGGCGCCTTCGCGGTACGGGTCGATCGGCGGGTTGGTGACTTCCGCGAAGATCTGCTGGAAGTACTTGAACAGCGTCAAATGTTCGTTCGACAGCACCGACAGCACGCGGTCGAAGCCCATGGAGCCAAGAGGCTCCTTACCGTGCTGGGCCATGTCCTTCACGAACTGCACGCGGTCCAGGTCCCAGCCGTGCGCGATCAGCAGCTGGTTCAGTTCCAGGCCGCTCTTTTCCTCCAGATCGCCCGAGTGGGCGCTGGCGATTTCGCTGTAACCGAAGGCCGTGGGGACGAGGATCTGGCTGGCGTTCAACTCGTCGATGGGGCCCAGCTCGGCCTCGGCCTCTTCGACCACCTTGGCGACGAACGCCTTGGAGTCGATGAACTCGCCGGTCTTTGTGTCCAGCGCGATCATCTCGCCTGGCTGAAGCTGGCCCTGCAGCACGATCTCGTTGGGCTTGTGCCCGAACGTGCCCGATTCGCTCGACACGAACAAATTGCCCTTCGTGTCGATCGACCAGCGCACCGGGCGCAGGCCCATGCGGTCGACGCCGGCGATCAGATACCGGCCGTCGGTGCTCATCAGGCCGGCGGGGCCGTCCCAGGCGCACAGGGTGCCATAGGCGCGGGTGTAGTAAGTGAACAAGTCGTGGGCGCCCTTGTCCCACTTTTCCGGTTCGCTGTTCCAACTGGGCGGAACGCTGATGCGCAAGGCGCGCAGCGCGGAATGATCGTGGCGCACCAGGTGTTCCAGCCATTGGTCGAGCGACGCGCTGTCGCTCATGCCGGCGGCCAGGGCGTGTTCACGATCAATGTCCGGAATGATCTGCGGCGCAAACGCCCGCACCGCCTGCCGGTTGCCGGAAACCGTGTTGATCTCACCGTTGTGCGCCAGCATGCGAAACGGCTGCGCCAGCGCCCAGTTCGGAAACGTGTTCGTGCTGAACCGGCGATGGAAGATGCACATGCCCGTTTCCAACTCCGGGTCGCGCAGATCGTCGTAGAACGCGATCAGCTGCGGGTTGGTCAGCAGGCCCTTGTAGGAGACCATGTGATGGCTAAGGCTGGGGATGTACACGCCCGTCCACTTGCGGTCGAGGAAGCCCTTCTCCAGCCGAATGCGGAACCGGTAGGTCCAGTATTCCAGATCGCTGTCGGCGATGTTGGCCTTCAGGAACAGCTGCCAGATCTGCGGCATGCTGGCGCGGCTTTCAGGGCCGATCTTGTCCGGCTGGGTCGGCACCTCGCGCCAGCAGAGCAGCTCGACGGGGGCGTCGCGCATCTCGCTGGCGACGAACGCCTTCAGCTCGGTCATCAGGTTCTTGGGCTCGAACGGCACGAAGAACGTACCGACGACGAGCTTGTCGTCCGCCTTTAGCGACACCTTGCTGAGCTTCCCTATCTCGCGATCGAACAGCTTGCGTGGGATTTGGAGCAGGATGCCCGCGCCGTCGCCGCTTTCCCCAAAGATGCCGCCACGGTGTTCGAGCGAGACGAGGGCTTCGAGGGCTTGTTCGATGATGAGGCGCGTGGGTTTGCCGTCTTTGGCCGCGATGCCACCGATGCCGCACGCGTCGTGACCGACGGCGTCGTCGTACATCAGTTCACCCGTCTGCACCCGCTGTTGCCAGGCCGACAGGTCGCTCAACCACTGCTGCTCGTTTGCGTTGCTCATGTTGCATCTCCACGCCACACGCGGACTTACGCGCTGGCGGTGGGGTAAAACTTACGAGGATCACCGGGCGATGGCGCACCCACCGGTGCTTCCGAAAGTCAGCCCGGAAGGTCCACATCGCTTGGTCTCACCCCGCGGCGGGTGAGATTTATCGCTGTCGGAATCATAGCGTCCCGGTGGAGCCTGGCTGGTTCAGGGCCATTTTGCGCTCTTGGGACGCGTTCGTGTGCCGTTCACTTACGGATAACGATGGCGCTTCACCCACCTTCACCCGCGAGGGAATGGAGGCAAATTATAAAGGTGGCGGGGTTGGAATCAATGCAATTCCATTCGAACTGAACAATGCGGGCAGGGGGAGGCGGATGAACCGCGGAGACGCGGAGGACGGGAGAGGGAGGGGGAGTGACTCCTCCTGTCCCCTCTCCCACATACTCATGGGAGAGGTTAGGTGAGGGTGATTCGTCCCTCCGAGTGTCGTCGGCAGATCGAAATCACCCTCACCTAGCCTCTCCCGGCGTACCGCGAGAGGGACCGGATGGAACTCCGTCCCGTTATCCCGTGCACCTCACCGCTTGAACCCCAGGAAAAACCCAATCGCCGCCGACGTCGTCGATGGCAGGGCGGCCAGCACGAGGTCCTTTAGTTTCACCGCCTGCGATTGCGCCCACCCCGCGACCGAGTCGTAGTTGTCCTTCATCGTGGTGAAGTCGACGTTGATCACCTTGAAGTACGACAGCACCACGATCGCCGTCACGATGATCGCCGCCAACGCGGCCATCGTCTTGATGAACATGCGGAAGACCGTCCCCACGATCACGCCCACGAACACCGCTAAGCCCACGCGGAACATCCAGCCCGCGATGCGTTCGGTGTGGGACAGTTCAACCTCGTCGATGTCGACAGTGTGAACAACTTCTGTTCGTGAGCCCGAACTCGGCTGCCCATTCAGAAACCCCGACGCCCCATCTGGCATCCGCTCCGACGCCTCCACCCGCGCCGGCGGCGGCGTCTCGGTGACCGACCGCTGCGTGGCCGTAAACATCGTCGCCAGTTGCGCGCCACCGCCGATCAACGCCGCCATCATCGCCAGCGCCAGCAGGCGTTTCTTCCACGACGGCAGCTCCGCGACCGCGTGCGATAGTTTGTGCCGTTGAACGCTGCCCTCGTCGGTCATGGTCTCTCCTGTTGGGCGGTATCCTATCGATGCAGGCGGGTTCAGTGAATCAAAGCGATTGAACCACAGAGGACACCGAGCCCACAAAGGCAGACACCGAGCACGCATTTCCGATTGGGATTTGGTGCTTGGTCATTTGTTGGTCATTGGGGCTTGGGATTTCATTTTAAGATTCAATGGCCCAGAGAACGTAAGACACCCCCTCACCTTGTCATCTCCCATCCCTTCCCCGTACAACCGACAGCTACTATGGCCCGCGATCCCTCCCGCAAATACCACGACCGCGTCGCCCGGCAGTACGACGCGATTTACGACGACCCCTACTGGGCGTTCCACGATGAGCTGACCTGGCGGATGGTCAAACCCTATCTGCCGCGCGACCTCGCCACCCAGTGCTGCGACCTAGGCTGTGGCACCGGCAAGTGGGGCCTGAAGCTGTTGAAGAGCGGCTACGCCACCACCTTCGCCGACCACGCCGCCGCCATGATCGAGCAGACGCGCCTGAAGCTGGCCGACATGCCCCCCGCGCGGGCGAAGAAGGCCACCCTCGCCGTCGCCGACATCGTCGACATGCCAGAGCTGCCCAGCGACACCTTCGGCCTGACCCTGGCGATGGGCGACCCCCTGTCCATCTGCACCGACCCCGTCCGCGCCGCCCGCGAGATGTTCCGCATCTGCGCCCCCGGCGGCCACGTCATCGCCACCGCCGACAGCAAGCTCGCCGCCGTCGACCACTTCGTCGAACGCGGCAACCTGACTGCGTTGGAAGACTTCATCCAAACCGGCAAAACCCGCTGGCTGACGGCCGCCAAGGAAGAACGCTTCGAACTGACAATGTTCACGCCGACGAGTTTGCGCAAACTCTTCGAGCACGCCGGGTTCGAGGTGATCACGGTCGCGGGAAAGCCGATCATCCCGGTGCGTTCCAATAAGTTTTTACTGCAAGCCGAGAACGCCGTGGAACGGCTGTTAAAGCTGGAGGCGACGTTGGCGAAAGATCCCGCGTCCGCCGCGAGGGCGGGGCATCTGCAGGTGGTGGCGAAGCGGGTGGGGTGACCGCCGTGTTCCGAGCTCAGATCGAAGACACGGGCGGCGTACCGCCCGTGGCACTCGGCTGCCGGTAGTGGGTCAGTTTGAAGTGGCACGGGTTTGCATCCCGTGTTCTGCAGCGAAGACACGGGTTGAAAACCCGTGCCACGGGGACACGGGCGGCGCACCGCCTATGGCACCCAGCGGGTTCAGTACATCATCATCGTTGCGATGCGCCAGGAGCCGTCGATCTTCTCGAACTTGACCTCCTGCGACATCGTCGACCCGTCGCGGCCCTTGCGGACCAGCTTTGCGGTGGCGGTGGTGCCGGAAGGGTCGATCGTCACGTCCTGCAGTTGCAGCGGTCCGGCGGGCTGACTGGTCGGGCGGCGGCGGGGGGGCTGTTTAGTCATGAAGTCGAGCAGGAACGCGCGCTTGTCGGGGAGTTCATCCACGAGGCGCTTGGCGAAGTCGTCACGCGATTCGCCCGGCTTCTGTGCCCGGCGATCAAGGCCATGCCTTGCCTCGAACGCCGCTCGGTCGGGGTTGATCGGTTGCGTGGCCGACTGCGTCGTCGGCGGCGACGCGATCATCCACATGAGCACCCGGGCGATGGCCGCGTGACCTGCCGGACTATAGCAATCGATCTCGGCCACGTGGTCGCCCGTCTTATTCGCATTCCGAGCGGCAAGAACGACCGCTTCGGGCGTCTCGTACACGACGGCGGACGTCGTTGGTTGCGACGTCGGCGCCTGCGCGACCGCCAGCTGTTGCGGAACCACTGAGATAGCGCCGACGATGGCGGCAAGAAGAATCTTCGATAGTCGCATGGTTAACTCGCTCTTGTTTCCTTGGCGGGCGCCACCATCCGTGCGCCACCCGTGCAAGTCTCTGCATCACGAGGACACGGGCAGGCAAGCCGCCGGTGGCACGGTTGTTTCTTGAAAGCACTTTCAGTTCCGATCCCACGGGGCCGTTTCCCCGTCCCCGTCCATGTCGAAAGGCTCGGGGTTCGCCTCGTTGAATTGGCGGATTTGCTCGAGCGCCGCGCGCAGGGCCGGGCGCTCGGGTTCGGCGATGTTCATTAGCTCTCGCTCGAGCGCGGGAGTGGGGTCGGGAAACGGGATGGCGTCGGGATCGAACGCTTCCTCCTCCGCCGGTGGGGGCATTTGCCGAAGTTGGTCGAACGCCGCCATCAACTTCAGGTTCACCGCGTCGGCCAGTTGCGGGTGGGGCGTCTGGCCGGTCTCGTCGCACCACCGCTCGACCGAGGCGACCATCGCGTCGTTCATCGCCCGCATCGCTTTGACCATCTCTTTCACCGCGTCCAGCTCGTCGGCGTCGTCGGCGTACTCCGCTTCCTCGTCGATCAGGCTCGGGGCGGCGTTGTCGATGATGAACGTCACGTCGTCGCGCGACAGGAACGACTCGGGCGACTCACCGATGCAGCGTGCCCGCAGGTCGCGCATCGATCCGGCGAACTCGGGAACGAACTCGGACACGTCCGCCTGCCGCCAGTCGCCGACGCCGTCGATCACCTTCAGTGCCTTGTCCAGGTTGGCCGGCAGGCGAAACCCGTACTGCGTCGCGAAGCGGATCGCGCCGGCGATCAACGCGCGGGCGGCGTCGGGGTCGCACGGGCCGATGGGCGTGATCTCGCCCGCCTGCCGCAGGATGTCGTTGAACTCGGCCGTCGTCACGTCGGTCATCATCCAGGCGTCCTTCAGCCCGGCCACGCCCTGGTCGACGAGGAAGCCGACGGTGATCCGTCTTCCCTTCACCTCGCGCACCGCGAAGATCGAGGCCTGTCGGTACGGCTTCCAATCCTTCTGCATGTACATCCGCAGCGTCCCCTCGCCCGGCCGCAGCCCGTCCAGCGGGCTGCGCTGGCGCGCCTTGCGCAACTGCTGCTGCTTCGTCCGCCGCTTGATCCGGTCGCGTTCCTTCTTGCCCGCGCTCATCACGTCGCTCCCTTCGACTTGGATCGGACGTCCCGCACGTCCCGCCGAGGCGATTCTAATGGGTGATCTACCCTGAGGCGACGGGCCATAACTTCAATGCCGCAGACGTTTGGCCGTGGGCGCCGGAAGGGCTTGTAAGGGAATTTGACGCCGCGGCGCGGCGGTTTTGGAGGGAGGTGTCAGATCGAGTGCAACAGTCGCCGGTGGCCCGCGGATTGACGGGCGGTGCCTCCGGCAGCGGTGTGCAAAAGTACAAACTTATGCGCCAAGAACGCGCATCGCCAGGAAACCGCCAGCCGCGATCATGATGAGGCCCACGATGAGGCTGATGATGCCGACCGTGCGGGCTTGCTGGCCGGTGAGCGGCTTGTCGGCGTCCCACTTGATCTCGCCCTTGATCGCCCCAAGGTAGAACGCGAACAAGGCTACTAAACCAAATCCAAGCAACGTGATCGCTAAGTACTTCATGCGGCTCCTGATCCTGATTCACCCGAAGAAACGAACCTCTGTTCGCATCATACGGAACTTGCATGGGTTCACCACGGACAGCGCCCGACGTGCCAATCCCGTAAGGTGAACTTCAGCCCACGTCTTCGCTTCGACGAATGGCCGGGACGGCAGTTTTGCTGACTTGCGCCTACACAGGCGGTCTGGGCTTTCGTCCCACCTGGGTGCTGAAGCTCTGCAAATACGCGATCCACATCATCGATAAGCCAAACCCATAAGCCCCTTGGATGACCAGGTCCATGTAATGCTTGGTCGGCGGGATGTGGTAGCGTTCGACGCTCACGCCCTGGTAGGTCATGGCGGTGATCTTGTCAGGCTTGCCGAGGAGGGCGACCTTGATCTCGATGCGCTGGTAGAGGCCGACCTCGCGGTCGCCTTCGAGGCGGCGGTCGATCTTCTGGTCGAGGATTTTGGCGTCGGCGTCGGTGATCTCGAAGACGGCGCCGGCGACGTACTTGCCGGGGTCGTAGACGATGTCGGCGATGCCGCCACCGTAGTAGTCGCTGTAGATGGGGAAGCTGAGGCGGTAGTTGTCCAGGACCGCCGGCCGGCCGGGCTTAAGCGACGGCGGACGGTACCCGAAATGTCGGCACCACTCCGCGACGGCTCGGCTATTGAGGTTGGACCCGTAGGCGAAGTACCACATCAGCGCGTTTGGCCCGATCTGCGACGCGGTCGTCGGGGTCGGGCAGAGGCATTCTCCCGAAATCGGCCGAGAACGCAAAGGAAGCGGGCACAACCGTGAGGCGGACGGTCACCGGTGACCCGGTGGACGCGAAGGCTCCATGGCCGGCCACGGGTGGCGCATCGCGACCACAACCGCAGGTTCACCTGCGCCGGCCATGCGGTAGACATCGGCGAAACGATCCGCCGTTCAACAAGGAAGCGGTATGGGTGATTCCCCTGAACGCGCTGCTAACTTTGTAGGACGCTCGCCCCAAGCTCGATTGTCATCCTGAAAGGGTGTGGGAGAGCACACTCTCGCTCGCCTTTACCGTGGCATGGGCGTCTCGCCCATGCTTGTGGACTGGCACGGAATGCGACATTTGTGGGCCGCTGCGCCGACCAGGCCGCAGACGTTAATCCAGTCTTCTGGCCTCGCGACATGCATGGGCGAGACGCCCATGCCACGGTCGGAGCGGACGCGGCAATCTTCTTTACACCCTCTCAGGATTACAACTGTCGCTGGACGAGGCGTCTTACACGCCCTGGCTCAGCTCGCGCTCGGCCTGGAACCAGTGGTCGGCTTCGGTGCCGGGGGTGCCGGCGGTGTAGAGCTCGTAGGCGCGCTTGCAGATCTGGTCGTACGTCGGCGCGATCGTGGCAGCGGTGGTGCTGGCGGCGACGGCGACGGCGGACTTGGCCTTGGGGGCCTTGGGGACGGCCGTGTTGCGCACGGTCGTCGTGCTGGCCTTGGTGCTCTTGGGGGCGGCCTTGGCGGCGGCGGCGGGCTTCTTTGCGGGTTCTTTCTTGGCCATGATGATGACTCCTGATTCGGTCTGTTCGTTTGCGTTTAAGACGGGCATGACACCCGGACCGCACCACTATACGAAAGCTCGCCCGCAAATCGAGACAATAGCAAACGAAAAAGCAGGATTTAGATCGAAAGATGTTCCTTCAGCCAGGTCAGCACTTCCTGATCGTGCCCTTCGGGCTTCACCCTCTCGAAGACGTGGGCGATGTTGCCGGCCTTATCGATGACGAAGGTGGTGCGGTTGGCGCCCATGTACTTCTTGCCGTACATGCTCTTCTCGCCCCACACGCCGTACTTTTCAGTGATGGCGTGATCTTCGTCCGCCAGCAGGGGGAAGTTCAGGTGGAACTTCTCGGCGAACTTCGTCACGTCCTTTTCCGGATCGGGGCTGATGCCGAAGACGGCGATCTTCGCCTTGTCGTAGTCCGCCAGCGCATCGCGGAACCCGCAGGCCTCCTTCGTGCAGCCGGGGGTGTCGGCACGGGGGTAAAAATACAACACGACCGCCTGCTTGCCGGCGTAATCGGAGAGGGAGATCGGCTTGCCGGTGCTGGAGGATGTCGTGAAATCTGGAGCTTTCGAACCGACGGTGGGGAGGTTGGATTCGGACATTGTTGGTAGCTCCGTGTTGAAGGTGCGACTGTAATCGATCAAATGACCAAGCCCCAATGACCAACAAAATTCCAATGCCCAATGACCAAGCGGATGCCGCGGCCTTCATGGGTCATTGGGAATTGGTCATTTGTTTGGCATTGGGGCTTGGTCATTGATTGGTCGTTCGGGTTTGGGGCCTTGCCCATTCGAATCACCCCCACCCAGCCTCCCCCGGAGTACCGGGAGAGGGGCCGGAGGGATTCACTTGCCGGCCAGTTTCTGCCGGATGATCGGGTTGACAATTTCCGGGTCAACCGCGGTGCCGTGCTGCTTCATGAACGCGCCCATCGCCTGGCCGACCTGCTTTTCGGTGAAGCTATTGGCGGCCAGGAAGGTGTCGACCAGCTGTTCGGTTTGGGCGGCGTCGGCTCGCTTGGGCAGGTATTCCTCGACTACGGTGATTTCTGTAGCGATTTTGGCGGCCTCTTCGGTCCGGCCGATCTTTTCGTACTCGTCCTTGCTCTTGCGCAGCTTCTTGGCGTATGCTTCTACGGCCTGCTCGGGCGTGATCGGCTTGGGGGAGAGGTCGATGATCTTGACGTCCGCGAGAAGCATACGAATGACCGACAACCGGTCCTTCTGCCCCGACTTCATCGCGGCCTTCATGTCTTCGGTTAGCTTGGCGAGCAGGTCCATTTGTCCTCCGGCGTCCATGTAAATGGCGGTGATTGGCGATAGCGCTGTGCTGCGACTATCGTAGCGTCCTCATCGGGGGTCGCCACCACGCGCCGCAGATTCCCGTTTCCGCAAGAGTACCGCTTCATGCAGACCACTCAACCGTCCGCCGTCTCGTCATCCGTCGTGGAAGGCCTGTTGTCCGTCGTCGACGACCGCCGCGATGGCGAGCTTCGCGACCCGGCCTTCCCATTGCGCCCCGCCAAGGGCAACTACGTGGTGCCGCGCAACGTGATTCGCGATTTACGCCTGAAGCCGGGCCTGCTGCTGAAGGGCACGCCGCGCGGGCGGGCGCTCAGCAAGATCGAAGCGATCGAGAACCGCCCGGTCGACGAGTGGCACGACAAGATCGGCATCTACGATTCCACCGCGCTCGACCCCGAGCCCCAGCTGAAGCTCGAACACTCCGCCGACGAGGTGACGACGCGCGCAATCGACATCCTGACCCCTATCGGCTTCGGCCAGCGGGGTCTGATCGTCGCGCCGCCGCGCACGGGCAAGACGATTTTGCTGCAGAACATCGCCCGTGGCATCGCGGCCAACTACCCGAACGTGCAGTTGATGCTGCTTCTGGTCGACGAACGGCCGGAAGAGGTGACGGACATGAAGCGCAACGTGCCGGGCACCGTCTACGCTTCCAGCAACGACAATTCAATCGAGAAGCACCTCGACTTGGCCCAGCTGGTCATCGAACGCTGCAAGCGCCAGGTGGAATTTGGCCACGACGTCGTCGTGCTGCTGGATTCGCTGACGCGCCTTGGCCGGGCGTTCAACAGCGGCGGTCGGCAGGGCGGTCGCACCATGACGGGCGGGCTCGACAATCGCGCCTTGGAAATCCCCAAGAAGCTCTTCGGCGCCGCCCGCAAGATCGAGAACGGCGGCAGCCTGACGATCATCGCGACCTGCCTTGTCGACACCGGCAGCGCCATGGACAAGGTGATCTTCGAGGAGTTCAAGGGCACCGGCAACATGGAACTGACGCTGGACCGCAAGCTGTCGGACCAGCGGATCTTCCCCGCCATCGACGTCTCCTCCAGCGGCACCCGCAAGGAGGAAAAGCTGCTCGACGAGCGCACCCTGGCCGCCACCCGCACGATCCGCCGGCATTTGATGAACATGCCGCCCGCTCAGGCCACGAAATCGCTGATCGACGCTTTGCAGAAGACCAAGTGCAACGCCGATCTGTTCAAGACGATGGCCCCGGCGAAGTAGACGCAGGCGTTGCCTACCGCCGCCTTGACACTTTTAACGAATCGATTATCTTCGTCCCTCCAACTGCCGCGGCTGTGGCGGAATTGGCAGACGCGCTAGATTCAGGTTCTAGTTCGGGTAACCGAGTGGAGGTTCAACTCCTCTCAGCCGCATAAGAAAGACCCCGAACCTCGACTAGTCGAGGGATTCGGGGTCTTTTGCTTTACTGGGGTACGCGTTGTGGCCGACGATCTGCGGAATAGGATACCTGTTCTGTCCAAGGGCCAAGTTTATTTTGCGTTCCACAAGCTGCTCGCCGCTATCCGGGCAGCGAAACATGACATTGTTGCAGTTGTTGTGGTAGTGCTGTTGGTGGCGACGGTGGGCGCGCACTGGCACATCGAACATGTTGCCAACAACCTGAGACTGCCCCACTTATCGATGAGCGGTAGCTTGTTGGCGATCGCCAGTCTCGCCTGCGACGCGATCGTGCGTCTTGTTCCGCTGATGATTCTCTGCGGCATATTATTCGGGTTACATCGGCGGCGTACTGCCTTGACATTTCTAGTGGCCGGATTGTCGCTTTACCTGCTTTGGTTCGGGATCGATGTGCGGATCAAAACGCTGACCGGCCGCAGCGTGATGACGTATGCCACCTTGCTCACGCAGCCGGACGTCGGCGAATGGGCGGGTGGCACGCGGGAACTGCTGCGAGAACTCGCAATCGCGGTGGTCCAAGCTATCGCCTTGGCCATCTTGGTAGTGCTGCTCTGTTTTGGTATGACGCGGGCGGTCACGCGATACGCCCGTCCGGCCTATCGTCGTGGACTCGTCACCACCATCATAACTTTGGCGGCTGCATTATTCGTGGTTCGGTTGGCAGTCGCCTTCGTGACATCAGTACGGCCCGCCCACTTCGATGAGGCGATGGCTTCCTTGGCTCCTGTCTACGTGGAGCACGCGCAATCACGGATGCAGTACAGTCCATTCGGCCTTGCATTCACTAACGCCACAAAGGCAGAGGCGGAGCGCGTGTTCCCCATGCTGAGCGTGCCTCCGCTTCTGGAAACGGTCGGCCCGTTACCCGGGGATGTCGCGCCGCCCCACGTGCTTCTCATCACGGTAGAGAGCTGGCGTCACGACATGCTGACGCCCCAGCACATGCCCCGTCTGTCGGCGATCGCCGATCGTGGCTGGCGATTGGACCGTCACTATGCCGGGTCGAACTTGTCGCACATGGGGCTGTTCACGCTTCTCTATGGTCGTGCTTCGCTGTTCTTCGACGCGACGTTGAATGCGGGGGCACCCTCGCCGTGGATGAATGCCTTGCGCACGTGGGGCTACGAGCGAACGTATCGGTCGGGCATGCGGCACGAAAAGTTCGCGCGGATGGACGAGTACATCAAGGTAGGGCTAACGTTCGATCGAGTTGAGCAGGTAGGCAAGAAGGAGTGGCACTTGGGAGATCTGGAATGGCCGCAACTCGATCGCGATGTTGCAGCTGCAACGCGTGAGCAACTTTGGACGGCCACGTCGCCGCAGTTCGTCAACCTCTTCATTGCAAGTACTCACTACCCGTACCTGTACCCGCCCGCGTACGAGCGACACCGGCCGGTGATTTCTGACCGTCAATCGCTGTTGCTGAAACTGCGGCGGGACGAACATCAAGAGCTCTTGAACAACCGGTACCTCAATGCGGTGGCATTCATCGATGACGTGATTGCTGACCTCATCGATTCGATCGACCTGACTAAGACGATCGTCATCGTCACGGGTGATCACGGTGAATCCCTTTGGGACGATGGCGCGCTGTTTCACGGGAGCAAGCCCTCGGAAGCGCAGTGTGCAACACCGTGCTTCCTAACTGGTGGCACCCTTGGGCCGCGACGGATTACCACGCCAACCACGCACGCGGACCTCGCGCCGACGGTGACTCATCTAATCACCCATGGGCACAAGCGGTTAGCCGGCACGACCGGTAGCAACCTCGCCTCAACCGACCCGCTCCCGTTATCCGTCTTGCTGTACTTTCCCCCGAGCTTGGACGCTCGTAGCACGCAGTTGCTCATCGAGGGGGATGAGCGAATCTTGGTGCGCTTCCACGATCGACGACCGGCGGTCGCTTTTCTGGGCATGATCGACAGATCAGGGGACCCGGCAGGCGACGAGCCACCGTCGCCGGATCACGTCGACCGATGGGGTAACGCGCTCCGGACAGCCATCGAGGACTGGTTTCCGGTCGGGGGCTGATAGCGCTCCACCTGGGGCGTTGCCAATGCACGGCTGGTGACGCTTGTTACCAGCTGCCCGAATCCATTGTTCGCCGCACCGCCCGCGCCTAGGATTGGGTCAATGCCGAGCGCAACTTTCTCCGATTTCATCTCCGACCTTGAATCCAACGGCGAACTGGCGCGGGTGAAGACGAAGGTCAGCCCGATTCTGGAGATCGCCGAGGTCACCGATCGTGTCGGGAAGTCGCCGTCGGCCAAGCCGCACAACGAGCGGGACAAGAGCGCCGCCGCCAGCCTGGGTGGGAAGGCGCTGCTGTTTGAGAACGTCGCGGGGTCGGACATCCCCGTCGCCATCAACACGTTCGGCAGCTACTGGCGCGTCTGCCGGGCGATGGGGACGAACTCGCTGGATGAGCTGGCGGATCGGGTGCAGAACCTGATTAAGCCCGAGGTGCCGACGGGGCTCATGGAGAAGATGAAGAAGGGGCTGGACTTCTTAAAGCTGGCAAGCATTCCGCCGAAGTCGGTGAAGAGCGGGATTTGCCAGCAAGTGGTGTACGAAGGGGAGCGGGCGGACCTCACGCGGTTGCCGATTATCCAGTGCTGGCCATTGGATGGCGACTTGCGCAGCGGGCAGGTGTTCGACCCGGCAGCGGCGGCGGAGGCGGTGAAGACGCAGACCGGCACGGGGCGATACATCACGCTGGCGGGCATCTACACGCGCGACCCGGAGAGCACGCACCGCAACATCGGCATGTACCGCGTTCAAATGCACGGCCCGCGCCTGGCGGCCATGCACTGGCACATGCACCACGACGGCGCCAAACACTTCCGCGCCTGGAAAGCACGCGGCGAAAAGATGCCGCTTGCGATCGTGCTCGGGGGCGAAAGCATCCTGCCCTACGCCGCCACGGCGCCACTGCCCCCGAACGTGTCTGAACTGCTCTTCGCCGGCTTCCTGAACGGCAGCGGCATCGAACTGGTGAAGTGCAAGACGATCGATCTCGAGGTGCCGGCCAACGCGGAGATCGTGATCGAAGGCTACGTCGACCCGCACCAGACTTTGCTCGAAGGTCCGTTCGGCGACCACACCGGTTTCTACAGTTTGGCCGACCGCTACCCGGCGTTTCACGTCACGGCAATCACCACGCGCAAGAACCCGATCTACCCGACCACCATCGTCGGCAAGCCGCCGATGGAGGACTACTACCTCGGCAAGGCGACCGAGCGCGTCTTCCTGCCGCTGTTGAAGATGCTGGTGCCGGACATCATCGATTACTCGCTGCCCATGGCGGGCACGTTTCACAACTGCGTGTTCGTGAAGATTAAGAAGGAATACCCGTACCAGGCCCGCCGGGTGATGCACGCGATCTGGGGCGCGGGGCAGATGAGCTTCACGAAGTTCATCATCGTGGTGGATGAACATGTGGACGTGCACGATGTGGACGCCGTGCTGTTCCACCTGTTCGCCAACGTCGACCCGAGTCGAGATATTGAGAACGTACGCGGACCGGTGGACATTTTAGATCACGCCAGCGTCGAACTGGGGGTGGGCGGCAAGATCGGGTTTGATGCGACGGTGAAACTGCCGGTCGAGGGCTACGGCAGCAAGGTGCGCCCGTGGCCGGCGGAACTGGGGATGGACGCGACGACGAAAGCGCTGGTGTCGCGACGGTGGGGGGAATACGGGGTATAACGGGCCGGCGTCGCGAATGTGACATGCTCGCTTTAACCGGGGCTCGATTTCATGGCCGCATCTGCCGATCCCGCTTCGTCACGAAACTCGATCCTGCTGCGGAGCGGGTGGGCGACCTCCAACATTGGCGACGTCGGCCATACGCCCGGCACGTTGCGATACCTCGCTGAAAACCTGCCCGAGGCGCGCGTCACGCTTTGGCTCGCGGTGACCAGCCCTGCGGTGACGGCGATGCTGCAGCGGCGGTTTCTGAACGTGCCGATCGTCAGCGGTGACATGGATGCAAATGGCCGAGCCACCGATCCCGAACTACAGCGGGCCTTCGACGATGCCGACCTGTTCGTGATGAACTCCGGCATGCTCTTCACCGGCTTCTGGCCAGGTCCCGATGATCTGCTGCGCGCCTGTGTCGGCCGGGGTTTGCCGTTCGGCTTGTTCGGACAATCGTTTGATGCCTTTCAGCCGGGCGACGAGGCCGAACGCATCGCGCTGCTGTCGCAAGCCCGGTTCATCTTCTGTCGCGATAACGAATCTCTTGCCTACCTGCGCCGCGCCGGCGCGCAGCCGGGCGCGCTTGAGTTCGGCCCCGACGGTTGCTTCGGCATCGACGTGCGCGACGAAGCCACCGCCGGCGCATTTCTGGCGCATCACGGTCTCGAAACGGGCCGGTTCATCACCGTCACCATCCGCACGAACACGCCCAAGCTCGGGAAGTCAGGGAACGGCGACCCACTGAACCCCGGCGTGCCGACGGCGGCGCACGTGGAGCAGGACGAGCATTGGGCGGCGCAGCTGCGCACGATCATCGAGGCTTGGGTGCGCGACGGGCGGGGCAAGGTGCTGCTGGCGCCGGAGGTGGATAAGGAGATCAGCGCCGCCAAGCGCCTGTTGCTCGACCGGTTGCCGGCCGACGTGCAGGCGCAGGTCGTGCACCGCGACACGTTCTGGACCGTGGAGGAAGCGGCATCGGTCTACGCGCGGGCCGCCTGCGTGGTGTCGGCCGAGCCGCACTCGTGCATCATCGCGCTGGCCGCGGGAACGCCGATCCTTCACACGTTTAGCCGTCGGCACGGCCTGAAGGCGTGGATGTTTCGCGACATCGGCCTGCCCGAGTGGCTGATCGACATCGACGCCGAGCCCGCCAGCCGAATGGTGGATGCGCTGCGCCGCATCGACGACGACCCCCAACTGTCCCGCGCCAAGGTCGCCCGCGCGATGGCGTTCGTGAATGCGCGCGAAGCCGAGATGGTACGGGAAATCCGCACGACGCTGGCGATGACGAAGCGGTGATGTCGTGGCTTGCCGGGCAAGGCAACCAGGCGATCACACGACTTCGCCACGCTTTACCGGCGGGCGCATGTTCTTCGGGTCCCAGCGCGTGTCGAACGCGTGCTTGACGCCAATCAGATCCAGCAGCTTGCCGGCGACGAAATCGACCACCTCGCCGACCGTCGTGGGGTTGAGATAGAACCCGGGGTTGGCGGGGCAGACGATGGCGCCGGCGTCGCTCAGCGTCTTGTAATTGTTGATGTCGATCGGTGACAGCGGCATCTCGCGGTGCGCGATCACCAGCTTGCGGCGTTCCTTCAAGGTGACGGCGGCGGCGCGGCTGATCAGGTTGTCGCCCAGGCCGTGCGCGACCTCGGCAAGCGTGTTGCTGCTGGCGGGCACGATTACCATCCCATCGTGCAGAAAGCTGCCACTGGCGAGCTTGGCGCCCACGTCGTTGTAGTTGTAGAGCGTGATCGCGTGGTTCGGCGTTCCGGCCAGCTCGGTCAGGTCGAGCGTCTCCATGCCCATTTCATCGTGCAGCAACCGCCGGCCGTAGGGGGAAACGACCAGGTGCACGTTGACACCCGCCGCCACCAAGCCTTGAATGAATCGCTGGGCGTAGAGCGCGCCGCTGGCGCCGGTAATGCCGGTTACGATGTCCATGTCGGCATTGTAGGCGACGCCATCGTTGAGGCCGGTGAATTTCATGCGTTTTGAACGCTCGGAATGCCGATCCTGTTACAAGCGACCAATCCCGGGCGACTTCGGGTCAACTTTCGTGGTACATTGAAACTATGCTGTACGTCTACAAGCGTTCGGATTCCCCGATGCATCCCTGGGACGTCATGCGTCACGGCGGGCGCAACAACATCGCGCCGGACGTGAAGCAACGCTACCTCGTCCTCTGGAACGCCGACGTCGTCCGCAAGGATGACCAGTGGCACTACGTGTTCGAGTTCGACAACCGCGACTCGCTGGAGATCACTGAACTGGCCCAGATCTTCACCGGCTCGGCGACCACCGCCACGCGCTACCCCGACGGCGCCGACTGGCGCAAGTGGCTCGGCAGCGACTGGACGATCATCGACAACAGCCGCCGACAGGAAATTCTGAAGAGCGCCGGCAACGAGGCGGGCGACAAGGTGGTCATTACCACTCTGCGCGTGGGTTCCAGCCAGTTCCCCCTTCGCCAGCAGTAGAACGTCCGGCCGGTCTCGCCGTGGCATGGACGCCTTGCCTAGGGCGGTCAATCAGACGTGAAGCTCGTTTTCGTGACTATCCACTTCGACTGCGCAACTGGTCACAAGAAGCTCTTCCGGCCACATCACACTCATGGGCGAGGCGCCCATGCCACGGTTGGACCTACATTGCAGACACCGGTAGCGAACTCCGCAATTTGCCGGGCGTCCTCCCAACCGCACCCAACCGCCTCGGCCGAACAATCCTTACAACTTGAATCAAATTCGAAATTTCTTAGGCCAGGTGGGCGGTTTCTGCGCTCCCGGAGCGAAAAACGCGTCGTATGTTTCGGGCATGGTACACGTTTACAAGAAGTCGGCCACGCCGTTGAAGCCGTGGAGTGTCATGCGATCCGCTGGGGCCAATAATCTGCGGGTGAGCGGCGGGAAGTACCTCGTGCTGTGGAACGCCCAGGTCGTGAAGCACGAGGGGGAATGGCACTACGTCTTCGATTTTGATCCCCAGAGCACGCTGGAGAAACCCGAGATCGCCCGCCTGATGGCCGGTGCCAACGGGTCGACGACCTACGAGGGCAAGACGGACTGGCGCGCGTTCCTCGGGAACGATTTCGAGATCGTCAGCGCCAAGCGCCGCAACCAGATCATCGGCCAAGGCATGTGCACCACCAGCGAGGGCGCTGTGAAGATCAATTGCACGCAGTTGATCAGCAGCCCCTTCCAGTCTGCGCATTACGCGTAAGCGAGACCCAGCGTAGCACGTTTAGCCGCGGGCTTGCGCGCGATTGTTTCGGAAGCAATCCATCGCGGGCAAGCCCGCGGCTCAACGTCGCTACGATTGAAGGTGATACGCTGTAGTGGCTCACGCTCCCCGCGCCACGGCATCGGTGGTGGCCGCGGCGTCTGCGTGGGTCGCCGGCGTCGGCTCGACGATCGGGATCACATCCACCCCCACACGTAACGAGTGGCGCTGGCCGCCGATGATGACGCCTTTGACGGGGCTCAGGTCGTCGTAGTCGCGCGCCCAGGCGACGGTGACGTGCTCGTCGCTGGGCAGGCAGCCGTTGGTGGGGTCGAAGTCGATCCAGCCGAAGCGCGGGAAGAAAACGCTCAGCCATGCGTGCGACGCGTCCGATCCCACCATTCGTTCGCGCCCGGGCGAGGGGTTCGTCACGATGTAGCCGCTGACGTACCGGGCCGCCAAGCCCAGCGATCGCAGCATGCCGATCTGAAGGTGCGCGAAGTCCTGGCACACGCCATGGCGGTGCCGCAGCACGTCGACGACCGGCGTGCCGATGCACGTCGCGCTCGAGTCGAACGTGAACTCCTTGTAGATCCGATTCGTCAGCTCCGTAACGCACTCCAACAACGGCCGGCCGTTCAGGAAGCTGGCCTTGGCGTAATCGGCCAGTTCCGCGCTGCGCGGAATGTAAGGCGAGTCGTAGGTGTACTGCACGGCGTCCAGCGCGTAGGCATCGCGGCGACCGTCCGTTAGCGCCGCAGGCACGGCATCCCATGGACCGCCACCGTCGTAGCCGGCAGGCAGGCCGAACTTCACCACGTCCACCTCGCTAATGCTGGCGACGCGCAGGCGGCTGTGCGGTTCCTGGATCGCCAGCCACGTCACGTGGTTGCCGAAGAAGTCCTGCCGTTCCCGCAGCACCGCCGGTTCGGGCTCGACCTCGATTGTGTTCGACAGGGTCGATTGCAGCCACGTGTCGCGCGGCTTCAGGTGAAGCACGTTGTGGCTGAGCGGCACGACCTCGCCGTAGCCATATTCGGTGACGTGGGAGACGCGGTACTTCACGGCCCCTCCTTCTGCGCCGGCGCCATGAGGTGTCGCGGCACTTGCGCATGACTGAAGTAGATCTGCCCGACGCGCTGCGAGATGGTGGCCAGCGCGTCGGTCGTCTCATTCAGCAGCGTGGCCAGCGCCGGCCGGTTGCCGTCGACGGGCTGGCAGATCTGCTGCACGTCGGCCAGCTGAAGCGTCGTGCGCAGTTTAACCGCCGCCTGGCGGTCGGGCTCGCGGTTCGGATGCGTCGACTCGCGCGGCAGGTGGCTCAGGTGATCCTGGATGGCCACCACCTGGAACGCCACGGCCCGGGGGTTATCGGCGTCGGCCAGCAGCAGGTCGACCACCGGCGCCACTTCCAACTGCGTCAGGTATCGCCGGCGGTAGGTGAGCGTGCTGTCGGTGATTTCCAAAACAGCGTCCAGCAGCGAGGCGCTGCCGGCGTGCGCGTCGGTCATCGTCGTGTGCAGCAGCCGCGTGACGAGCGTCGCGCGCTCGATGCGATGGCCGAGGTCCAGGAAGCGCCACGCCTGCCCGCGCGTCATCGAGTCCATCGCCAGCCCGCCGAAGGCAGCGATGTTCACCACGAGCTTGTTGAGCATTTCCAGCACGCTGGCGTAGGGCGCATCGAGGTCGGGATCGAACGATTCGACGTCGTGCTCGATGTCCTGCAGGATGCGCCACGCGTCGATCGAGATGCGATCGCGCAGCACGCGGGCCAGGCCGTCCACCCCTTCGACGGTCGATCGCAGGCTGTAGCGCTGGTTGCGCCCGAAGACGCCGATGAGCAGGTCGCGGTCGCCGGTCTCGTGGCGGTCGGGCGCGCGGCCGAGCACCTCGCGGGCCAGCACGGCGGCGGTGCGGGCGCTCTCGGCGCCGCTCTGGTCGGCGAAGCGGTTGAACGCGCAGCGGGCGATGCGCACGGTCGATTCCGCCCGCTGCATGTATCGGCCGAGCCAGAACAGGTCGTCGGCGACGCGGCTCGGCAGCGCGCTGCCACCGCGGCTGAGCTCGATCGGCGCCGACGTCGACGGCAGCAGCGTCACCTCGCTGACCGGGCCGTCGGCCAGCACCCACGTGTCCTTGCTGCCGCCTCCTTTCTGAAGGGATACAACGACGGAATCGGGCGACTCAGTGATGCGCGTCAGCCCGCCATGCATGATCGTGTAGTTGTCACCCGTGGCAGCGAGGAACGCGCGAAGGACGAACCGGCGGGGTTCGACCTTGCCGCGCGACAGCGCCGGCGCCGTGCCACCGGTCACCTGTTCCTGTGCGACGAAGTCGGTCGGCCGTGCGTTGATGCGCGTCGCCAGTTGTTCCAGTTCCGCCTGCGTCAGCGATTGGCCGAATAGGGGGTCGTTGCCGCGCACGGGGAAGGCGTTCTTGATGACCAGGCGGTTCAAGTTGGCCAGCACGTGCGACCGCGACGCCGCGTCACCGCACCACCAGGTTTGCACCGACGGCATCGCCAGGTCTTCACCCAGCAACCGCCGCGAAAGGGCCGGCAGGAACGGCAGGAACGCCGGGCCCTGCAGGATGCCACTGCCCAGCGCGTTTGCGATCGCCACGGTGCCCTCGCGCACGGCTTCCAGCAGGCCGGGTACGCCGAGGTAGCTGCGGGCGAACAGTTCGAGTGGGTCGCAGTAATCGTCGTCAACCCGGCGAAGGATCACGTCGATGCGCTGCAGGCCGCCGAGCGTTTTGAGGAAGACCTTCGCGTCGCGCACGGTCAGATCGTTGCCCTGCACGAGCGTGTAACCGAGGTAACGGGCCAGGTAGGCATGCTCGAAGTACGTCTCGTTGTACGGCCCGGGCGTCAGCACGACCACGCGCGGGTTCTCGCGGTTGGCCGGCGCCAGCGAGGCGAGCGTCTGACGCAGGGCCACGAAGAACGGCGCCAGCCGTTGCACGTTGCATTGACGGAAGACGGTCGGCAGCACGCGCGACAGCACGATGCGGCTTTCCAACGCATAGCCCGCGCCGGACGGCGCCTGCGTGCGATCGCTTAGCACTTGAAACCGTCCATCGGCCCCGCGGGCGAGGTCGGCCCCGTACAGGTGCAGCCGGCGGCTGTGCGGCAGGTCGAGGCCATGGCAGGGGCGCAGGAACGATCGGTTGGCGTAGACCACTTCGGCTGGCAGCAGGCCTTCGGTGACGACACGCGCGCGGCCGTACAGGTCGGCCAACAGCATGTCCAGCAGGCGGGCACGTTGGTCGAGCGCCTTGCCGACGCTCTGCCACTCGGCCGCTGACACGACGAGCGGGACGAAGTCGAGGCTCCACGGCCGTTCCATGCCGTCGGGGTCACCGTAGACGTTATGCGTGACACCGTTGTCGCGAATCAACCGCCGGGCCTGTTCCCATCGGCGGGGGAGTTCGTCGGGGCCCAAATCGTTCAACCCGTTGACCAACGGCCACCAGTGGGCGCGCAGCGAACCGTCGCGCTCCATCATCTCGTCGGGCACATCCGCGATGGCGGCGTAGGCCTCGGTAAAGCTGTGGGCGACCTCGGGTGCGGGCTTGGCGAGGGTGGCTTGTTCGGACAACGTCAATAAAACAACCTCGTTCGTTGTGGTCGCGACTGCTCTTACCGTGGCATGGGCGGCTCGCCCATGCACTTCAGCAGGACTCGAAGCAAGATTTTCTGCTGGCGCCGTCGATTCAACTTCCGTCGCAAATCGTGTCAACCGCTCCGGGCCGACGCATGGGCGAGACGCCCATGCCACGGTAATGCGGACGCCGTGCCAAGTATACCCAGCGACCGGTGCAATCTCTTAGGCCGATCAAACGGTCCGCAGATCCAGCGTGAACGGGAACTCCTTGCTGACGCGCGGCTCACCGACCGTCATGGGCCCCGGCGTGTGGCCGAAGTTGAAGAACCGCGCGATCCGGCGGCTCTCGGCCTCGTAGGCGTTCACTGGGAACGTGTCGTAGCTGCGCCCGCCGGGATGCGAGACGTGGTACGTGCCGCCACCAATCGACCGGCCCGCCCAGGTGTCCACCAGGTCAAACACGAGCGGCGAGTGGACGCCGATCGTCGGGTGCAGGCATTCCGGTGGCCGCCACGCGCGGTAGCGCACGCCGGCCACGAACTGCCCGTTCACGCCCGTCGGGTGCAGCGGGACGCGCACGCCATTGACGGTAACCGCGTGCCGCGGGTCGGTCATGCCCTTCACGAAGACCTGCAGACGCTCCAGCGACGAATCGACGAAGCGCACCGTGCCACCACCGCCCGGTTCTTCGCCGAGCACGTTCCACGGTTCGATCGCCTGGCGCAGTTCAACGTCGACACCGCGCTTCTGGATGTTGCCGTAGTGCGGGAAGCGGAACTCGAAGTGGGCGTTGAACCACTCGGGCTTCAGGCCGTAGCCGAACGCGTTCGTGTCGGCGATCACGTCTTCCAGATCCTGACGGACGAAATGTGGCAGCAGGAAGCGGTCGTGGATCTCCGTGCGCCAGCGCACCAACGGCGCCTCGTACGGCTGGGCCCAGACGCGAGCGATGAGCGCTCGCAGCAGCAGGTGCTGCGTGAGGCTCATGCGTGCGTGCGGCGGCATCTCGAAAGCCCGCATCTCCAGCAACCCAAGCCGGCCGGCGCCACCTTCGGGGGTGTAGAGCTTATCGATGCAGAACTCCGCCCGGTGCGCGTTGCCGGTGGCGTCGATCAACAGGTGGCGGAAGAGGCGATCGACCAGCCACGGTGGAATGTCACCATCGCGGCGGCGGGTTTCCTTGAACGCGATCTCCAACTCGTACACCTGATCGTTGCGCGCCTCGTCGACACGCGGCGCCTGGCTGGTCGGCCCGACGAACGTGCCGCTGAACAGGTACGACAGCGACGGGTGGTTGTGCCAATAACCTACGAGGCTCTTCAGCAAGTCCGGCCGGCGCAGGAAAGGGGAGTCGGACGGCCGCGATGCGCCCACCACGATGTGATTGCCACCCCCCGTGCCGGTATGGCGGCCATCCAGCATGAACTTTTCCGTGCCAAGGCGCGTCAGGCGAGCCTCCTCGTACAACGCCGTCGTGTTGCGCACGAGGTCGTCCCACGATTCCACGGGATGCGTGTTCACCTCGATGACGCCCGGGTCGGGCGTCACCTTGATCACGTTCACGCGCGGGTCGTACGGCGGCGTATAGCCTTCGACCAGAATCGGCAACTTCAACTCGCGGGCGGTGTCTTCGAGCGCGGTCACCAACTCGAGGTAATCTTCAAGATGTCGCACCGGCGGCATGAAGACGCGCAGCACACCGTTGCGCACCTGCGTGCAGAGCGCGGTGCGGACGATCCACGGCGCCGACTGGCCCGGCGCTGGCCGCTGGCTCGGCTCGTCGGTGCGCGAGCGGAACGACGGGTCCAACGGCGGCAACGGTGGCGTTGCCGTCGGACCTCGGCCGGGCCCCGTGCTGCGACCACGTGTGTCGGCACCGGCGTTGTAGCCGAACGCGTCCACCGCGTTCATCTCGTCGCGGTCGCCGATCGTATATTCCGGTTCGAGCGTCTGCTCCAAGTAGCCGCTCGGATGGCGCGGCTCAGGCGAGCCCACGAGGTACTGCTGCTTTTCAAAGGCCTCGCGACTGGGCAACGGGGCGCGGTCGGCCCATGGGTCCATCTCGTGCACGTACGGGTAGTCGGTCTTCGACACCCACGGGATCGAATCGAGCGGCAGCCGGTATCCCATCGGTGAGTCGCCGGGAATAAGGTACATGCGCTCCGGCCGAAAGAACCACGCGCCGCTCGTCCAGACGCCGGTGCCGTCGGTATAGCGGTCGCGTCGCAACGGCAGGGTGTAGCCGATCACCTTATCCAGCCCCTGCTCGAATACCTTCGCCAGACGCTCGCGGTCTTGCTTGTTCTCCAGCTTGCTGTTGAACGGGTCGACGTTCACCGGCAGCCGGCGTTCCTTCCACAGGTAGTACCAGACGTCCTCGTACCCCGGCAGCGCAAACCGCGGGTCGACGTTTAACCGCTCGGCCAGCGCGATGATGAACGCGCGGGCGTCGTTCTCCGTCAACCGGTTGTCCTTCGTTTCGTCCGCCACCAGCGACGTATCGGTCCAAATGGGTTGGCCGTCCTTGCGCCAGTACAACCCGAACGCCCATCTCGGCAGCGATTCACCCGGATACCACTTGCCCTGCCCGTGATGCAGGAAGCCACCCGGCGCGAAGCGGTCGCGCAAGCGCCGGACGAGCTCATCGCCGCGCTTGTACTTCATGGGGCCAAGGGCGTCACTGTTCCACTCGGGGCCGTCCATGTCGTCGATGGACACGAACGTCGGCTCACCACCCATGGTCAGCCGTACGTCGTTGCGCTTCAGGTCGGCGTCCACCTGATGGCCGAGCGATTCGATCTCGGCCCACTGCTCGTCGGTGTAGGGCTTGGTAACGCGCGGGTCTTCGTGGATGCGCGTGACGGTCATCGCGAACTCAAACGTATCGCCCGCGTCGTCCTCCAACTTGCCGTAGGTGGCATCGGGCAACTGCTCAAGCTCGGCGATCGTCGTGTCCTTATCGACCGTAATAAAACCTGTGATGGCCGCGGCCGAGAGCGGGTCGGCGCTGCAGGCGAGCGGGATGTGGCCTTCGCCGGTCATTAATCCGCTCGTCGCGTCCAGGCCGACCCAGCCGGCGCCCGGCAGGTAGACTTCAGTCCAGGCGTGCAGATCGGTGAAGTCGACTTCCGTGCCACTCGGGCCGTCCAGTGATTTCACGTCCGGCGCCAGCTGGATCAGGTAGCCCGATACGAAGCGGGCCGCCAAACCAAGGTTGCGCAGCAACTGCACCAGCAGCCACGCGCTATCGCGGCACGAACCGGTGCCCAGCGCCAGCGTTTCCTCTGGCGTCTGAATGCCCGGCTCAAGCCGAATCGTGTACTTCACGGTCTGCTGAACCAACGCGTTCAGGCTGACGAGGTAGTCGACGGTGCGCATCTCAGCCTGGCGTGCCTGCTTGAGCAGGCACGCGAGCTTTGGCGACACGGGGTCGACATGTAGATAGGACGCCAGCTCCTTCTGCAGCATCGCGTCGTACGTGAAGGGAAACGTCTCCGCGTACGGCTCGAGAAAGAAGTCGAACGGGTTGATGACCGTCAACTCGGCGACCAGGTCGACCTCGATCGCGAACTCGCGCGTCTGCTTTGGGAAGACCAGTCGCGCCAGCCGGTTGCTGTAGGGGTCCTGCAGCCAGTTCAGGAAGTGGTCGCCGGGCGTCACTTTCAGCGAATAGCTGACGATCGGCGTGCGCGTGTGCGGCGCCGGGTGCAGCCGTACGACGTGCGGTGACAGCCAGACGTTGTTCTTGTACCGGTAGCGTGTCTTGTGGTTCAGTGCAACGCGAATGGCCATGGCGTGGATCCGATATCGTGGCTGCTGAGCGCTGCGGACATCTGCATGTCGCCGGTTAAGGCGATGGGTTGGTCCGCGGGATTATACCGATCCGCTGCCTATACACGAGTTCGGTGCAGTTTCTATGCGGATCGCATCAGCAGGATAGCGGGATCAACGGTGAGCGGAGCGCGGGATATCTCGGCGGCCGGATTTACCGCGAGTCGCATCTCGTTTTGTCGATGTGAGAGTGTGAAAATTGGCGTGGCCTGACCGTGGCATGGGCGTCTCGCCCATGCATGTGATGAGGTTATAAGATCGAATTTGTGGCCGCCGCATGGCCGGCGCAGCAACCAGTTAATAATGCTTTCCGTTCCAATCCTCATGCATGGGCGAGACGCCCATGCCACGGTGCAGGCGATCCACTAAGGCGCTGCCAGTTCAACCCAGCAACCGATCGTCAGTTCGTGATCGAACGCCTTCGGCTCCAGCACGATTCGGAACAGTTCGCCCGGCGAGCCGTTGTGGTGGTTGAACGGCAGCCGTTGGATCTCGCGGATAATCGTCGCTGGTAGCGGGGAGACGCGCAGCGTGTTCTTGCCGCTGGTGACAAACGCGTGACCGTCGATCAGCGTCACCGGCATCTCCGTCACCACCGCCGACTCAGCGGTCGTCGCGGTGGGGGCGAGGGTGAGTTGATCGGTGATGTCGATGCGTCCCGAGCGCTTATCAATCGCGATTTGGCGCAGGCACCGCTCGCAACTGGCCTCGGCGGGGTACGCGCGGGTGATGCCGATGTCGATCGTGCTACGATCGCCGCTGCCAGTCACCGCAATGGTGCCGGCGAAGGATTTGCCGGCGGCTTGTTCCTGGCCGTTGATAAGCGGCAGTGGGTGGCCCAGTGACCGGGCGGCCAGGAAGGTGTACCGCGTTTCCTCCTTGAAGAACTCGCGCACGTACTCAGGCGCGCCGATCTCCGTCAGCACACGACGGCCGTCGATGTTCAACAGGTACGAACCGACGTCGTTGTGATTGTGAAACTCCGCGTTGTGTCCCGCCTTGGCCGCCAGTTCCCAAAGGTGCCCGGCGGCGTCGCGGAAGCGCAGCAGGTGAACGCCGAGGTCGGGGAAGCCGATGTCGCCCTCGGGCAGCACCGGTTGCGCGTCCAGCGGGCCATCGGGGCAGCGCAGGAAATGCCGCAACAGGTAGAACAGGTCGAGCCGCTCGGCCGTCATGTCTGGTGGGCTGTTAGCCTCGCGCCGCCACGAGGATTGGGCGCTGACGCGGATGAAGTCGTCGTTGAATCGGTCGGCCAGATACTGCAACAGCACGCCGCGCGGGATGCTGCGCGCGCCGTTGTCGGAGAAGTTGACCGCGTGCCCGTTGCTCAGCGTCACGCGAGGCCCGAACAGGCTGATGGCGCGCACGTGATCGTCCCCCTCCACGAGCGACAGCCGGCCACGCGTGCGCAGCTCGAGTTGACGGTTCAGTTCCATGAACCACCCGAACCCGTAACCCCAGTAACCGGGGCCTTCCGAGCAGCCACCATCGGGCGTAAAGCCGGTGAGGAAAATCGCGAGATTCGGTGCGGCCTTGTGAAACAACCGCGCGAGCAACTCCGGATCGTCGATCAGGCCCATCGCCGCGCCCAGCACGCCTTGATGGCAGACGGCATTCCAGTTGTAGGCCGTGGCGATCCAGTAGTGCGGGCGGTTCAGGTAATTGTCGAAGATCTCAACTTGCAGCCGTCGATGGATCGCCTGCTGCAGATCGGCCGGCACGTGGTCGCCGAGGAGGCTCAGCAGCTCGCCCATCTGGTTGGCCGTCTCCGAGGAGAACAGGTCGAGCGTGAGCGGGTCTTTGCCGGTGGGGGAGTGACCGGTGTGCGCGATCAGCGCCCACGATTCTTCGTTGAAGACTTCCCGCATCTTCGACAGCGCCGAACCGAGCAGCCGCTGCTTGGTTTCACCGGCGGGCTCGATCAAGGTGGAGATGACCGCGCGGGCCAGGTTGCGCCGCCTTGAGAAGTAGATGCGCTCGAACGGCAGCCGGATGCCGGTCTTGTAGAACTGGGCGTACAACTCGTCGCTTAGCGGTGGCAGCGGTTGGTCGATTTCGGTCATCGCGACGTCACGCAGCGCCGTCGCCCACTTCGCCAGGTTCGGGTTGGCCGCCACCCGCTGCCAGACGGCGTCCTCCATCGGCGGCACGAGCGGGAACCGTGGTGACCGGGCAAACACTTTTGCCAGTTCATCGATGGACATCGGCTGACGGATGATGTTCTGCATACGCAACAGTTTACTCGCTTGCGTGGGAAACGAGAGCGGTGGGGCCGCTTCGCGTCATCCGAAGGTTGCCACTGCGTCGTCGCGTGGGATGAACTTGCGGCGTGCTCACGTGCCGAAGATGCGGTCACCCGCGTCGCCGAGGCCGGGCATGATGTAGCCCTTCTCGTTCAGCTCGCGATCAACGGCCGCGCAGTAGATCGGAACCTCAGGGTGTTGGCCGTGCAGCCCGGCGATGCCCTCGGGGGCGGCCACCAGGCAGACGAACTTCATGCTGGTGACGCCCGCCTTCTTCAGGAACGACACCGCCGCCGACCCACTGCCACCGGTCGCCAGCATCGGGTCGATCAGCAGCACTTCCGTGTCGGCAATGTCCGGCGGAAACTTCGAGTAGTACGACACCGGTTCCAGCGTGCTCTCGTTGCGATACACGCCCAAGTGCCCCATGCGCGCATCCGGCAACATCGCCAGCACGCCGTCCGTCATCCCAAGGCCCGCACGCAAGATCGGCACCAGCGTCACCGGCCGGGCCAGTTCCACGCCGGTGAACTGCTCCATCGGCGTGCGCACGAGCCGAGCCTTCGTCGGCCAGTCGCGCGTCACCTCATACACCATCAACGATGCAATCTCGTTCAACAGCGCGCGGAACTCCCGATGATCGGTCGTGAAGTCGCGCAGCTCGGTCAGCTTCGTCTGAATGACCGGGTGATTAATTTGAAAGACGTTGTTGGTCATGTGGTGCGTGTTGCAGGAGATCGTGATGATTGGTGTGTGGTGCCTGACGCAGCACGCGGAGTTGCCATCGCCTGATCGATCACCACTCATCAATCACCAACTGCTACTTGAGCATTCCCGCTTCCTTGGCGTAGTTGAAGACGCCACCGGCCTCGATGATCGGGAGGACGTCGCCCAGCGGGTTCAGCGCGTGGCGGGTGCCCTGGGTCTTATTGAGGACGTAGCCGTCGATCAGGTGGACCTCGAGTTCGTCACCGGTGCGGATCTTGTCGGCCAGCGGTTCGACGGACTCGATGGGGACGAGGTAGCCACCGTTGATGCTGTTGCGGAAGAAGATGCGTGCGTAGAACTCGGCGATCACGCAGGTGACGCCCGCCTCGGCCAGCGCCAGGGGGGCGTGTTCGCGTGAGCTGCCGCAACCGAAGTTCTTGCCACCGATGACGATCGAGAAGTCGCTCCTGAACTCGTTATCGCGCACGAAGCGCACGTCACCCTGCGGCAGGCCCATTTGGCCAGCGGGGACGCTGCTCATCGCGTACATGCCGAAGAACTTGCGCTCTTCCGGGAGGGACGGGTTAAACGACAGGTACTGTGCGGGGATGATCTGGTCGGTGTCGATGTTGTCGCCGAGGACGTAGGCCTTGCCGGTCAGGACGGTCTGCATGGGGAAGTCTTCCTTTTTCGTGGTCGGGCAGAAAATACGGTCAAACCAAAAGCCTGTACAGCCGATTAAATATGAGGCGGTCCGCTTTACGGTCGTTTGTGGTGTATACTGTCCGCGGGTTAACCGGTTTTATTATCCGTTGACTGTTCGTTTTCGTACTATACTGCGAAGCTTGGTCGTTGTCGTGACGGGCATTGGGGAGAAGTAGCGGGCGAGCGGTGACCTCACGATCGCGGGGCGGCGATCGGGGCCGCGTGGCACGGGTGGACTAGAGCATGGAAAGAGCATCAACGGTATTCGTGGTCGACGACGACGCGATCTCGCGCAGCATGATCGCGCACGTGGCGGCGTCAGTGGGGCTGGCCACCGAATCGTTCGAGTCGGCCGAGGCGTTCCTGGCCAGCTATGGGAACGATTGGCCGGGCTGCCTGGTGGTCGACGTGCAGATGACCGGCATGACCGGCATCGAACTGCTGCAGAAACTGGTCGAGCGGGGCGTGAACCTGCCGACCATCGTGATCACCGCATTCGCGAAGGTGCCCGAGGCGGTGACGGCGATGAAGCTGAAGGCGATCGACTTCATCGAAAAGCCCTTCGACGCCGCCGCGTTGGCCGCCGCAATGCAGAAAGCGGTCGCGATCGACGCTGAGCAGCGCGAGGCCGAGGCGCGTCAGGCCGTCGTGCGAAAGCGCCTGCCACTGCTGACACCGCGCGAGCGCCAAGTGATGGAGTTGGTCGTCGCCGGCCTGGCCAACAAGCAGGTCGCGGCCCGGCTTGGATTGAGTGAGAAGACCGTCGAAACGCACCGCGGGCACGTAATGCAGAAGATGCAGGCCGACAGCCTCGCGGAACTGGTGCGCATGGTCGTTGCGCCGCACACGTTGGACGATACAAATCGCCCCAACCACCATCAAGCGCCGGTCTGAGCGCCTCCGGTGCTTTCAAATCAGGCGAGTCGAGAAGATTCCCCCATTGTCAGGCACATCACAATGTGTGATGTTTCCGCACCTCGTGCCAGCGGGCACGCTGAGGACCGGAAAGGTCAGCAATATGAACTCCAAGCGTGCCGTCATCCGTATCCAGCTAGACACCCAGGCCAAGCGCGCGCTCGACCATCTCTGCGAACAACGCGGCATGACACAGATCGCCGTCCTGTCGCGCGCGGTCACGTGGTTGACCAAGCAGAACGACCTGATTCAGACCGCCATCCTGTGTGGCCTGAGCGAAGCGGATCAATCCGAGCTCGCCAAGCTGCTCCTGAAGCGCATGTCCAAACCCTCAGAAGACGGTGACGGAGCCTCAGGCGATGGCATGACGGCTGGGCGTGGCGCCAAACGCATCTCGCGCATGGAAGACGGCCAATAGCCTGCCATCAATTTCTCGACAATATATTTGAGTTCCGCGCCCGCCGGTGAGGTAGGAAATTGTCCGCCAACCCATCATGAACGCTGGCGGTGACCCTGAGGGGCGCGACCGGGCGGTGGGTTCAGGCGAGCGAGTGGCCAGCCTGCAGCGCCGATGGCATTCGCGGCGTCGTTTTCCACGTCATCAGCTGTTCCGGATTGAAGATCAGGCGATTTCGACCCGTCTCAAGCAGGTGCTTTCGACGCAGTTCGGTCAAGGCCAGGCTGATCGTCTCGCGGGCGGCGCCGACGGCTTGTGCCAGCTGCTGGTGCGTGATGCGAACCGTCACGTTCGACCCTTCGCGGACCGCAGCGGGGCTGTCGCTGAGCGAGATCAGCGTCGTGATCAGGCGGGAATTGCAGTCGTCGAAGGTCAACCGGGCGGCGTCGTTGTACGCGGCCATCAGTCGGCGGGCCGTCTCTTTGAAGAAGGCGATCGCCACCAGGGGCTTTTGCTCGAGCGTGTGCAACAGCTGCTCGGCCGGTAGCACGAGCACTTCCGTCGGAATCGACGCCACCGCCCGACCGCAATAGTGCGCTCCCGAAACCGCTGCGGCACCCAGCCAGTCACCCGGTCCCCAGATCCCAGCCAGCCGAACCGATCCGTTGCCACTTACCTGGAAGATCCGCAGTTCGCCGGACTCGACCCAGATCATGTCCTTATGGGTGGCAGCGTCCTGATCGAACAGCGCTTCGCCGCTCCGCAGTGACACGCGTCGCGCCCCCTGGGCAGGCTCCTTGAACAGGTCGGCAATGAGTTGATTCTGATTTTGGTCCGGCAGCATCGGCAAGCGTTTCCCTTCGGCGTGGAGTATCCCATCGTTACGCGGCAAATCTGAGGCGGTTCGAAAATTGGTATGCGAATTAACCGTAGTACGTCACTCTTGTGTCACCAAATGGGACCATTCTGTTCACGCAAGAGCCCTTCGGGTCTACGCTTGGCGATCATCCACGGGGTTATGAGACGGCGTGCGAAAAATAATGGATTCGCCAAGCCTGTTTGAATGATCCTGCCCATCTTGACTTGCCCATCGACCCCGGGATACTGCGGTCGGCACCACGGACAGAGGAACTCCCAATGGCTAAAGCGGCAGTCGGTATCGCGGTTGGCATCGTTGGCATCCTCGTCGGTTGCAAGGACCCTTCCACGGCCAAGCCGGGCGCGGCCGTGGTCGACCGACCCTTCACCCAAAGTTCCACTCCGCCCACCACCTCCGTGGCCACCGACACCGTGGTGGCGACCGTTGCCGGTCGGCCGATCACCGAGCAGGCGCTACGCGATCCGCTCGTGGAGGCGTATGGCTTAAACATGCTGCTGAACCTCGTGCAGCACGAGTTGACTCAGCGGGAGGCCGAGCGGGCCGGCATCACCGCCACCGATGCCGACATCGCCGCCGAGCGGCAGCGCACGGTCGACCGCATGTTCGAGCAGTCGAACGTGCAGCAACTGGAGCGCATCGAGACGGTTCGGGCCAACAATCCGGCCGAGGCCGAACGCATGCTCGCCGAGCTGCGCAAGGAAAACGAGGAGGCGCTCGACCAGTTGCTGTTGCAGCAGCGCGCAAGCCGCCCGGAGTTTGAACTGGTCATCCGCACGAACGCCACGCTGCGCAAGCTGGCCGAGCCGCAGGTGGAGGCGGCGATCACCGAGGAACGGTTGGCCGAGTCGTTTCGCATTCAGTACGGCGAAAAGGTGTTGGTGCGGCACATTCAAGCCAACAACCTGGCCGACCTGAACACCGCCCGCCGGCGCATTGCCGCGGGTGAATCGTTCGAGCAGGTGGCGACCGAGATCAGCACCAACCGCGTCACCGGGCCGCTGGGCGGTGAGGTCGTGCCCTTCACGCGCAACAACACCGCGTTTCCCCAGACGTTCCGCGACGCGGCGTTCGGGTTGAAGGTCGGCGAGGTCTCCGAGGCCGTGCAGGCGGACGGCGCGTATCACATCATCAAGCTCGAGCAGCGCATCGACCCGACCGTCGTGAAGTTCGAGGACGTGAAGGAGAGCGTGCGGGCCGACCTGAACGACCGCTTGCTGCAGGCCGCGGTGCGCAACCTGCGGCAACAGATCACGCAAGACGCGCTGGCGCAACTTCAGGTGAACGACCCGATCCTGAAGCGCCAGCTTGCCGACCGCATGGAACAACAGCAGGCCAAGGTGCGCGACCGCGAAGAGGTGCGCGAGGAACTGAACCGCCAACGTGAGGCGATTGCCGCCGAGCAAGCGCGCGAGCTGGCCGCGACGACGCAAGCGGCGACACAGGCAGGGACGCAGCCTGCCCCGGCCACCACGGCGCCCGTCGCGCTACCACCGGCGCCCACCACCGTCACCACTGCGCCCGCCACGCAATCGGCGGACGCGCCCGTGGTTTTGCCCGCCAACACGCCGGCGACGCGACCCGCTTCGTTCGTGGACGGCGTCCTGCCCGACACGATGCCCGCGCCAATGAAGCCCATCGAACCGGCCCCGGCCCGTGCCACCACGCCGCCGGCGACATCGTTGCCGACGACGTTCCCTGCGATGCCCTAGCGGCCGCTTTGAATGGCCTGCTCTGTGTTGCCCCCGCTGAAGCGGTAGTGGCGACGCCTGCGTCGCGGTCGACGCGGTCGACGCGGAGCGTCGAATCAGGTCCGGAACTCGGAGCTGCGCCCCGACCGCGACGCAGGCGTCGCCACTACCGAATGCAGAGAGTGCAGAATTCGAGTTAGCCGAACCTACGCCAGCCACTTCATGAACGCGGTGGCCAATCCCAGCAGCGAGAAGAATCCAACTACATCGGTAATCGTCGTGGCAAAAATGGTGGCCGACTGGGCGGGGTCGAAGCCAAGGCGCTTCATGATGAACGGCACGCCGACGCCCGTGATGCACGCGAACGTGTGATTGATGAGCAGCGCGGCGCCGATCACCAGGCCCAGCGCAAGGCCGTGGTCCTGGTGGAACGCATAGGCGATCAAACCGGTGGCGACCCCGATGACCACGCCCGTCAGGAACCCGACGACCGACTCACGATACAGAATTTGGCGTAGCAGCCGCCGGTCGACCTCACCGGTCGCAATACCGCGGATCGCGACCGCCATCGCCTGGGCGCTGGCGTTGCCACCCATGCCCGCCACGATTGGCATGTAGGCCGCGAGAATGGACAGCTTCGCGATCGTGGGCTCGAAGTGTCCAACCACGAACGCCGCCAGGAACGCGGTTGCCAGGTTCACCATCAGCCACCAGATGCGCATGCGGAAGCTGTACTGCCAGGGGCTGGTCAGCTTCTCCTCGGCACCGGCGCCGAACATGCGTTGCACGTCCTCGGTCGCCTCTTCGCTGATGACGTCGACCATGTCGTCGACGGTGATCAGCCCGACCAGCCGGTGTCGGTCGTCGACAACGGGCATGGCTAGGTAGCCGTACTTGCGCATGCGCCGTGCGACCTCTTCCTGGTCCATCGTCACTGGTACGCTGGAAACGTTCGGCCGCATGATCTGGGCGATCCGGCGGTCGGGCTTGGCCAGAATCAGATCGCGCATCGAGAGCACGCCGACCAGGTGGCCGCGCACGTCGACCACGTAAACGTAGAACATCTGCTCGAGCTCTTCACTGAGCCGGCGCAGTTCCTCGATGGCCTGGCCGACCGTCAGAACTTCCTGCAGCGCCGTGACCTCGGTGGTCATAATGCCGCCTGCGGTGTCGCCCTCATACTGCTCGAGGTTACGCACCTCGGCGGCGTCGGCGGCGTCCATCTCGTCGACCAGGCGGTCGTGCAGGGGGGTGGCCAGGTGTTCCAGGATGTCGACGCGGTCGTCGGGGTCCATGGCGGCCAGCACCATGGACGCCTCGGCCTCCTCCATGTCCTCGATCACCTCGGCGGCCTGCGTGGGGTCCATCTCGGCCAAGATGTGACCGGCGGTCTCGGGATCGAGGATCTCGGCCACCTCCGCCGCCTCCTCGGTCGGCAGGTCGGCCAGCACGTGCGCGCCGTCGGCGGCGGGCATGTCCTCGATGCGGTGCGCAACCGCCTCGCTGGCGCTCTCGACCACCGTGGTGGCCGCGGCCTCGCGGTCGACGGCTTGGTCGTCGCGTTCATCGACAGGATCGGGGCGTTCGCTCATACGGAAGGCCTTCTAACGAGGAACGGACCGTGATGCAATTGATTTTGCGAGCGGCCCACACGGTAAGGCGTTCCGGTCCCTCTCCCGGCGTACCGGGAGAGGGACCGGAGAAAGCCACTGCGGCCTACTCGTTCGTCGCGCCGCTCGTCAGCCCTTCGACCAGATCGCGCTGCAACAGGAAGAACAGCACCGCCACAGGAGCGATTCCCACCAGCACGGCCGCGTACAGCAGCCCCGGTCCGTCCTGCGGCAGGCCGCTGAGGTTGGCGGTGCCGAGGGGCAGCGTGTGACGGGCGGCGTCGAGCAGGACGACCTGCGGCCACAGAAAGCTGTTCCACGAGGCCAGGAAGCTCATCAACGCAAACGCGCCGACCATCGGCCGGGCCAGCGGCAGGGCGATTGACCACCACAGGCGCAACTCGCTGCACCCGTCGAGCCGCGCTGCCGACAGCAGGTCGTCGCTAATGGACCGCATTGCGCTCGTGAACAGCAACACGCCGAACACGTTCGCCAGCCCCGGCACCAGCGCCGCCGGGTACGTGTCGACCCAGCCAAGCCACGTCACCAGTTCGAATCCGGCCGGCAGCAACACCTGTGGTGGGATGGCGACCGTGAGCAGCATGATCCCCATCATCACCCGCCTGCCGCGGAAGTCGTACTTGGCCAGCGCGAAGCCCGCGAGGCTGCAGATCAACACCACCAGCACCGTGTACGACGACGCCAGGAAGATCGAGTTGAGCAGCCACGTGCCGATCGGTCGCTCGCGGAACAGCTGTCGCATTGGTGCGAACCCGTCCCGCGCTGCCCCCCGCACCAGCCAGATGAACGGCAACGCGAAGGCAAGTGCCAACAGCGTTGTGAAGACCTGTGTCGAGACCGTACCGCCATCGATCAACCGATTGCGGTTTAGCCGTCTATCTTCAACTGGAACAGTCGCGCGGCGCATCACGATCTTCTCCCCCGTCGCGTGCAGTACAGGATAATGGCCGTCACCGCGCCCGTGAGCCCAACCAGCACCCAACCCACCGCCGACGCCAACCCGGCGTTGCCGGTTTCGAAGCCGGCGTTGAACAGGTACATGACGATCGTGAGCGCCCCGAGCCCCGGCCCGGGTCCGCCGAACAGCTGTACGGGCAACTCGAACAGCTGCAGCGCCCCGATGGCCCCCAGCAGTGCGAGCACGCCAAGGATCGGCCGAACGCCCGGCAGCGTCACATGGGCGAACTGCGACCACGGCCCGGCGCCATCCATCGCGGCGGCATCGTAAAGCATGCGCGGGATCGCCTGAAGCGCGGCGAGGCAATAAACCATGCCCGCGCCGATCGACAGCCACCAACTTGCGATCAGCACCGACGCCATCGCCAGTCGGCGGTCGGTCAGCCAAGGGATTTCAACGGGCTGACCGAACAGCGTCGTCAGCAGTTCGGCCAATGGCCCATCGCGCGGTGACAGGATCTGCGCGAACAACGTGCCGGCGAAGATCGGCCCGACCAGGTACGTCGAGAAGAACGCGAATCGCAGGACCGACCGGCCGCGCAATCGCGCATTGTTCAGCAAAACCGCCAACCCGAGGCAGGCGGGGATCTGCACGATGAGGTAGATGATCGTGTATCCAACGGTGTTCGCGACCGCCCACCAGAACAGTCGGTCGGTTAATAGAAATCGGTAGTTCGCGATGCCCACGTATGCCGACCGATCGCCAAGCGTGACGTGAAGGCTGAGCCACAGGCTGCGGAGCAACGGGTACACAAAGAACGCCGCGAAGAGCAGCAGCAGGGGGGAGAGCATCGCGTAGGGCGCGAACCGCGCGAGCCGACCTTTCATGAGCCGAGGGTCGCGAAAGCGATGCGCGATTGCAAGTCCGCAGCGGCGTCGTTCAGCCATCGCTGCACCTGCGCCTGCAACTGCGCATCGGTCAGCGAGCCCCCGCTTGCCTGCACGGCGGCCGTCGTGCGGTACAGCACCAGCGACAGCGCCGACGACGCCATCGCATTAAATGGCGTGATCGTGCGCGGCGGCAACTGCCGTGCGAGCCGTTCGTAAACGACGGCCGGTGATTGCGATGGATACATGGCGTTCGGCGGGCCAATGTCGTCCCACCAGTCAGTGATGGCCGGAAGAATCGTGGACTCGCGTTCACGGACCTGTCTGGCGGCATCGCAGAGGTAAAGCTGTTCGATCATCCGCCAGGCGCGATCTGGGTCGGCCACCGATCGCGGGATCGCGACCGCGGTGCCGCCCCAACTGGCGGTGGGGGCATCGGTCGGATCGAAGCGAGGCAACGGCATCATCGCGAGCTTACCGGTGAGCGCATCGGAGGCGCGGGCGAGGTCGGCCAAAGCCCAGTCGGGCGTGAGGGCGGCGGCGACGTGACCACTGGCCAGATCGTCTACCCAACGACCGGGGCCGGGCGTGGGGTCGGCACTGATCTTTCGTTCGCCAGCGATCAGCTGAGCATAGAACGCGATCGTCGCCGCAACCCGCGGGTCGGCGAGATGCACGCGATGCTGGGCATCGATGGGATCGATGCCGCGCTGCTGGAGCATCATCATCAGCGCGTCGGACGAACCGCCGGGCAGTTGCAGGGCGCGGGTGGGGCGGCCGTTGGCACGCTCGAACGCTTCGAACTTCAAACACAGCGCGTGAAGTTGCGGCCACGTCGTCGCCGTCGCCAGATCTATGTCGGCGGCGTCGAACAGGTCCTTGCGATACGTGAGCGAGACCGGGTGCACGTCCAGCGGCACCGCGAAGACTTCGCCATCGTGCGTCCACGCCTTCAGCCGGGCGGGTGACAGCCGGTCGAGCCAGCCGGTTGCTCGCAGGCGATCGGTGAGCGGCACGAAAGGCACATCGCTCGCGCGGCCACGGAAGTACTTGCCGATGGCGCCGATCTCGAGTTCGACCAACTCGGGTGAGCCGCGCTCGCTGGCTCGCAACGACTGCAGCCGTACGTCCATCGCCCGGGCGGCGAGCGTAACGACGGCGGGGCGGGTCGCGGTGTCGATCTCCGCTGCGACTTGCGACAGTTCTCGCGCATGGGCTGGCGAAAAGGTCCACACTTCGGTCGGACGATCGTCTCTGGTGGGTCGCAACAGAACCGCGACGCCACTGACGATAGCGGTGGCGGTCAGCAGCGGCAGGATCCAGCCGGACGGGAAGAGCATCACCGGGAGATGATAACCGAAGTCGTTTGGTGTCGAAGGTGCAAACGGGTTCCCGTTTCCTTCGCGCCTACTTCGCGCTCTTCGCGTCTTGATCTTTTCGAAAGAATACGGGGGAGAGGCGGACGGGGGGGAGAGACAGGCAGGAATGTTGGTCCTACAGAAGAGAAGGACGAATCGGACGCGCGGCGCGGTAGGGACCGCGTGCCACGATAGGGGTACAAACGACACGGGACGGCGGTCCGCGGCGCGGGGGCGCGCTGGCGGACCGACCGTCCCGGTTAGAAAACAGGATCGCCTTACCGCTTTCGCCGGTCGCGACGCGCCTTGCGTTTCTTGCTGCCGATCTTGCGGCGCCGACGAGGCTTGGCCATACGCTTTCTCCTTTCCGTATCTTGTGAGTCGCGTAAGGTAGCGTCTGAAGGTCGCCTCGTCTACGCGCCGAACACGCCTTTTGATGCAAACAAGCTGGGTTCGGTAGGACCGCGGGGCCAAACACTGGTGTTGGACGTGAGGGCCGCTCGTGATCCCGGTTTCGCGCCACGGGCACCAAGCACGCCAAGAGCGCCAAGAAGAGCAGCGATAGCTATCCAAAGCAGGCATTTGCTGCTTCACTTGGCGCTCTTGGTGACTTAGCGCGCACGTTAGGTCACTGATCGATCGCGATTGGGTGCAACTCGGCCGGCCTCGTCCGCATGGAATACGTGAGGCGTCTCACGGTGGGCACAGGCGTTGCTGTGCACCGGATGGGAACCGAAAACAGCTGAGGATCTGCCCAATGATTAAGCTGGATCTCGGAAATGTGCTGCTCAAACCGTCACAACGGAAACAACTGATGGCCTGCCTCCGCCGGACGATGCGGCTGGGCGATCGGTTGGGTAATTTCGTTTTGACGCTCCGCCTGAACCGGGTCGGCCGGCACCTCGACGTGCGGGCGGACGTCCACGACTCTGCCGGCGATTTTGCCGTCCACATGCGCGATTCCAACTTCCGGACCGCGGTTCGGAAGCTGGTCAGGACGCTGTCAACCCGTATCCACGACCAGCTTCGACTGGCGCGGGTGGCGACGTAGTCGGCCGACGACGGGTCGAACTTCATCGGCGGTCCCTCGGGCGAACCCCGCCCGCGGGACCGCCGTCTGTGCCACAAAGCTAGTCATGGCCACTGTTTAGCCGGCTCTGGCGACGAATCTGTCACGACGTTATCGCGACCCCTTGCATTGCCGCGCCGGTTGGGCATAATTTCCGCCTCGCGACGCGGGGCCGGATCGGCCTTGGCGTCGGTGGATCGACCGCGATCCAGTGCCGACTTAGCTCAGTGGCAGAGCGACGCTTTCGTAAAGCGTAGGTCCCGAGTTCAACCCTCGGAGTCGGCTTTTCCTTAACAGACATCCCATGTGCATCGCGTCACCTGCCGACCGCCGGCGGTGCGGTCTTGCTCGCGCGCAAGTGTGGGCCGGTACCCGCTCTGGGTCTCGCTTGAGCGGCGCTCCCATCTCTGTTCGTCTCCCGTTCCGTACGCTTGAGGCATCGGGCTTCGAAGCGCAGTTGGCGGCAGGTTTTCACCTGATTTTAGCGATCGCTGCCCGTTCTGGTGCAATTATCGGCCCCGTCTGATCACGGCAGAGCAGATTCGTCGTCCAAGTCCGAAAGTCGTCACAGATTCACACCGATACAAACCGGCCTACGTTGCCCGTTTGCGCTAAGGACTGTGGACGATGCGTACAAGAGAACCGGTTGTCACTGCATCGCAGCGCCGCCTAAGTCGTGGGACGGCGGTGGCGGTGCTCGTCCTCTGGGCGGGTGTAACTTTGGTCGCTTTTGGCTATTTTTGGCTATTAGACGCGATTCCGGGTCACGCCGCGGCGGCGCCCAGCAGCATCGCGAATTCTACCAATCATCCCACCGTCCTGCTGTTTCTTCATCCGAAATGTCCGTGCAGCCGCGCGACGCTGGCCGAGCTCGGGCAGGTCGCCGCCAAGGTGGAGCGGCCGGTCAAGGTCCGCGTCTACTTCACCACGCCTGATGAAGCCGACAATTCCTGGCGAACCTCCTCGCTGTGCGAACAGGCGGCGCGACTGCCGAATGCCACCGTTGCCGCCGACCCGCGCGGCGCCGAAGCGAAGCGGCACGGTGTGACGACGTCCGGCCAGGTGCTGGCCTATGACACTGAAGGCAAGCTGACGTTCGCAGGCGGCATCACCGGATCGCGCGGCCACGAAGGTGATAACGACGGAAGGTCGCGACTGATCGCGGCCCTGGACGGCCGTATCGTCGAGACTCCGACTGCGCCGGTCTACGGCTGTCGGCTGGTCCTTTCCGCAGAATCCCCGAGAACCGAGGTGCCACAGTGACGATAGACCAGTCGCCGGGACAAGCGATTACCGCCGAGCAGCTCTACCTCGCGCATCGCCACAAGGTGAACGTCAACACCGACCGTCTGTTCGGCGGGCTGATGGCGTTTCAGTTCGTGGCCGGGTTGGCTGCCGCGCTGTGGCTGTCGCCGCGAACGTACGATGGCACTGTCGCGTCCATCCATCCGCACGTGCTGGCGGCCGCGGTGCTGGGGTTGCTCATCAGCCTGCCGCCGATCCTGCTGGTCTGCTTCATGCCCGGGCGGGCGATCACGCGGTACGTGATTTCCGTCTGCCAGGCGCTCAGCTCCGCACTGCTCATCCACCTGTCAGGCGGGCGGATCGAGACGCACTTCCACATCTTCGGGTCGCTCGCCTTTCTGGCGTTCTACCGCGATTGGAAGGTCCTCATCCCCGCAACGCTGGTGACGGCGATCGACCACTTCGTCCGCGGCGTCTACTTCCCGCAGTCGGTCTTCGGCATCGTCGTCGAAACTCAATGGCGCTGGCTGGAACACGCGGCGTGGGTGATCTTCGAGGACATCTTCCTCGTCGGATCGTGCATCGCGATGACGCGCGAGATGCGCAACACCGCCGCCCTAACCGCCGAGGCATTTCGGAAGAACCGTGAGCTCGAGGCGATCCGTGCCACGGCGCTCGACTGCGTGATCGGCATGGACCACCTCGGTCAGATCACCGACTTCAACTCGGCCGCCGAGCGCACGTTCGGCTACCTGCACAAGGACGTGATCGGTCGCGAACTCAGTTCGTTGATCATCCCATCCCGGTTCCGCGCTGCCCACGCCAACGGCTTGGCACGCTACCTTCGTACCGGCGAAGGTCAGTCGCTCAACAAGCGTATCGAAGTGCCCGCGGTGCGTGCCGACGGGACGGAGTTCCCCGTCGAGCTGGCCATCACCGCCGTAAAGCTCGACGGGCCGCCGATCTTCATCGCGTACCTGCGCGACATCACCGACCGCAAGAAGTTCGAGCAGCAGGCCAAGCACGCGGAAATGCTGGCACTGGTGGCCGGCCGCACCGATAACGCCGTCGTCATCACCGATCCGCAAGGCCGGATCGAATGGGTGAACGACGGGTTCACGCGCGTCACCGGCTACGAGCTGAGCGAGGTTATCGGCAAGAAGCCAGGATCGTTCCTGCAAGGGCCCGAGACGGATCCCGCCACCACGCTGCGCATCCGTGAACACCTCAGCCGAGGCGAAGGCTTCCGCACCGAGATCGTCAACTACGGCAAATCGGGTCGGAAATACTGGCTGGCGATCGAGGTCCAGCCGGTTCGAAACGCCGATGGGTCGCTACGCCACTTCATGGCGATCGAGTCGGACATTACCGATCGGAAGGCGATGGAGGAAGACCTCCGCGCCAGCCGCGAGCGCTTCGAACTTGCGGTGCGCGGTTCGAGCGACGGCCTGTGGGACTGGAACATCGTCACCGGCGCCGTCTACTACTCGCCGGCGTTTCACGAGCAGATCGGGTGCAAGCCTGGCGAGCTGGAACCGATGGTCGCGGCGTTCGAGCAACGCGTTCATCCGGACGACGCCGAGCGGGTGAAGCAGGCGATCGGCGAGGCGCACGCGCAGCGCACGGCGATCTACCGCATCGAGTTCCGCTTCCGTCACAACGACGGGCACTACGTGTGGATCCTGTCGCGCGGCGTGGTGCTGCACGACGCTAACGGATGCGCGATTCGCATGGCCGGGTCGCACACCGACATCACCGAACAACGCCAGGCCGCTGAAGCAATTCGCTCAGCGGAGGGCAAGTATCGCGGCCTGTTCGAGAATTCGGTACTGGGCATCTTCCAGTCGACGCGCGACGGTCACTACCTCAGCGCCAATCCCGCGCTGGCCGGCATTTACGGTTACGACTCTCCCGAACACCTCATGGGCGACCAGATCGACATCGGCCGGCAGCACTACATCGACCCTGATCGCCGTTCGGAACTGGTGGCCACGCTCGACCGCGAGGGAACGGTCGTCGGCTTCGAAGCCGAGATTCGCCGGACCGACGGGTCGCACCGTTGGGTGAGCAAGCGCGCCCGCGTGGTGCGCGACGAGCGGGGCAACCCGCTGTACTACGAGGGCACGGTCGAGGACATCACCGAGGCCAAGGCCGCACAAGCGGCGCTGCGCCAGGCAAAGGAAGAGGCCGAGCAGGCCCGCGCCGCCGCCGAGGCCGCCAGCGTCGCCAAGAGCCAGTTCGTCGCGAACATGTCGCACGAGATCCGCACGCCCCTGAACGGCGTCATCGGCATTGCCGACCTGATGATCCGCAAGGGCGGGCTCTCCGAACAGCAGTTGCGCTACGCGACCGTCATCAAGTCGTCCGGCGATTCGCTGCTGGCGCTCGTCAACGACATCCTGGACTTCTCGAAGATCGAGGCGGGCAAGCTCGAGCTTAGCCCCGTCGATTTCGACCTGCGCAGCGCCGTAGAGGACGTCGTCGAGATGCTCACGCCCAAGGCCGAAATGAAGGGGCTCACGCTGGCGTGCCACATCTCGCGCGCCGTCCCGAGCCGACTGGTCGGCGATCCGGACCGCGTGCGGCAGAACCTGATCAACCTCGTCAACAACGCGATCAAGTTCACCGAGACGGGCCACGTCATGGTCAAGGCGGCCATCGAATCGCAGGACGCCACGCAATCGCTGGTGAAGTTCACCGTGAAGGATACCGGCGTGGGCATTCCGAAGGATCGCCTCGACCGGCTGTTCAAGTCGTTCTCCCAGGTCGACGCATCCACGACGCGCAAGTACGGCGGCACCGGACTTGGGCTGGCGATCGTGAAGCAACTGGCAGCATTGATGGGCGGCGAGGTCGGCGTCGACAGCACGCCGGGCAATGGCTCATCGTTCTGGTTTACCGCGAGCCTCGGCGTCGTCAAGCAGCCCAGTGCCGAGCCGGCGAACAAGCCCGACCTCGCATCGTCGCTGAGCGCGCTGCGCGTGCTGGTGGTCGACGACCAACCGGCGTACCTCGAAGTGCTGCGTGAACAGCTTGCGATGTGGAACGTGGAGGCTGATACGAGCACGTCTACCGATGATGCGATGCGAAAATTGAAGGCGGCATCGCACAGTGGGCACCCGTACAGCGTGGCCCTGGTCGACCTGATCATGCCGCCGAGCGATAGCTCCGAGTTCCTGCGAGCAGTGAAGGCCGATCCGGAACTGTCGAGCACCGCGTTTATGCTCATGACCTCGATGGACAGCGGCGTCGGAGAGAAGCTCAGTCGAGAACTCGGGCTGCCCCCATGCCTGAGCAAGCCGATCCGTCACTCGACCCTGTTCGACGCGCTGGCGAATGCCGTGGTGTGCAAACTGGGCGTATCGCCGACGGTTCGATCGGTGCCGGTGGAGGCGGCGGTGCAGTTGCGAGCCCACGTGCTGCTGGCCGAAGACAACGAGGTCAATCAGGAGGTTGCCAGCGGCATCATCATCGATGCCGGCTGCACGGTGGAAATCGTCGGCAACGGCGCAGCGGCGCTGGCCGCGTGCCTCGACCAATCCAAGCGGTTCGATATCGTGCTGATGGACTGCCAGATGCCCGAGATGGACGGGTTTGAAGCGACCCGCCGCATCCGCGCCGCGCAGGGCCATGCCTTGCCGATCATCGCCCTCACGGCCAACGCGATCGCGGGCGATCGCGATCGGTGCCTGAGCGCGGGGATGACCGACTACGTGTCGAAGCCGGTCGATCCGGACGTCCTGCTGAAAGTAATGAAGCGTCTGCTTACGCCCGGCGAGGGCGGGCCTGCCGTAGCCCCGGCCACCCCTGCGACTGCACGAGCCACTGGCGCAGCCGGACCAAAGCCGTCGGCGGTGCCCTCGGCGGTGGGTGACGACCTGCCGATCGACCGGACGGGATTGGTGCGTCGCTGTGGTGGAAAGCCCGAACTTGCCGAGCGCCTGCTCAAGATGTTCGCCGGGTCGGTCGACAAACAACTTGAGGACATGAGGTCTGCGCTGAGCAATGCGCAGTGGGACGTCGTGACCCGGCTGGCTCACACGATCAAGGGAACGGCTGCGAATCTGGCTGCCAATTCGGTTAGCCGGGCCGCCGCCGAACTTGAGGAACTTGGCCGTTCCACCGATGCGGACGCCGCCACCGCGGAACAGACGCTGGTTCGGCTGGAGCGGGAAGTACAGACGTGCATCGCGTTCATACCGAACGCCGTATCCCGTTCGACGGATGCTCAAGCGAACGTGCCCTGATGTGTTGCCGAGGGTTGTCTTATGCGTATTTTGATTGTTGATGACGACGTGATCGCACTGGAGTTGCTGCGCGACTCGCTGGTGGATGGGGGACACGAGGTTGTGAGTGCCGAGAACGGTCGGGCCGCGTTGGAGATGATCCAGCGCGACGCGCCGCAGGTCATCATTTCCGACTGGGAGATGCCGGAACTCGACGGCCTGGGCCTGGCGCAGCAGGTCCGGCGCAGCGGGCTTGAGTCGTACGTCTACTTCATCCTGCTCACCAGCCACAACAGCGTAACCGAGCGCGTTCAGGGATTGTCGGCCGGTGCCGACGACTTCATGGCCAAGCCCTTCGAGCCGGCGGAACTGCTGGCGCGCATCTCGTCGGCCGAGCGAATCGTCTCGTTGGAGACGCGCGACGTCGCGATCTTCGCGCTCGCAAAGCTGGCCGAATCGCGCGACCCGGAGACGGGCGCGCACCTGGAGCGCGTGATGAACTACTCGCGTGCGCTGGCCACCAAGCTGCTGGCGCTCGGGCACTTCACCGATCAGATCGACGGCGAGTACGTTCGCCTGCTCTACTCCACCAGTCCGCTGCACGACATCGGCAAGGTCGGCATACCCGACGCGGTTCTGCTGAAGCCGGGTCGACTGTCGGACCGCGAATTTGAGATCATGAAGTCGCACACGACCATCGGCGCCGAGACGCTGGCGGCGTCGCTGAAGCGATTTCCGAAGACGAAGTTCCTCAGCATGGCCCGCGACGTGGCGGCGGCCCACCACGAACGGTTCGACGGCACCGGCTACCCGGAGCGCCTCGTAGGTGAACAGATTCCGCTGTGCGCCCGAATCGTCGCGCTGGCGGACGTGTACGACGCGTTGACCAGCAAGCGCGTGTACAAGGACGCGTTCGCACACGAGGTGGCGAAGGGGATCATCCTCAAAGACTCGGGCAGCCACTTCGACCCCCGTGTCGTGGACGCGTTCACCGCTGCGGAGAACGAGTTCGTCGCGATTCGCGATCAGTTCAGGGAACTGTTGAGCGTGGCCGCGTAAACCTCGAAGGGATGTCGGATGCGACGCACCGCCACAACTTCATTCAACATCCTGACCGTCGACGACGACGCGGTGACGCGCGCGCTGTTGCACGCCCACTTACTGGCCGCCGGACATGGGGTTATCTCGGTGGAATCGGCGGCGATGGCGATGGCGGTGATCGAGACGGAACCGGTTCACATCGTGGTGGCCGACTGGCTGATGCCGCAGATGTCGGGCCTCGACCTTTTGCGATGGGTGCGGCAGCGACCGCTGACGCCCCAGCCCCATTTCGTGATGCTGACGGCCAACACGGGGCAGGAGCAGTTGGTCGAGGCGTTCGACGCGGGCGTCGATGACTTTCTGTCCAAGCCGTTCAACGAAGTCGAACTCATGGCGCGCCTGCAAGCGTGGACTCGACTGGTGGCGCTGCAAAAAGAGGCCAATCAACTCGCCGGGGAACTTCGCGGTGCCAACGAGCTGCTTGTCCAACTGGCATCTCGAGACGACCTGACTGGCCTGACGAACCGCCGGGCAGCGATGGAGCAGTTGGAGAGTTGCATCGGGCTCGCGAGGCGTCACGGACACCCGCTGACCTGCGCGTTGATCGACGTCGATCACTTCAAAGAATTCAACGACGTTCACGGGCATGCGACCGGCGATTACGTGTTGAAGCACCTCGCACAGGTGCTGCGTCGATCCACACGGGCCACGGACGTCAGCTGCCGCATTGGCGGCGATGAGTTCCTCGTGATTTTGTCGCACACGTCACTGGACGCTGCCAAGGCCTGGGCAACGAAATTCGCCGACACGTTGGCGGTGACGCCGGTACAACACAAACAATTGGCGCTCAGCGTGACGGTGAGCATCGGTCTGAAGTGCTGGACCCCCTCAACAACGATCGATGAACTTCTGGACTCGACAGACCGGGTCCTTTACGAAGCAAAAGGGGCCGGGCGGGGCGTGGTCTGCGCTCGCGGTTAAACGCACGCTAGGCACTGCTCTACGTGCTCTACGGATAGAGCGTCTCATAGCGTCTACGAAAGAGTCTGTCATCCCGATGGGAGCTTAAGCGACCTGAGGGATCTCCCACTGGCGTAAATCGCTCGTCATTCGAGATCCCTCAGGTCGCCAAGGCTCCCATCGGGATTTCAACTACCACGGCCGGGCACCCGAGGATGATCCGTCAGACAGTGTCTACAGCTCGGTATCGCGACACGCGAGCCGCGCAAACATCAATGGCGTACTCACCTTTTCGTCCTGCGGCTCAACCTTCGTCGTAAAACGCACTTCCTACCGTTAGGCAAGCGCACCTGCCACTCCGCGCGAACGACACTTTCAGCGAACGCTCGTCACGGTCGCCCGCTGTTCGTGTTGAAGCAGCCAGCGTTTGCGATCGAGGCCACCGCCGTAGCCGGTGAGGCTGCCACTGGCGCCGATCACACGGTGACAGGGAATGACGATCGCGATGCCGTTTCGCCCATTGGCGCGCCCGACAGCCCGGCTGGACTTCGGGGCGTTCAGCCCGATCGCCTGTTGGCCGTAGGAGCGGGTTTGGCCGTAGGGAATGGACTGCAGGTAGTTCCATGCCTGCTGTTCGAACACGGTGCCCTGAGGGGCCAGCGGGATGGAAAAATCAGTCCGCTCGCCCGCGAAGTATTCACTGAGCTGGCGGGCGGCCTCGGCGAGAATCGGATGATCCGCAGCCGCCACCTGCGTGAACTGCGTCGCCAGCTTCGCCGCAGCGGTATCAAACCGCGCCGCGGGGTCGGTGGGTTTGTTGCGATCGATGAAATCCAGCAACAGCAGCCGCTCGTCATCCGCGATGGCCCGCATCGTTCCCAGTGGCGTTTCGATATTGGTCTGCACGGTCATCCTGGCCTCCCTTTATTGTCGAGTTCGTTCGCGCTTCTGTTTACCGCGCCACGGTCGGGTGTCGCAAGGAAAATCGGTAGAAAAGTTTGGTAAGTGTTCAGGTGCTGATCCACGAGGAACTTAGATCATCGCGGAGATTCTGAAAGCGAGTGGACAGGTTGCAGCTTAAGGCAGTTACGCCCGCGGTGATACGTGCCGATCGTTCTGCCCATTTGTGCCAGACGGCGAACGTTCATATACTGCCTATCCGCAATCGCGCGGGGCCATAGCTCAATTGGGAGAGCGCCTGCTTTGCAAGCAGGAGGTTACGAGTTCGATCCTCGTTGGCTCCATTCCGACCCGCCTGCCGTTCTCAATCGTCCATCACAACTTTTTTCGGATGCAGGACGAAGTACAGCGTCACGATGCCCGCGATCAGTACGCCGGCGGTGAGCGGGGCGGCCCAGTCGAAGTAGCCATCCTTACCCCGGGCGGCGACGCGGGTGATCAGCAGCGTCGCGCAGACGCCGGCGCCCAGCAGGGGAATGACGAACGGCACCTCGAACCGCCCGCGCGGCTCGGCGGGACGGAACTTCAAAATCACCAGAGCCACGTTCACGATCGTGAAGACCGTCAACAACAGCAGCACCGTGGCGTCGGCCAACCGGCCCACTTGGCCGCTGAGCATCAGAATCAGGATGATCCCCAGCAGGGTGAAGATCGCCACGTGCGGCGTGCGGCGCGTGCGGTGCACCCGGCCCATCGCGGTCGGCATCAAGCCCTGTCGGCTCATGCCGTAGATCAACCGGCTGGCCATCACGTAGTTCAGCAGCGCCGTGTTGGCGACGGCGAAGCAGGTGATGACCGTAAATAGCGCCGGCGGGAACCACGGCGCCGCCACCGCGATCACGCCGCGCAGGTTCTTCGTCGCCAGTTCCGCCGGTGGCAGCACGCTGACCGCCGTGATTGCCACCGCCATGTAGATCGCGGTCGAGATCAGCATCGCGCCCACCAGTCCGATGGGAATGGTCGTCGTCGGCGTCTTACATTCCTCGGCCACGTTCAGGATGTCTTCGAAGCCGATGAACGAGAAGAACGTCAGCACGCCCCCCTGCAGCACCAGCGCGATCGTGAGCGGCGAGATCGACCCGTCGGCCGCCACCGGCCCCTGCAGGTAATTCACCGATCCCCAATACTTCATGCCCACCGCGATCACCAGCAGCAGGCCACCCGCCTCGACGGCGGTGCAGACGATGTTGAACCACATGCTCTCTTTAATGCCGCGAAAGACGAGCCCCGACAGCAGCACGAGGTAGACCGCCGCGATGACGATGGGCCAGCCGGACACCTTCGGATCGACCGCCGACACCGCGAGCATGATCTGCTCGCCGATCACGCGCGACCCCGTCGCCATGCTGGTCAAACCTGAAGCGACGATCGCCAGCCCGACGACGTACGTCAGCAGTGGCAGGCGATACGCCCGGTGCGTCGCATACGCCGCCCCGGCGGCCCGTGGGTAGCGTGAGCCGAGGTTGGCATAGCTTAGACCCGTGAGCAGCGCCGCGACCATGGCGCACAGGAACGCCAACCAGATCGCGCTGCCCATTCGGCCCGCCGCCTCACCGATCAATCCGTAAATGCCCGCCCCCAGCATGCTGCCGACGCCATAGATGATCAGCGTGACCGGCCCGATTGCGCGGACCAGCGTGTTGTGTTCGGACTCGGAAGAACCGGCATTGGGAGCGGAAGTGGTGTCTGACATGTCCCGTAGGTGTAAGCGAATTCCCGCAGCGAACACAACCAAAGAATCGGGAAAATGTCCATTGGCCGTCTTCACGTAGCATGGGCGTCTCGCCCATGACCGCTGTGAGGCCGGAAGAGTTGTTTTGTGGCCCAACGGCTTCGACGGCGCTGCAAGCTATGAATCCCGATGCTCGTTCTGTTCGCAGTCATGGGCGGAACGCCCATGCTACGTGAAGAGCGGACGCGCGCGACGCCCGCAAACTACTACGACAGTGGGGCGGGCACTAACCCCTTCGCCTCGCGAATTCTCACATTCCCCACGCGCGGCACATCGTTCGTTAGCTAAGGGCCAGTTGAATGGGTTTCGGCCGCCAATGTGGGCAAACGTTGAGCGATCGTCGGTGGCGCGGCTGATTTGTAGGCAAGCGCCGCCGCCGCCTCTGGCAGCAACATCAGGGAAGACGCAATGCAGAATGGGATATCGAGGACGGTTAAGCTTCTTCAGGCGCTGGCGATCATGGTGGTGGCGGTCCTGGTGATCTGGCGGGGCGCGACGCACAACGAGTCGAACTACAGCATCATGCCGACGCTGATGTGTGCCCTGTTCGCGATCATGCTGCTCTTCACCGCCGTCACTGCGTTGCTGCCGACCGAGGACGAGCCGTACAACGCCAAGTGACTGCCACCCGCCGACGCCGTGTGTGCCTTCTGTAGGACGGACATTCCTGCCTGTCTCTCCGCCCGATCTCCCCCCGTATTCAACGCAGAAGCGTTAGACGCGAAGAGCGCGAAGGAGTCGCGAAGTTGGCGCGAAGAAGAGTTGAACCACAGAGGACACAGAGGGCACAGAGGCAGACACAGAGGCAGACACAGAGGACCATTCTCTGATTGGGATTTGGTCATTGGTGCTTTGTTTGGCATTGGGGCTTGGATTCTCCCCTGTCGCCATCCCGCCGGTTTGATTCTCCCCACCCTCGCCATTATCATCGTGGACGTGCGAAACTCGCGTTTCACGACGACCACGACCACGCGCAGCGGCTTCGCCGGGCGTTGAATCGCGTCGTGGAATGCATTCTCGATGCCAACGCCCGCCCGGTTTCAGCCGGGCGGTTTTCGTTTGTCGCTCGAGTGACGACGACGCACCCGACCCCGGCCTTCCCGCGGCGGTCTCACTTCAGTGAGCCCGTCTTCCTGGAAAGCCCGAACCCGTACGACGACCGACCCAACGAGGCACCGAACATGGCCCAGATCGAACTTCCCGACGGCTCAGTCAAAGAACTCCCCGACGGCTCCACCGTCTACCAGCTGGCCGTATCCATCGGCAAGCGCCTCGCCCAAGCCGCCATCGTGGGCAAGGTGGACGGCAAGCTCGTCGACCTCTCGCACCCGCTCACGGGCAACCCCAAGGTCGCCATCATCACCGAGCGCGATGCCGACGGCCTCTTCGTCATGCGTCACAGCACCGCCCACGTATTGGCTGAAGCCCTGCGCCACCTGTACGGCGCCAAGCTGCAGTACACGATCGGCCCGGTCATCGAGAGCGGCTTCTTCTACGACTTCGAGTTCCCGCAGGGCGTCAGCATTTCCGCCGACGATCTGCCGAAGATCGAGGCCGAGATGCAGAAGATCATCACCGCCGACGAGAAGTTCAGCCGCGAGGAAGTGACCCCCGACGCCGCCAAGACCTTGCTGCACGCCGAGGGGCAGCGCTTCAAGGACGAGATCGTCGACGAACTCGCCTGCGCCGGCGAGACCAGCGTCAGCATCTACCGCCAGGGCGACTTCACCGACCTCTGTCGCGGGCCGCACCTTCCGTCCACCGGCCGCATTAAGTCGTTCAAACTGATGAGCGTCGCCGGCGCTTACTGGCGCGGCGACAGCGACCGCGAACAGCTCACCCGCATCTACGGCACCGCCTTCTTCGACAAGAAGCAGCTCGACGAACATCTGCGCGTGCTCGAAGAAGCCAAGAAGCGCGACCACCGCGTGCTCGGCCCCGCCTTGGGCCTGTACACCATCGATGAAACCGTCGGCCAGGGCCTGATCCTCTGGAAGCCCAAGGGCGCCGTCGTCCGCCAGGAACTGCAGAACTTCATCAGCGAACACCTTCGCCGCCAAGGCTACAGCCAGGTCTTCACCCCGCACATCGGCCGGTTGGAACTGTACAAGACCAGCGGCCACTTCCCGTACTACCGCGATTCGCAGTTCCCGCCGATCATCGACCGCGAGTTCTACGACATGCTCGCCAAGGAAAACTGCGGCTGCGGCGAACTCTCCAACCGCATGGAGAAGGGCGACATCGACGGCTACCTGCTCAAGCCGATGAACTGCCCCATGCACATCAAGATCTTCTCCAGCGAACAGCGCAGCTATCGCGATCTACCCGTGCGCCTGGCCGAGTTCGGCACCGTCTATCGCTGGGAAAAGTCCGGCGAACTCGGCGGCATGACCCGCGTGCGCGGCTTCACCCAGGACGACGCCCACCTCTTCGTCACCGAAGACCAGGTGGCCGCCGAAGTGCAGGGCTGCCTCGAACTGGTGAAGATCGTCCTCGGCACTCTCGGCATGAACGACTACCGCGTGCGCGTCGGCCTGCGCGACCCCGACAGCGCCAAGTACGTCGGCGACGCCGGCCAGTGGGACCGCGCCGAAGCCGCCTGCATCGCCGCCGCCGAATCGCTCGGCGTGCCGTTCACGAAGGAGCCCGGCGAGGCCGCGTTCTACGGCCCGAAGATCGACTTCGTCATCAAGGACGTCATCGGCCGCGAATGGCAGCTCGGCACCGTGCAGGTCGACTACCAACTGCCGCAACGCTTCGACCTCTCCTACATCGGCGCCGACAACGCCAAGCACGTCCCCGTCATGATCCACCGCGCCCCCTTCGGCTCCATGGAACGCTTCATCGGCGTCCTCACCGAACACTTCGCCGGCGCCTTCCCCCTCTGGCTCGCCCCGGTGCAGGTGGCCGTGTTAAGCATCAGCGAGAAGTTCAACGACTACGCCCAGAAGGTCACCGACGACCTGAAGCTCGCCGGCCTGCGCGTCGAATCCAACCTCGCCAGCGACAAGATCGGCTCCAAGATCCGCACCGCCACGATGGCGAAGGTCCCCTACATGCTCATCATCGGCGACAAGGAAACCACCACCAACACCGTCGCCGTCCGCACCCGAAAGGGCGACGACAAGGGCGCGATGCCGATCGCGGACTTCGTGAAGCTGGCGAAGGACGAGGCCGCCCAGCGGGCGGTGGCGCAGTAACAACCGGTAGGAATCATGGTTGGATATGCTCATCGACGATACGACGTGTTGCTGATCGCCGGCAGTTCTGGAGCGCAACCGCCTTGGCATGCTCTTTTCTTCATGCGGCTCTCGTCGCTGGTCCGGCCAATTCTTAAGGTTTCCGCAAGGGGCAAGCCGCAGTTCAGCGTTTCCATCTTCGATGCGCAGAAAGAAGTAAGATTCGGGAGGATGACTGGCTCGGACCGTGACGTCGCCAAGGCGCTGCCAGGTGGTGCAGCGTTCGCGGTGGCGAGCCCGGAGTTTTCGAATCTCGCGTTAAGTTTGCCCAGCCGGCCACAATGCGGACGCGATGGGTTGGCCGAAGATGTCTATCTGCAATTGGTGCGCAGCGCCGATGATCGTTACGTTTTCACGCTAGCTGTATGTGAGGCGTTGGAAATCGGCGAACTGACTCCGACGTTTCTCGCTCTGAAGAAAGAGTTTGCCCGCGCGCAACGAGTCGACGTGGCCGCTCGAACGAATCGATATTGGGGCAAAAGCAAGTTGGAGGGTTTCACGCCGTGGATTGAAGATTACTTTCCCCACGTTGATCATGCCTTCAAACTCAATGGTCGCCGAGGCGTCGACGTGTTGCCGGGTCAGTGGGGTCCAGTGATCTAAAGGCCATGCAGTTTCGTAGGGTGGGGTTCATCCCCACCATTCTTTTCCGCCGGGTGCCACGGGTGGTACTCCACCCGTGTTTTGCTTCATGCCACACAGCACGGGCGGCGTACCGCCCGTGGCACCCGGCACACTCAGACTGGTCCCCTCTCCCGCCTGCGCCGGGGGAGGGTTAGGGAGGGGGCGGGGGATCAACTGCACAATCGAAGAGCCCCCACCCCAGCCCTCCCCCGCGGGTACGCGGGAGAGGGGGTAAGAGGGGCGGCGGGGAGTTGGTCATGTGTCGCGGCGCGGATGAACTGTGGTGGCGCGGGTGGGTCGCAGGGGAGATGGAACGTTGACCGTTCGGGATGAGGTGGGCCCCTTGAGCGGCGTTGGGGGCCGGGGCCGGTGTGGGGGCGGCCGGTGTCCGGACGGTCCGGGCCCGTGTCCGAGGCGTTCGGGCCGGTGCCCGAATCGTTCGGACACAGGGCCGAGGGTTTCGGACAGGGGCCGGGGGGACGGCGGCCGGGGTCTGGTGGGTGGCGGCAAGGGGTAGGGTTGCGGGGGCGGGGGCGTTGGTGGGGGCGACACCCTGACAATTCTCGGACGCGGGATGAGGGGCGGAAGTTTCTTCAGCAACAGGCGGATCGGGTCGATGGCAGGAGGGCCACGCGACAGGCGCGTGGGCGAGAAGGCAATGGAGTGACCGTCATGCGTGTGGTGCCGAAAGACAAGAGCTCGCAGTTGGCGTACTTTCAGACACACGCCACGGTCTGGCTGGAGCGGGCGGCGGAGATCGGGCTGACGACCGAGGAGGTCGAGCAGCTGGCGGCGCGCGTGGAGGCCGCGAAGGCGGCCCAGAGCGAGCAGGCGCAGGCGCAGGCCGCGGCGCGTGCCGCGACGAGCAAGTGCGAGGGGGCGATGCGGGCGATGGCGGAGCAGGGGGCGGCGCTGATTGCCAAGGTTCGCGCCAAGGCGGGTCGGTCCGATCCGGCGGTACTGTCGCTGGCGCACCTGCCACAGCAGTCGGCCGGGTCGCCGGTTGGCGCGCCGGGCACGCCGCATACGTTTACGACGGAGCTGCGGAACAACGGCGCGCTGTTGCTGCGCTGGCAGTGCGACCATCCGCACGGTGCCGAGGGGACGATGTACAAGGTCAGCCGCAGCCTTGATGGCGGCGGGATGGCGTTCGTGGGCGTGGTCGGCAAGAAGTCTTTCGTCGACCTGACGCTGCCCCCGGGCACGGCGCAGGTGACGTACGTCGTGCAGGCCGTCCGCTCGACCCGCACGGGCGACGAGGCCCAGCACCTCGTCTACCTCGGCGTGCCCAAGGGCCACCCCGCGACGATGCAAGTCAACCGGGCGGCGTGAGCGATCGCGAAGTGAAGCAGGGCGGGTGATGCCCGCGGTCCATTCATCACACGGATCGTGCGGCAGGATTGACCCCCATCTGAACGCGGCTTGCCAGCCATCGCGTGGCTGCTATCTTCGTTCGTCATGACGATCGCTCAACTGATGATCCCTGAACTGAGTCGCGAGGCGGAGACGACCCGCCGGCTGCTGGCGCGCATCCCGGCAGACAAGCTTGACTTCACCCCGGGTCATGGCCTGCACACGATCGGTTGGAACGCCAGCCATCTGGTGGAGATCGTCGGGTGGGTGCCGGGCATCGTGAACGAGCCGGGCCTGGATCTGGCGGCGGTGGATGCCGAGCAGCAAGCGGCGCCGACGGGCGACGTGGCGGCGATGCTGGCGCGCTTCGATTCGAACTTGGCGGGGTCGCTGGCGGCGCTGGAGGGTGTGAGCGACGAGACGATGGCCCAGTCGTGGACGATGCGGATGGGGCAGCACGAGATCTTCACGATGGCCAAGGGGGACTGCCTGCGCAAGTGGGTCTTCACGCACACCGCCCACCACCGCGGCATCCTCTCGGCGACGCTGCGCCTGGCTGGCGTGTCGCACGGGTCGATCTACGAAGAGTGAGGCCATTGGCGGGGTGGCACAGGTTCGTACGCCATCCTTTGGTGGCCTCTTGCGGCAGTGTCGCACGGAGGGCAAGTGATGGCGAGACTTCGTCGTCCTCGGCCGGCTACGCGTCGGAAGTTAGATCGCTGAGCATCGCGATTTCAGAGGAACCTTATGTCCCTGAACCTGCTTCGCACCGGGTTGTTCATCTTTTTGATCACCATGATGCTTACTGCAAAGACGCTGGCAGAGCCGACGGTGATCGAGCGCGATGAAGGCGGCGGCTGGCGGATGCTGCGCGGCGGGCAGCCTTACGTGGCGAAGGGCGTGTGCATCTGGGGCGAGGCGGTGCGATTGGACGAACTGGTGACGGCGGGGGGCAACTCGGTCCGCGCGTACGATCCCGCGCACGCCGACTGGACGCTGAAGGAGGCGGGGCGGCGCGGGTTGACCGTGATGTTGAGCTTCGACCCCGGCAAGCCGCGCCACGGGTTCGATTACAAGGACGAGGCGAAGGTGCTGGCCCAGCGCGAGCGCTTCAAGCAATTTATCCGCCAGCACAAGGACGACCCGGCGTTGCTGGTCTGGTCGGTCGGGAACGAGGTCGAGTTCTCGGCGCCCGATGCGGACGCGTTCGACCGCGCGCTGACGGAGATGAACGTGCTGGCCGGAATGGCGCGGGCGATCGACCCGAACCATCCCGTGGGCATCAGCCTGGCGGGGATGGACGAGCGGCGGGCGAAGTTCGTCACCACGCGCTGCCCGAACTTTCAGTACGTCGGCATCAACAGCTACGGCGGGACGCCGCAACTGCCGGCGCAGCTGGATGCGGTGAAGTTCGATTTGCCCTATTTCCTGACCGAGTTTGGTCCGAACGGCCATTGGGAGGTTCCGACCACCGCGTGGGACGCGTCGATCGAACCGACCAGCACCGAGAAGGAGCAGCAGTACATTCGAGCGCACGCCGCGGTGTCGGGCGACAAGCGGTGTTTGGGGTCGTACGCGTTCTACTGGGACCACAAGCAGGAACTGACCGCGACGTGGTACGGCATGTTCCTGAAGGACGGCCGGCGGACGGGCGTGATCGACGCGATGACCTTCGCCTGGACCGGTCGGTGGGCCGATACACGCGCGCCGCGCATCAACGCAATCGGGTTCACGGATCGCGCGTCGCACGAGTTCAAACCGGGCGAGGCGGCCGAGGCGGTCGTGTCGCTGGTCGATGAGAAGCGCCCCGTGAAGTACGAATGGTCGATCACCCACGAGGCGGCCGAGCGCAAGCTAGGCGGCGACTTCGAGCCCGACCTGCCGATCCTGTACGAGGGCCTTCACCCGACGGACGACGGTCGCGTGGCGATCGCCATGCCGACGAAGCCCGGCGCATACCGGCTATGCCTGATCATTGCCAACGACGATGGCCGCAGCGTCGCGACGGCGAACCTCTGCTTCCGCGTGAAGGACTAGACCCATACCGACGGCGACTACTGGTTCATCGTGATGGCGTCGCCCGAGCCGGTGTAGAGGTCGAGGGGGCCGTCGAGTTCGATCTTGATGACGGTGGCGTCGGGGTCGAGCGCGGCTTCGGGGACGTCGATCCAGAGCACGCCGGGCAGGTGGGCCCACGGGGCGCCGCCGAGCTTGCGGTGAACGAGGGGCTCGCCGTTGCCGCCGACGATCGTGCAGCGGGTGACGTTGTTGCGGATGCCTTTGACGGCGATGGCGTCGTTGGGGCGGTCGAAGATCGTCACGTAGAGCACGTCGCGGGCGCGGTTGAGCGTGGAGGTGCCGTAGACGTGCCCGTGGGGCAGGCCGGCGACGGTGCCGTAGAGCGACTCGGCGTGCACGTTCGCCCAGCGGCCCAGGCCGCGCAGCACGTCCACCTGTTCGCGTTGGATCGAGCCGGTGCTCTTGGGGCCGACGTCCAGCAGCAGGTTGCCGCCCATGCTCGCGCACTCGGCGAGCATGCGCACGCACTGGCGGACGGTCTTGAAGTTCTTGTCCTTCTTCTGAAAACCCCACGAGTCGTTGATGGTGACGCAGAACTCCCACGGCCCCTTGGGCGGGGTGATGGGAATGGCCTGCTCGGGCGTGCCGTAATCGCCGTGGCCACCCATGCGGCTGTTGAGGATGACGCCGGGGGCCCAGGTGTGTAGTTGCTGGCGCAGTTCCTCGAAACGCCACTGTTCGGGGTCGCGCTCCCAGTCGCCGTCGAACCAGAGGAGGTCGGGCTTGTACGTCTCGCAGAGTTCCTTCAACTGCGCGCGGTGGAAGGCCAGGAAGCGTTCCCAGCGCTCGGGGTGTTCGCCATCCTGCGGGTAGGCGAACTTGTTGGCGTGGCGGTTGCCGTGGTCATGCGGCTGCTTGCCCTTCGGCAGCACGCTGGCCTAGTCGGGGTGCGACCAGTCCAGGTGCGAATAGTAGATGCCAACCTTCAACCCGCGCCGGCGCAGCGCGTCGCAGTAGGGGCCGATGAGATCGCGGCCCGCGGGTGAGCCTTCGACGGCGTTCAGCTTGTTCTGCTTCGTGGGCCAGAGCGCGAAACCGTCGTGATGCTTGGCCGTCAGCACGGCATAGGTGGCGCCGGCGGCGGCGAACAGTTCGGCCCAGGCTTCGGGGTCGTACCGCTGGGCGGTGAACGTGCTGGCCTGGGCCATGTACTGGTCGTACGGCACCTGCCCGCCGAAGAACGGCCAACTCTCGCCCCATTCGCCGGCGGAGTAAATGCCCCAATGAATGAAGATCCCAAGCTTCGCGTCGGTGAACCAAGGCTGCATCATGATCTGGTCTCTCCTGCGGTAGTCGATCGGTCGCACATCCTGCCGGAAATGCGCGTCGATGCAAGGGGACGGATCGTTGGACCGACGGCGGTTAGCGTTGGGCCTACAGGCGTCACACGCGATGCTCACGTCTTCTAATCGGCCTCGTTGTCGTGCGGACCCTCGGGCGAGTGCGGCGAGAGCAATGAGGCGGCGGTGGAGGCGAGGATGCCCAGCACGAGGTAACCGGTGAAGCCCTGCAATGCGGCCAGCGCTCGACCGGCAGCGACGGGGTAGAAGTCGCCGAAGCCGACCGAGGTGAACGTGATGAACGAGAAGTAGAAGCTGCGCCAGAAGTCGTGGACGACCGTGGTGCTTGCGCCGGTGTTGTCGAGGATGCCCAGCCGTTGGTGAATGGAGGCGAACGCTGCCAACAGAAGCACCATCTCGCCGAGCACGCAGGTCAGTTGAAACGCGAGGCTGCCCCGGTCGCCGAGGATCCTGCGCACGTGCAGGACCAGCAGCGCGATGTAGACCGCCACGACCATCAGACCGATGACGAAGATCGCGATGCGGTACGGCAACCCATCGGGCAGGAGGCGCAGCAACCCCACCCATGTGCCGCCCAACAGCACAAACGCCAACCCGAGCCCGCCTAGTGCCAGAACCTTCTTTTGCATCGCGCGAGGGTACGGCATGAGCCGACGTACGGGGACGGGCGATTTACGTCACGGCATCAGCGGGTGACGACACCGTCGCGCAGGGCGGGCAGGGGGGGGGGTTGTCGACGGCACGTAGGGCCCACACCATGACCGCGACCCAAGGCAGGCCGATGATCGCGCCGCCGATGACATCGCTCGGCCAGTGCGTGCCGAGTCGGACGCGGGCATATCCCAGCACGGCACACCAGGCGATGCCAACCAGGATCGCGATCACGCGTTCCACCCAACTGCCCGAGGCCCGGCACCACGCCCACACCAACAGCCCGTAGACCGACAGCGACAAGACCATGTGCCCCGACGGAAACGAGTGCAACGGCGGCGCCGCGACGCCGCCCGCGATGACTTGCGGCCGCGGGCGGTCCCACAAGTGCCAGCCCCAGTAGACCAGCGTGCGGGCGAGCAGCCACGAGACGACGATCGTCACCGCGAACACCGGCTGGCGATATCGCGCTGCGACGATCACGACGCAGAGGAGCAGGGGGATGACGTAGATCAGATTGCCGGGCGACTCGAACAGGATGGCGTTGCTGAACGACATCGGCCCGCGCTCGATGGTGGCGAGCGTTCGATCATCCCAATCGCCCAGCCAGGTTCGTTCCCATCGCTGCGCGACGAGCGTGACGCCGGCGGTAATAAGCATGCAGGCGATCCAGCCGATCGCGAGGCGCACCGCCCATCGTCGCCAGGTGCCCGGCGGTAGGGCGCGCGACGATGTGAGGAAGTCCGTCGCTGCCTGACCTAGGAGGGCCGGGAGGAACCAACGCGAGGTGTGTTGGGAAACTGCTGTAGGGCTGTCGAGATGTGCACGAGTCATTGCGGGTAAGCGAAGCAACTTCCGCGCCGCAACGGGCTCAGCGGTAGGCGGAATGAGTTCGAGTTGGGCGCCGAATCATCGCCGCGTCCGATCCGACCGTGGCATGGGCGTCTCGCCCATGCGTGTGAACTGGAATGGGAGCTTTGATTTGCTGGTTGCCGCGTCGTTCAAGCCGCTCTGAAGCGAACTGAGTCTTACGACCTCATGTCGAGCATGGGCGAGACGCCCATGCCACGGGAATGGCGAGCGCCATCGCTTGATTGAGTTCAGCCTCGCGGAGCAAGTGCGAGGTGGCAAATAAAGGCGACGCGGGCAGTGGATAATCCACCACCCGCGTCGCGCGGAAGAGAAGTTTGAGGACGGGATCGTCGTGCGACGTCGGAACCTTGGCCAAACCGTCCCCAACCGCCGGCGGCTTCGCTTATTGATGGTCGCAAAGCGAAGCCGCTGGCACGCGGATGGAGTTGGATCGGGCGTACGGGCCGACGGCGGTCGGTTACTGGCGGTCCGGGTGCGTCTTGGTCTTACGATCGGAGCGCACGCGTTGGCCGGGGTGTTTCCGAGGGGCGTTGGGTTGCGTTTTCATTACTTGGGGCTCCTTGGGGTGGTGACGCCGAGTTCTTCCTCGGAGACGTGAACTTCGTCCTTGTCGCCGGGGTTGTTCTTGTTGGTGACCTTCGTGACCGCGTTCTCGATCGCGCTCACGACCGTTGCGACCTTGCTGACGACCGTCTGGCCCGGCTTGGTGCTGGGGATGACGGAGTCGGGATTGGTCTTCGGGCCGGCGGTGGACGTGCTCACTGAAGTGAGGACGCTGCCAGCGGCGGCGCGTTCGGCGGCCTTCTTCGGGTCGCCGGAGCCAGCGTGAACGCTGCGCTCGTGACGGGCGGCGTTGCGGCCGTCGTCGGTGCTTTCGTACTTAATGCCGATCGTGCTTTCAGCTTCGCCCAGAACCAGGCGGTTTACGACTTCCACGCCCTGCATCAGGCTGTGGTCGGTGTTCGACACTTCGTACTTCCACATGCCGAAACGGCCGCGCGAGTAGATGTCCTGCGTCTCCAGGTACGGGATGACCTGCTGCAAAATCTCGTCGCGCTCTACCGACGGCGTGGGATAGCTGTATTCGGCGTGGTAGACCCACTTGCTGATGATGTCCTTGCGGTCTTCATCGGTGATCATGCCGGCGTTGACGAGGCCGGTGATCGTCTCCTCCACGATCGTGTCCTTGTTCACGGGCTTGTGCTCGCTGTAGCTGGTCTCGCAGAGCAGGCTGTAGTGGGTGTCCTTGTCGGGGGTCATGAACGGGCTGTAGTTCGACAGGTACGTGACGCGGTAGAACGGGCAGTTGTCCTCGGGGAAGTACATCCACGACTTGGTGCTGGGGCAGGGCTGCTTGATGCCGATGCCGACCATGTACCCGCCGCTCTTCTTCAGGCCGGCGGCGGCCTTCTTGATCTCGCGGGGCATCTCGCCGTTGATGACGTCGTTGCAGAGTTTGTTCACGGGCATCGACGAGATGAGGATGTCGTACTTCACGATCTCGCCGTCCTTGAACCGGATCTCCTTCTTCTTCATGTTGATGAAGTCGATGGTCTTGTTCAGGTTCACGTGCCCTTCGAGCGGCTTGCCGAAGCGCTTGTAGAACTCGCCCGTGCCGCCAAAGAGCGGGAACTTGAACTGGTTGTTGGGTCCCCAACCGAAGTCGTCGCCGCCGAGGACGACGTTCTTCAGCGCGCGGTTGATGTCGAGGACGGCGACGCGTTCGCCGATCCATTCCTTGTTCATCATCTCGGCGGGGTGCGCCCAGACCTTGAAGTTGTAGGGCGTCATAAAGTGCTTGGAGATGCCGTCGCCGAAGACGGCGTCGATGAACTCCTTGAAGTTCGTGGCGGCCTTGTGGTCGCGCTTCGTCTGGGCTTCGATCAGGCCCGACAGGCACTCGAACTGCTGCTGCTTGGGCAGGTAGCGGATGTTGTTCTGGAACGGATACGGGACCCAGTTCTCGAACATGCGAACCCAGCACTCGCGGTTGTTCATCTGGAAGTCGTTGCCCATCAGCGTTTCGAAGCACTGGTCGTAGTACTTGTAATGGCTGAACATCACGTGGCCACCGATGTCCCAGGTGAAGCCGGCTTCGTCTTTGAAGCTGGCGGACAGGCCACCGATGTAGGGCAGGCGGTCGTACATCTGGAAGTTTTTGTACCCCAGTTCCTTCAGGCGATAGCCCGCGCCGAGGCCGGTGGGGCCGCAGCCGATGATGACGATCTTCTTTTCGTTCTTCTTCTCTTCCATTGGGGTCTTCCTTTGTTGATTTCGTAGGGGCGAGACTTGTCTCGCCCTCGTTCGTTCGTGCAGACCGGGGAGGGCGACACAAGTGTCGCCCCTACAGATTCCGGCCTACGAGCCCTGCGTGTGTTGATATTGGTACTCGAGCTCCATCTCCGTCAGCGGTTGGATGTTGCGGTTCGAGCGGCGCTCCTTCTTGGTGATCGCCTCTTTGATCAGCCGCTGCATCTCGGCGACGGTCACTTCCCAACTGCTTTGCTTGGCCAGTGCCAAGCCGCGATCGAGACGCTCGCGGTCGGGTTGCTCCATCGCCTTGGTGGCAGCGGCGACGAACTCCTCGGCGGTCTTGGCGATGTAGACCGTGTCGCTCCACTGCCGCACGACGTCCTTCACCGGCGTGCTGATGATCGGCTTGCCGGTCGCCATGTACTCCAGGCCCTTGGTCGGGTTGATGTACTGCGTGGCGGCGTTGTTGGCGAAGCACATCATGTTCACGTCGAACGCCGCGCAGTAGTTGGGCAGCTGCTGGTAATCGCGCCCGCCCAGCCAGAACAGGTTGGGGAAGTGCGGCAGCAGGTTCGGGTCGACCTTCACCACGGGTCCGACCATCGCGAACGACCAGTCGGGACGCATGCGGGCCATCTCACCGACCATCGCGTAATCGACGCGCTCGTCGACCACGCCGAACCAGCCCAGGATGGGGCGGTTCATGAAGTCGATGTCGGCCGGGATGACGGTCTCGGGGTCCTGGGCCTTGTTGAAGTGGCTGAACTCCACGCCGCAGCCGAAGATGTGCACGTTGTCGTGCAGACGCTTCTTGTTGGCGCCCATCTCGTAGCCACCGGTGAAGACGACGTCGGCGTGCTCGATCAGGCGGGCCTCGTTGTTCACGAGCTGCTTCGGGGCGCCGCTGAACTGCGAGAGCTCGTCCATGCAGTCGTAGACCACGCCGCGGTTCTCGAAGTGGCCCAGCGACCAGGCGCTGTCCATCGGGCTGTAGTACCAGAGGACGGGGCGCTCGAAGTCGCCGTTCTCGTTCATTACCTCGATCGCTTCCTTGGCCCATTCACGAAGCATCGCCGGCAACTTGGGGTTCTTCGCCAGCGACGGAGAAACGTGCGGGCAGAAGACGGTGACGTTCGGCATCACGCGGTGGAACTGCAAATCCGGCTCGGCGCCTTCCGGTCGATCGAAGAAGGGTTCTTCAATGAACAGGATCGGATGCTTCTTGGCGAAGCGCGATAGAAACTGCTGCGGGCGCTGCCAGACGAAGCCCCAGCGCAAGTGGCAGAAGACGACGATGCCGTAGCGATCGGTCTGCTTGCCGGCATCAACTTCCGGAATCTCCAGCCCGCTCGTCTGCGACATGACCGCAGCCTTGGCGGCGGCCGGCTCGGCGGCGGCGCCAGGGACGGGGTCGGCGATCGCGCTGCCACCGCTCTTGGCGGGCGTGGTGGGGGCCTCGGCGGTCACGGCCATCGTCGGTTGAATCCACTCACCGATCGGGGGCAGCTGCTCGTCGTCGGCCTCCGGCGAGGGGTAGTTGATCTCACCCAGCTTAGCAATCTTCTCGTCGCCACTGGTCGCGAACTCCTTGAACATCGCCACCAGCGGGCTGGCGACGCGGTTCATCGTGCCGTCGGCGGTCTTCTTGATGTTGAACAGGCCCACCTCGTGGATCTTGCCCACGCGGTGCGTGAGGGCGCCGTCCCAGTCGACCTGGTCAATCATGGGCCACCAGACCAGGCCCAGCATCGGCACGCCGTCCTCGCGCAACCGGCGGATGTGGTCGATGTTCGTCTCGAGCCAAATCTCGCGATTGATCGGCTGCCCTTCGATGCTGGTCTCGGTCAGCATCAGCGGGATGCCGTAACGCTGCCAGTAGGCGTTGGCGACCTTGTACAGACCGGTCGGGTTATCGGCGCGACGCTGGCGCACCTTGCCGAGCGGGCCGTGATCGAGCTGCCAATCGCTGTGCGGGTAATAATCGAGGCCGAAGACGTCGGGTTGCTGCGGGTTCGAGCGGAACCATTCGAGGTCCAGCTCGTTCATGCCGTAGCTGTTGAGCCACGAGAACATCGGGTGGTGCTTATCGACCCGGCCGGTGAGCAGGTCCATCACCAGGAAGCGGCGCATGTTGCGGCGGGCGACTTCCGTCTCCAGCGACTTCACGCGGGTCTTGTACGTTTCGACCGCATCGCACAGCAGCACGATCGACTCGGGCGCCGTGTTGCGAATGGCGCGAATGCCGCGGGCCACGCCCTGCACGATGCGCGACAGCACGGGCATGTACCCGCGCCACTTGCGCTGGTGGGGCGGCCAGAAGCCGAAGTCGCCGCTGAACAGCGCGCTGACGAGCGGCTCGTTGAACGGGCACCAGGTCTTTACGGTGCTGCTGTAGCGGCCGACAATCGCAGTGGTGAAGCGCTCAAGCGCTTCTGGAAACTCGGGGTCGCCCACGGCCTGCTTCAGCCACAGCGGTGTGCCAAAGTGCATGACGTCGAGCATCAGATTGATGCCCAGCTTGTCGAGCGCCTCGATGCGCTCGTCGGCCATTGCCCAGTCGAACTTGCCGGGCGACGTCTCCAGCTTGTGCCACGGCAGGGCGTAGCGCAGGTGGGTGATGCCCAGCTCTTCCTTGGCACGCTTGAAGTCGTCGCGCCAGAATCGGTTGTGCTGCGTCCAATCGAACTGATCGACGTTCAGGTGGGGCAGGAACGAGCACTCGATGCCCGCGCCCCAGACGAACTGCTTGAAGGGCAGTTTGTCGGCCGTGATGAGTGACGGGGCTTGGGTCGCAGTGATGGTTCCGTTGTGGTCGGCCGCTTTCGAAGTCATGCGCGTACGCTCTCCCTGGCCAAAGCCGATGGCTTGGCAAAAAATTGACCGTGTTGACTCAAATCAGCCCGGTTGAAGAACCGGTGGTGTCCCGAATCGTCAGCGGAATGCTAACGAGTGCAGAACTGCTTCAGGCGGCTATCGATGAAACGAGGCGAGACGGTGAACGACGGTGTGCTGCGCGTGTCATGTTGCTCTCCCTGTGCCGGCTTAGCCGACAGGGCAGAAAGAGCATTCATCACCCCACGACGCGCACCGTTCCCCTGATGGTTTTTGTGTTTTTGCTTCATCCGTTCCTCTTGGTACCCAACTGGTCTAGCCGCACTTCGGGCGATGACTTTCAAGAGCAAAGTGGATGCCGCATTCGGGCAGAATGTACGCTCTGGCTCGCTTAGGCAGCTTAAGCCGGAGAAAAATCAGCGAATATTTACTTTAGTGATTTTTGGGCAGTTGCCGAGGCGATTCGCCTCGACGCCACAACCGCGTCAGATGGACGCCGAGGGATCGATGTTCATCGACAGAGTGTCGCATAGATGTTAGGCAAGTTTAGCGATGGGTGGGCGCTTCGTTCGCATCGGATTGCCGGAATGCCTTAGATGAGGCTTCGAAGAGGTGGGGACGCTGTCAAGTGCGTAGCTGATGCGCGAAAGTGTGTGCGATTCTCTCTAAGACCCGTTGACGCTCAAGCGACCGGGACGGCGTGCCGACGGCGTTGCCGATCAAAATCTAGTGGGCACCCAAGGGCGCGGCGGCGGGCGCGGTTGGCCTTAAGCTCGTGTTCGAGCTCGCCTGACGTTCGCTGACCAACGTCGCGGTTGCTTCGACTTCGACCCGGCGGTTCACGATCTGGCTGGTGGCGGTGTAGGCACGCTGGATGACCGGCTCGAAGGTCGAGCAACCCTGCACCCGCAGAATGTCCGGCGACACGCCCTCACCCATCAACACGTCCGCGACCGCCTGGGCTCGCCGCAATGACAAGTCCATCCGCTCTTCAGCGGTGGCGGTGTCGGGATGATCATCCAGCGACGCGTGACCCTTCACCAGCACGATGTTCCGATGCCCGCGAATGAGCGCGGCGATCTGGCGAACCTGCGCGATCGTCTCCGGCGACAACGCGGCCGAACCTTCCGCGAACGTCAACCGACCACCCACCAGCGCCTGCTGGCCCGGACGGATCGTGGTCACCTCCGGATCGGTCCCAACCGCGCCGTCACGCTTCAGCTGCGTCTGGCCCCCTTTGCCGGGCCCCTGGTCCGGGTTCATCATGTGCAGCTTTTTCAGCAGCAGGTAGGTGTTCACGCGATCGTCGGTCTTGGCCGGGTCTGGCTCGTAGCCAAACGACTCACGGACCGCGGCGGCTACCTTGATCCATTCGTCATCGTTCGGCACGCCGGCGTTCGGGCTCGGCGAGGGCTTCAACACCCACAGCAGCACGAACAACCCCATCATGCACATGATGAGGTCCGCCAACGTGAAGATCCACTCGGGGCACTCTTCGCAGATCTCGTGAGGGTCGCACTTGCCGCACTTCTTAGCCATGTTCGTTCAAAGTCTGAAGGCTGAGGTCTGAGGTCTGAAGGAAAGTTCTCCTTCAGACTTCAGACCTCAGACCTCAGGCCTTCCTGTACTACGCTGCCTTCGGAACCGCGTTCTGCTGTTTGGGGCTGAGGAAGCTCAGCAGCTGCATTTCGACGACGCGCGGGTTGTTGCCGGCCTGAATCGCAAGTACGCCCTGCAGGATGATCTCTTTCGTAAATGCCTCTTCCTTGCTGCGCAAGCCGAGCTTTTCGGCGATCGGGCCGGCGACGACGTTTTGCAGGAGGGCGCCGTACAGGGTTCCGGTGAGGGCACCGGCCAAGGCTTTACCGATCACGCCGGCGTCACCGTCGAGGTTCATGAACATGCCGACCTGGGCGCATAGGCAGGCGACCAAGCCGCAACCGGGGCCGAACTTGGCCATGGAAGCCCAGAAGTGCTTGCCGTGCTTGTGGCGTTCCAGCATCGACTCGACCTCGATGCGCATGATGCGCTCGATGATCTCTGGGTCGGTACCGTCGATCGTCAACTGCAGCCCACGGCGGAGGAAGGGGTCCGGCGCCTCGCGGGCGACCGATTCCAAGGCCAGCACACCGTCGCGGCGGGCGGTCTCGGCGTAGGTGACCATCTCCTTGATCAGGTGGTCGACGTGCGCGTGCTTGGCGAAGAGCATCTTCTTCGTCGCCGACAACGCGCCCATCACCGAGTGCAACGGCATCGAGGCGAGCGTCGCCCCCAACGCGCAGCCACCGACCAGCATGATCTCGGCCGGCACGAAGAACGCGCCCATGTGACCGTGCGTCGCGTGGTGCATGCCGTACAACAGCATGCCCCACGCGATCAGATAACCAAGGATTGTTGCCAGATCCACGCCACGCTCCTATACGCTGTTTCGCGCATCGATCGATGCGTCTCCGGGGTCAACCGGAGATCGCTACGGGTGTTTTCGGCATTTGGAAGCGAAACGGTGCAGGATTATTGGAACTTGGGGTAACTTGTCGCGAGTCGAGAGGCAGTTCAACGCGGACGCGCAGAGGCAAGACGCTGAGGACGCGTGAGAAAAGCACGAGGTGGGCGGTGGCATCTGGTTTCCCTGATTCGTTTGGTGGCTGAGGGGGCGTTGCCGTACTATCCGTTCCGGTTCGTCACCTTGGAGTTCTCATGCGCCGTCTCGTCCTTGCCTGCATCGGTCTGTGTCTCCCCTCGCTCGCCAACGCGTGGAGCACCAAGGAACACGTTCAGCTGACCCGCATCGCTGCGGGCGACCTGCTGGCCGACGAGAACACACCGCCGGCGATGAAGGACTGGCTCCGGCAGGTGTCGCCCGGCCCGCTCGACCTGGAGGCCGAGCGTGAGTACCTGATGACCAAGCGCATGGGCATCTTTCCGCACGGCGTCGAAGGGTTGCCGTTCTGGGCGGTCGTGCCCGACCTCGAAGCGCTGATCGACAAGTCGAACAAGAAGATCCCACCGGTCAACGTGTCCGAGCGGTTGATGCATTACCTGGACGTCGAGTACTTCGGCCCCAACCCGCCGGTGAAGACCAGCAACACGAAACCCAAGGCAACCGGTAAGGAACTGTTGGCCGACGGTGATGGGGCGGTTGATGAGAACAAGGAACGCGCCCGGGCGACCAACCTGCCCGGCCCCGATCGCAAGCCGAAGCTTGAGGACATCAAGCGCGACCCCGCCGACCCACGGCTCGCCGAGGCGGGGGCGCTGCCGTATCGCGTGGCCCACAGCTACGAACAGTTGGTGAAGGCGTTCAAGGAAAACCGCCTGACCGACAAGCCCGGCCAGTTCCCGCGCGACGAGCACGCGGTGAAGTGGGCCGGTTACGCCGCCCATTACGTGCAGGACAACACCCAGCCGCACCACAGCACGTGGGACTACAAGAGCCGCGCGTTCTTCCCGCAGGGCACGCGCGCGCCCGACGTACACGCGATGGTCGAGTACAAGCCGGTCGACGACGACATGAACGACTACCCCGAGCTGCGGGCCGCCTACTGGCTTCTGTTCGAGGCGGCGTTGAAGGAGGCCAGGGACCTGGCGACGTCGACCGACCCGTGGGAAGCATCGGTGCAGACGAGCCTGATCAGCTACGACAGCGTACCACTGATCGGCGAGGCCGCCGTGGCCGCGTGGGACAAGGATGCCCAACCGGAATCACCGCAGGACGATGGCCGGATCGACATGATGAAGTTCTACAACCACCGTGGCCAGGTGAACGGCCGCGAGATGAGCGTGCTGGAACTGAAGGCGCACCAGCAGGCCTGGGCCGTCCGCCGCACGCAGACGGTCTGGCTGTCGGCGTGGAAGGAAGCCCACGGTGACCCTGGCGCCGCCAACACCACGGCTCCATCTCCATCGGCTGCCCCGACCCCAGCGCCCGCCCCGGCGCCAGACGTGTACATCGGCCCCTGATCCTCCGCGGCCAGCTCTTCAACTTTTCTAGGACAGGCATTGCCGCCTGTCTCTCTTCTGCCTATTCCGCCGCCGCCTGCGGGAGCCACAAAGGCACGAAGGCGCAAAGCGGGACACGAAGCGCATCCAAATCAGATCGGTGCGGCGGTTTGGATAAACGCCTGCGTCAACCCGTGCACCATTCTGCACCATTCTGCACCATCGACCGATTCAGAACGGATGTAGATTCCTTCCGCTAGAGCAACGGACCTGTTCCTGTTGCGGCTTGTCTTCTGGGTGCCACGGTTTGGTACTCCAAGCCGTGCGGTAGGGTCGACGCAGCCTACACGGCTTGGAGTACCAAACCGTGGCACCCAAACGCTACGGCAAGGTGCGCCCTGCTCTAGTCGTCGATTCGCCAGCACTTAGGTTGTCAAAGAGCACGCCTCTACCCTGCACGCTCGCGTTGCGCGAATTGCGTCGTTCCGGCGCAACATCGACGGGCTTTTCTATGTGTCCTCCTTCGCGCTTTCGTGCCTTCGCGGCTCCCCGTTCTGCATTGCAGACGAAAAATATGGCAGTAGATAAGACGGGAGGAGAGACAGGCAGGAATGCCTGTCCTACAGAAGACTGCGCGTGATGGTTTGTCGAATGCGGTTAGCGGCCTATTCCATCGGAGCGATGCCGTCCGGCGTTACCAGAAACAGCAAATCCGTCACCTGGTGTGGCATGCTGCGGTAATCGTCGGCGATCTGCTTCTTCATGTTGGCCACCGTCTGCGGCTCGTTGCGGAAGCAGAGCAGGATGTCGCGGTTCGGCACGCCGGCGACGAAGGGGCTGCCGAGAAAGCCCGCAAGCTTCTCGTGCAGCGTGGGCAGCAGCAGTCGTGAGGCGTCGTAGCCGTCGAGCTTCTGGAACAGGATCAGGCTGACATTTCCATCCTCGTCCTGTGCCACCTGCGCTTCCAGCGACTCGCTCTTGGCCAGCAGGTTATTCAGCGCGATCTGGTGCAGATCGTCGAGCGTGATGTTCCACGTCTCGAAGTGCGACTTGGGGATGTAGGCGATCGTACGGTCGTTGTCGATCGCGTAGGCCACGTTCAGGCCGTTCACCACGGGCTGGTTAATCGTGGCGCTGTTCGACACGGCCTCGGGCAGCACCATCGGCAGGATGCGGTCCTTCAGGTCCTCCAGCGCGCCGCTCTGGTCGGGCGTGCCCTCGCCGGCACGCAGCAATTCGACGACCCAGCGGTCGATCTGGTGGTTCGTCTCGTCGGGGCGCATCTGGCTGATGCGGTAGATGTTCTCCAGCGACGCCACGTGGCCGTTCACCTTCATCGAGAACGGCTGCGGCCCGCGCGCGATCTTCACCAGCGGGAACTTTACCGCGACGTGCTTCAGCACCTGTTCCGAAAACTGCTCGCGCGACAACGCCATGCGTGAAGTATACGCACGGTGTCGCACGCGTGCCATGTGAATCATTCCGTCGGTGGTCAGCGGTTCGTCGTCCCTTGTCAGTCGAGCCGAACCCAGGTTGTACCCGTCTTCAACAACGGACGACGGACCACTGACAACGGACCAACCCCGCTTCTCTCAACCGGCCACGGCCCGTATAACGAGCGACCTGAACATGGAGGCAGACGACGATGGCGGGCACACTGAAGGTTGGCATTGCGGGCGGTGGATGGCCGGGGTTGCGGCACGTGGATGGGTACCGTGGGGCTGGTGGGTTCAAGATTACCGCGGTCGCGGACCTCATCCCCGAGCGGCGGGATAAGCTGGCGGCCGCTGCGGGCGCGGGCGTGCGGGCGGTGGACGACGTGCAGGCGTTGATCGCCGACCGGTCGCTGGACGCCATCAGCATCTGCCTGCCGACCGACCAGCATGTGCCGGTGGCGATCGCGGCGATGAAGTCGGGCAAGCACGTCATCATCGAACCCCCACCTGCGCCGCTCGTGCGCGGCGCCAAGCAACTGGCCGCCGCTGCTGCGCGGTACGATAAGGTGTTGCTGTACGCGCTGCAGCGGCGGTTCGGTGGGGCCGAACAGGCGGCCAGGCAGGCGATGGACAAGGGCTACGCCGGCACGCCTTATCATGCCCGCGCCGTCTGGACGCGCACGCGCGGCGTGCCGCAGGGCACCGGTTGGTACACCGACCCCGAAAAGTCCGGCGGTGGCTCGATGATCGACCTCGGCCTGCCCCTGCTGGACCTCGCGTGGTCGATGCTCGGCGAGCCGACGCCGCAAAGCGTCTACTGCGTCACCCACGGCCGCCTCGGCGATTTGGGCGGATCGGTCGAAGAGGCCGCGATCGCGCTGGTGCGATTTGAAGGGGGGCAAAGCCTTGAACTGGTTTCATCGTGGGCGCTGAACCAGCCCCCATCGCAAAACGGCACCGTCTGCCGCGTGCTGGGCGACGCTGGCGCGTTGGAGATCTACACGCCGCGCGGGCCGCTGTTGTATCGCGGGTTCGAACGCGGCGAGCCGAAGGAGACCACGCTCAAACTGCCGAAGACGACCGGCCACGCCGCGCTGCTGCGCCACTTCCGCGAGTGCATCTCCGGCAACGCGCAGCCCGTCACCGGCGCCGCGACCGGCGTCATGCTGATGAACATCATCGAGGCAATTTACAAGAGCGCCCAAACTGGCAAGAGCGCCGACGTGAAGGTGCCGGCGAGCGAGTCGAGCGACGCGTGAGACAGCGCCTTTCCCCTCCATTGCCATCCCGTTTAGCCGCGGGCTTGCCCGCGTTCGATTGACCATCAACGGACTCGCGGGCAAGCCCGCGGCTAAACGGAAAAGCTGAGTCAACTCGGTCACGGCGCCGCGGGCAACGTCGCGGGCTCGGTCGCGGGTCGCACGTACGTCCGCCACGGTCGGCCGTCGCCCCAGCGCCACTCGCGGTCCAGGTGCCACGGCGGGGGGATAATGACGTCTGTATCGCTGCTGGAGGCGACGTTGATCGCGTAGACGTCGCGGTCGCTCGCGGGCACGTCGGCGAGCGTGCCGACGACCGGCAGCACTCGGTTCATGTAGATGAACATCTCGATCGGTGGCGACCGCCGAAAGCCGGGTGAGAAGACGACTGCTTCGGCGTCGGGCTCCGTGGACAGAATGTGGTCGGCGACCTCGGTGGCGAGCGAACGGCCGTTGACGCTGTTGACGTATCCCTTCAGAAACATCGGCTGCATCGCCAGCATGATCGCGACCGTGCCGCCGACCATCACCCACGGCCGGCGCCGAGCCTGCCACATGACCAGCGCCAGAACCTCAAGCCCCACCATCGCAATCGGCAGCGCGATCTTAGGGCGGTACCACGGCTGGCCGGCAGTCGTCTCAAGCAATCCGAAAGCCCCACCGGCGGCCAGTGCGACGATCGCGATGGCTATCGCGGCATAGTGAATCCTGCTCAGGACGCGGTCGATGTGCGGCTGATCGCGCCACGCCCGCCACTGACCCGCCAGCGCGATCGCCGTCACGACGGCCGCGGGCGCGAGCATGGGTTGCAGGTAGCGCGTGGGCTTGTCCTGAAACAAGCTCATGACGACGATCGGCACGATCAACAGCGACAGCGCCAACGTCTGCCGGCGGTCGCCGCGCCACGCGGCTTGGGTCGTCATGATCAGGCCGACGACGAAGAAGATCAGCCACGGGAACATCCACGGCAGCGACGACAGGTAGTTGTGCCACGGGTCGGGCTCGAGGTTTGTTGCGCCCTCGCGCGTCACCTCGCGCACCCACGCCTCCACGATGCCCGGCGTGATCCACCACACCCAGAGGAACCACGCCGCCGCGATGAAGACCATGAGCAGCGTGCCGCAGGTCACCGCGATTGCGATGGTGCTGCGTTTTGCTTGATACTCCGGACGGATCGGCCGTTCCGTTCGATCGCGTCGCCACATCAGCCAAGCCAGCGCTGCCAGCACGGGCATGATCGACTGCACGAGCGCGACGGGTCCCTTGCTCATGACGGCCAAGCCCAGGGCAATCCCGCCGCCCACGCAGCCAGTCCACCAGCGGCCGCGCAAGATGGCGTGCAGCAGCAGCACGTCGGCCGCCGCGACCCAGAGCGACAGTTGAACGTCGGTCGTCGCCACGCGGCCGAAGCGCATGAACATGATCGTGCTGCCCGCCACCAGTCCCGCGGTCAGGCCGATGCGGTAGCCGCCGAGCAAACGGCCCATCTCGAAGATCAACGCGATCGTGATGCACGACAGCGCCAGCGTCGGCCAGCGCACCTTCCATGCCAGCCGTCGATAGGCGGCCTCGCGCGCGGCGGGATCGGGCGTGCTGAGTGCCGCGACGGTGCTGGGGGGCACGAAGGCGGCAGTCGTCCAGGCGGTTAGCGGGGGTTTGATGGTGCGCGGCGCGCCGCGCAGCGTGGGGATGAGCCACGGCCCGCCGCGCCGCATTTCGAGCACGGTCTCGACGTTCAGCGCCTCGCTGCCACCGGCAAAGCCTTGCATCGATAGCGTGGGCGCCGTCGCAAGGAAGAACCCCAGCGCCAGCAGCGCCGCGGTCAGGAAGGCCTTCAGTGAACCGGCCGATGCGGCGCCGCCGTCCTCTTGGTCGTCGCGCGCATCGGCCAGTGGGAGTTTACCGGTCAGCTGTTGCTCCACGTCACTTGGCCGCGTTTGCGTGGAGGATGATGTTGCGCATCATCGCGGTCGACGTCTCTGGGTCGTAACCGATGATGCCGTCGACCTGTTGTCCGACCAGCCCAGCGCTCAGATCCTCTGGGCTGTAGATGACGGCGGTGCGGCCACCGATCGTCATGCCGCGCAAGCGGCCGGCGCGCATCTCACCGGTGATGCGCGTCCGGGCGTACGGGCGATACCCGACGGCCGTGATCTTCGCATCCGGGATCGAGTAGATCGCATGCTCGGCCGGCAGCGGTGTATCGAGGCCGCTGGCCTCGGCGGGGAACATCTCGCGCAACTCGCTTTCGGCGCTGGCCGCGAACTCACCCTGCCCACCGGCCGAGTCGACGATCAGCGTGCCACCGCCGGCCACGAACGCCTTGATCTCGTTCTTGGCCGCTTCGTCCAGCGTGAACTTGGTGGTGCCGGTCAGGTGCGCCAGCTTGTAGGTCTTCAGGTTGCCGCTGCCCAGCTTTACGTTTTCCACCGTCAAGGTGGTCTTCTTATCGTTCAGCAGCACGTTGGCCAGACGGCGCCAACCGCCCGGCTCGGGATTCCAGTTGCCGGAATATTCCAGCCGGGCCAGCTTGATCGTACGGTCGGCCTTCACGTCGGGCTTCGGCTTCACAAGGTGCGTCAGCCCCTTCACCTGAAGGCCCTGTTTGTCCACCGCGTACAGGAAGATGTTGGCCATCAGCTGGAACAGTTCTTCCTTGCCCTTGTCCGACTGCGTCTGCCACTGCTTGGCGGGGTCGGCCTGCGGGATCAGCAGCATCACCTCGCGCACGCCGTTGCTCATGCCCATGATGCTGGGCTTCGTGCGCCACTTGCTGCGTTGGAACTGCGCGTTGGTGTAGATGACGTGCTCGGCCGGCAGCTCACGGAATTCCTGGAGGGGGAACAGCTCGGCGGCAAGCTTGCGGATGGAGGTGGCGAAGGCCAGGCCACCGCAGTCGGCATTGGCGACGATCATGCCGCCGTTATCGATGTAGGTCTTGAGCTTGGCCTTGTGCTCGGCGCTGAAGTCCGGCGGTTCGCTGCCGGCGATGTAGAGGATCGGCGCGTCGCTCAGTTCCTCGGCCGGTCGCTGCAAGTTGACGATCTGCCAGTTCAGGTCGCGCTCGGCCTGCTTTCCGATCCAGCGGACGACGTTGGCGACGTCGCGTGGGCGCTGGTTCCAGCCACCCTTCTTGGGGTCGCCACCGACGTGGGCATACTCCAGCTTGTTCATGACGACCGGCGCCCGGCCGCGCGCCAGGAACACGATGCCGTACGACGTGCCGGGAATGTCACCACCGTAATCGGTCCACGAGCCGGCGCCGCTCTGGCTCTTCACCAAGCGTTCGGCGCCAGCGGTGTACCAGTCGACGTCGCCGAAGTACTTCAACCCACTGGCAACGCCGATGCGCTCGACGCCGTACAGCGCGTAGTACGAGTTCTTCGCCTTGCCGCTGGTGATGTCCTTGAAGTTCTCGGTGACCCACTTCAAGCCGAGGTCGATGTGTTCGTTCGACACGTTGCCGGTGCAACCGAGGCCGCTCGAGGCGCGCAGGTAATCCTGCGTGATGAAGAGCGTCGCAACGCCGGCGGCGGCCATCGTGTGGCGCGGCTCGTCCCACTCGGCGTTGTTCGACTTGTAATCATAGCCCCATGCGCCGCCGGGCAGCTGGTGGTTCTTCCACGCCGCGTCCACGCCGCGCCAGTAGTCGAGCGGCACTTCCAGGCCCGTCTGCTCAAGCGACCACATGCCCAGCACGGCCAGCTGGCTCACGCTGTGATCGACGCGCGCGTCCTGCGGCTTCTTATATTGATTGAGGTAATAGTTGTACATCGCCTGCGCTTTGCCGGACTTGTTGATGCCGAGCATCAGCGTCCGCGCGTCGCGCTTGATGGCCGCCTTCACGTCGGGCGTCTGCGGCAGCAGGTGCCAGACCTGGGCTCGAAAGCCCACCGCGTAAAAGCCAAGCATCTCCGTGTTCTTCAGGAACGCTATGGCCTTTTGCAGCTTGGGCTCCTGCGGACTTTCGCCGCCAGCCAGGAGCGCATAGGTCGCGACCGCGGTCAGCCCGCCGAACTGCCAGCCCGTCACGTCGTGGTGGCCACCCTTGGGATCGCGCTGCGGCGCATCCTCCCACGTGCCGTCGGGCTTTTGCTTCGAATAGAGGAACGCCTTGGCCTTCTCCAGCGCCTTGTCCACCTGTTCCGGTGTCGCGGCAAAGCTGGGCGTCGCCATGCCCAGCGTTAGGATGATTACGGCCAATCTCGCTGCAAATCTCGTCATCGTCTCTCCGCTCGCTCGCTCGTTCGTTCCTGGAAATTACAACGGCCGCCTCTGCTCTGGTCCCTCTCCCGCATGCTACGGGAGAGGTTAGGTGAGGGTGATTTCAAACTGCCCGCGTCGCCAGCAGGTCGACATCATCCGCTTCAAGGTTTTGCCTGACAATTCGATTCAGCAATCCGCAGGGGCAGGCCGCCTGTGTCGGCCCTCCATCATTCGCCGGGCGAAGAGAGCGGGCACGGTGGGCCCGCCCCTGCCTGGTGGGCCCTTGGGGAAAGCGGCCATCGTTAGTCGCCGCGCCACAGGTACATCAACCGCGGCGTCAGCAGGTCGGTGATCTCGCCGGCGTTGACGCGCACGGCCTTGCCGTCGAACTGGATCGACGTGCCGCCCATCGCTTCACCCTCACCCGACAGCGCGCCCAGCAGCGACGGTGGATCGTCGTACCGCACGACGTGCGGCTTTGACAGCTGCGCCTGCGCCGCGGCGTAGGCATAGGCGTCGGCGGCGGTGCCGGTGGCGTCGATCAGGCCGACCGTCACCGCGTCGGGCGCGAAGAACGCCCGGCCATCGGCGACCTCGGTCAGCGGCGCCTTCAGCTTCGTCTGCCGGGCCTGCCGTACCACGTCTTTGAACGCGGTGAACGCGTCGTCGGCGATCTTCTGTATGTACGCCGTTTCCGCGGGCCGCTCGGGCGTGAACATCGAGCCGGCGTTCTTGAACGGCGCGCCGTTGGAGACGATCGTCGTCTCCTCGATCCCGTACTTCTCGGCCAGCTTGTGCACGTTGAATCGCGGCAGCAGCACGCCGATGTTGCCCGTGAGCGCCGTGCGCTCGGCGAAGATATGATCGGTGGCGCAGGCCACGTAGTACCCGCCGCTGGTGCCGATGCTGCCAATGCTGGCGACGACCGGCACCGACCGGCCGGCCGCTTCCATGTCGCTCTTGAAGCGGAGGATGCGCTGGTAGATCTGGTCCGACGCGGTGACCGCGCCACCTGGCGTGTCGATGTCGATGACGAGCGCCTTGAGTGACTTGTCCTTCTCAACCTCGCGCAGCAGCCGGTCGAACTTGTTGAACGACGCCGCCGTGATCACGCCGCGCACGCCGATCACACCGATCTTCTCCGCCTGCGCCCCTTCCAGCACGACCTCTTGGCGGACCTTCTCGTTGCCTCCCTGCATGCCGACCGCCACCAGCAGCAGCAAGTTTAACCCGAGCGACCCCAGGAAGATGATCGTCGCGACCGACGTCACGATCACCTGCCCCCACGACCACCCGCGCTTGGCCTTCGGTGGCGGGCCCATCGGTGGCAACATCATGCCCGGTTGGCCAAAGTACTGCGGCGGAGGCGCCTGCGGTGGCATGAAGCCGCCCGGTGGGGAAGCGGGTGGTCCCTGTTGCATCGACGCCTGCCCGGGTGGCGGTGGCGGTGGCGAGAACGCGCCACGCGGGTCAATCGGACCTTGTCCTGGCGGGGGTTGTGGAGTCATCTTCGGTGTCCGTCTCTCCGCCGATCGTCAGGCTGTGGCGGGCGTATATCATAGGTGCGCGGGGAGGATGCTACCAGTGAAATCCTCTCATGGCAGGGCAAGAGTCGGGCCGCATTGGAAAATCGATAGGTCCGCTAGCTCGTAGCCCGCTGCGACGGGCCGGGAAGAAGAGGCTGAACCACAGAGGGCACGGAGAACACAAGGAAGACACAGAGACAAGAAATCGTCTTCGGATCGGGAGTTGATGCTTGGTCAGCGCTCTGGCATCGGAACTCGGATTTCCTTCGGAGAGTACGGGGGGAGAGGAAGAGAGACGGGCAGGAATGCCTGTGCATCAGAAGATGGATCGAGATCACTCGCCGATCGCTTCGACATGGCCGGCGATGATGCGGTGCACCTGGGTGCCGTCGCGAACGAGCAGGCGGCCCATGGAATCCAGTCCTTCGCACAAACCGATGATGGCCGGCTCGGCGACGGCGGTGATTTTCACGCGGCGGTGCAGCAGGGCGTGGTGGGCGTCGTAGCGGCGAAGCAGGGCGGCGAACGATTGCTCGCGGCGGAAGGCGAGCGAGGCGTGCAGGTGGCGCGCGATCGTCGCCAGCACGTCGTTCATCGAAAGCGGCCGGTGGGTCAGTTGCGAGAGCGACGTCACCCGATCGCGCAGCGGTCGGGGGACCTGCGAGCGCGATACGTTCACGTTCAGGCCCAAGCCGATCAAATCGACCTTGTGCGACCGTTCGCAGAGCAAGCCCGCAAGCTTGCGGCCGTCGGCCAGCAGGTCGTTGGGCCATTTCAGCCGGACGAGGTCGTCGCTGCCCACGATTTCCGATACTGCCTCGCGCACCGCCACACCTGCTACTAGCGGCAACTGGTGCGCCGCGACCCCTTCCTCGATCGGGATCGCGAAGGTGACGGTGAGCGACCCATCACCCGACCACCACGTATGGCTCCCACGCCCGCGGCCGGCGGTCTGGTGGCTCGTCAGCACGATTGCGGGGGCGAACAGGTCACCACGATGGCGTAACGCGATCGCGTGGTCGTTCGTGCTGCGCAGGCGCGAGAACCAGTAGAGCCGGAACGGCCGGATCGCGGGGCGCAGGGATTGGAGGTGGAACGCAGGGGGCATGGGAACGATGGCGGCGACGTCGGCTGATGATCCGGTCCCTCTCCCGGTACGCTGGGAGAGGTAAGGTGAGGGGGAGGTCAAATGACCAATGACCAAACCCGAATGACCAATGAATGACCAAGCACCAATGACCAACAGCAGGATCATTGGTGCTTGGTTATTGGGGTCTAATTGGTCATTCGGATTTGGTCATTGGTCATTCCCTTCGACCCCCACCCAGCCTCCCCCGCGCATGCGGGAGAGGGGCCGGAGCAGATTTACCCTTCCAGCAACACCAGCAGATCGCCCGCGCTCACGATCGTGCCGGCCTTTACGGCGACGTCGGCGACCGTGGCATCGCGGGGGGCGTAGACGGCGGTCTCCATCTTCATCGCTTCGATGCTGAGCAGACGCTCGCCGCTCTTGACGGCCTGGCCCTTCTTCACGGCCACGCTCGATACCTTGCCGGGCATCGGCGCGCCGATCTGGTCGGGGTCGTCCGCGTCGGCCTTGGGATTCTTATTGAGCTTACCCTCGAGCGACCGGTCGGGCACGGCCACCTCGCGGGGTTGGCCGTTCAGCTCGAAAAAGACCGTGCGCGTGCCGTCCTCGCGGGGGTCACCGGTGGTGAGGTACTTCACGAGCAGCGTCTTGCCGGGTTCGATCTCCACGCTGATTTCCTCACCCGCCTGCAGACCATACCAGTAGGCGGGCGTGGGGATGACGCTCGTGTTGTCGTAGGTCTTCAGGTGCTTGTCGTAGTCCAGGTAGACCTGCGGATACATCAGGTAGGACATCACGTCGGTATCGCTCGGCTCGCGGGCGATCTTGCCGGTTAGTTCCTTCTTCACCTCGTCGAACTCCACCTTCGGCAGCTTGCTGCCGGGGCGGTGGGTGTAGGGCTTTTCACCGGCGCTGTCGAGGATGATCTTCTGCAACACCTTCGGCCAGCCACCAGGCGGCTGACCGAGGTTGCCCTGAAGCATCTCGACGACGCTCTTGGGGAAGTTCAGCTTGCCCTTGGGCGCCAGGATGTCCATGGCGGTCAGGTTGTTGGTGACCATGAACAGCGCCAAATCGCCGACCACCTTGCTGCTGGGCGTCACCTTCACGATGTCGCCGAGCATTTCGTTCACGGTGGCGTAGGCCTGCGCGATTTCCGGCCAGCGGTCGCCCAGGTGCAGGCTCTTGGCCTGCTGGCGCAGATTGGTGTACTGGCCGCCCGGCATTTCGTGCTGGTACACCTCGGCGGTGCCGGCCTTCATGCCCTCTTCGAACGGGTAGTAGGCCTCGCGCACGTCCGACCAGTAGTTCGACAAACCGTTTAACGCGTCCAGGTCCAGCCCACTGTCGCGCGGCGTGTGCCGTAGCGCCGCCACCAGGCTGTTCAGGTTGGGTTGGCTCGTCATGCCGCTCATGCTGGCCAAAGCGGCGTCGGCGATGTCGACACCGGCGTCGGCGGCACGCAGGATGCTGCCGGCGTTAATGCCGCTGGTGTCGTGCGTGTGGAAGTGGATCGGCACGTCGATCTCGTCGCGCAGCGCTTTCACCAGCGCGTAGGCGGCGTACGGCTTGCACAGGCCGGCCATGTCCTTGATGGCGAGGATGTGCGTGCCCATCCGCACCAGTTCCTTGGCCATCTTCACGTAGTAGTTCAAGGCGTACTTCGTGCGCCGCGGGTCGAGGATGTCACCCGTGTAGCAGACGGCCGCCTCGCAGACCGAGTCGGTCTTGTTGCGCACCGTCTCGATCGCCACCTTCATGTTCTCGGTCCAGTTGAGCGAGTCGAAGATGCGGAAGATGTCCATGCCGTGGGCGGCGCTCTCGATCACCAGCTGCCGCACGACGTTGTCGGGATAGTTGCTGTACCCCAGCGCGCTGCTGCCGCGGAAGAGCATCTGGAACGGGATGTTCGGGATGCGGGCGCGCAGCTGATCCAGGCGGTCCCACGGGTCTTCCTGCAGAAAGCGCATCGACGTGTCGAACGTGGCGCCGCCCCACATTTCCAGGCTGAACAAATTCGGCGTGAGGTGCGCCACCGCGTCGGCGATCTTCAGCAGGTCGAACGTGCGCACGCGCGTCGCCAGCAGCGACTGATGCGCGTCACGCATCGTGGTATCGGTGAACAGCAGCTTCTTCTGCTTGCGGATGTACTTGGCGAACTCTTCGGGCCCCAGTTCCAACAACTTGTTGCGCAGGCCGGGCGGTGGGGCGGCGGTCGTGTCAAACTTCGGGATGAACGGTTCGGGCAGCTCGCGCTTTTTGTCGACCTTGCCCTTCACCTCCGGGCGGCCGTTGATGATCACGTCGCCCAGGTAGCTCAGGATCTTCGTCGCGCGGTCGCGGCGGGGGGCGATCTTGAACAGCTCGGGCGTGGTGTCGATGAACGTCGTCGTGGCGTCGCCGTTGACGAAGCTCTTGTGCTGAATGAGGTTTTCGAGGAACGGGATGTTCGTCTTGATGCCCCTTATGCGGAACTCGCGCAGCGCGCGGTCCAGCCGAGCGACCGATTCCTTAAACGTGCTGCCGCTGGCCGTCACCTTCACGAGCAGCGAGTCGAAGTAGGGCGTGATGACCGCGCCACTGAAGGCGCTGCCGCCGTCCAACCGCACGCCAAAGCCCGCGGCGCTGCGGTAGGTGGTGAGCCGGCCGTAATCGGGGATGAAGTTGTTGGTCGGATCTTCGGTGGTGATGCGGGCCTGCACGGCGTAGCCGCGCGTGGCGACCTTGTCCTGCTGCGGGATGTTGATCGGGTCTTCGTGCAGCTTGTAGCCTTGCGCGATCAGGATCTGGCTCTTGACGATGTCGATGCCGGTGACGACTTCCGTCACGGTGTGCTCGACCTGAACGCGCGGGTTCACTTCGATGAAGTAGAACGCCTGCGTGTCCATGTCGACCAGGAATTCCACCGTGCCGGCGTTCACGTAGTTGGCGGCCTTCGTCAGGCGCTTGGCGGCCTCGCAGATGTCGACGCGTAGCTTCAGCGGTAGATCGACGCTTGGGGCGATCTCGACGACCTTCTGGTGACGGCGTTGGACGGAGCAGTCGCGCTCCCACAGGTGAACGAGGTTGCCGTGCGTGTCACCGAGGATCTGCACCTCGATGTGCTTGGCCCGGCCGATGTAGCGTTCGAGGAAGACCTCGGCCCGACCGAAGGCGGCTCCGGCTTCTCGCTGGGCCTCTTCCAGGCGCGGCAGCAGCTCGTCGGCGTTCTTCACGACGCGCATGCCGCGGCCACCACCGCCAAAGCTGGCCTTGATGATGAGCGGGAAGCCGATCTTCTTGGCGGCCGCCTTCACCTCGGCAGGGTCGGAAAGGGCATCTTCCGTGCCGGGGACGGTCGGTACCTTCGTCTGCACCGCCAGCTTCTTGGCCGCGGTCTTGTCACCGAAGGTTTCGAGCATCTCGGCGCGGGGGCCGACGAACGTGATACCGTTGTCGCGGCAGGCCCGGGCGAGGTGGGCGTTTTCGGACAGGAAACCGTACCCGGGGTGAATCGCGTCCACGCCGTGCGCCTTGGCGACGGCAATGATCGCCTCCACGTCGAGGTAGCCCTTCACCGGCGAGCCACCCTCGGCGGGACCGATCAGATAGCTCTCGTCGCTCTTGAAGCGATGCAGGGCAAAGCGGTCCTCGTACGTGTAGACGGCCACCGTCTCAAGGCCCAGCTCAGTGGCGGCACGGAAGACGCGAATCGCGATTTCGCTGCGGTTAGCGACCAGCAGTTTGCGCATGAATGTATTGTCCGAATCGTGGTTGAATGAAAAACCTACCCAAATGGCCGGGCTATTTTGAGCAAGTGGCTTCGGTTTGCAATCGAACGGGGTAAAGTAGACGGATGGAACTGGCGGAAATTGTTTCGACAGCCTCGCGTCGCCCCGAAGTGGGGGCGGTGGTCGGGCAGGTGTACGCGGACCTGCAGGGCGAGATCGACGCCCGCAAACCGATCTGCTCGGCCAGTGGGAAGTGCTGCCGGTTCGAGGCGTACGGGCATCGGTTGTACGTCACCACGATTGAGCTGGCGGCGTTCGTGGCGTCGCTGGATCGGTCCGGGCCTACGCCGTGGGATGGCACGGGGTGCCCGTATCAGGTGAAGGGGCTGTGCAGCGTGCACACGGTGCGACCGTTCGGCTGCCGCATTTTCTTCTGCGATCCGACGGCCAGCCAATGGCAGAACGATCAGTACGAGACCTTCCACAACCGGCTGAAGGCAGAGCACGAGCGGCTGGGCGTGCCGTACCGCTACGTGGAATGGCGGGCGGCGTTGGGGGAACTGGGGTTATCGGCGTTGGCGGAAGGGGGAAGTTCCTTTGACAGCCGCGCGTCACAGACGTTACATTCGTTACCAGCACGTTTGGCATCAGAGGGTAACACACCTACCGAGGCGGATTCATGAAGCGTCTTGCACTGTTGGTACTGGCGGCGGGTCTCACGGGTCTTTCCACGGGCTGCGCCACGCCGGCCTACACCGCGGCCGAGCGCAACGCGATGATCGCCCGCAACTGGGACTACGAGATCAAGCAGGCCAGCGACGATTGGGACAGCATTCTGTTGCTGCGCCCCGCGAGCCGGCTGACCATCTGGAACGTGCGCTAAGCGCAGGTCCGTTGTCAGCCGTCCGTTGTGAAATAGCAAGAGGCGATACGTTCCGTGGTGCGCGGGTTGCGCTTCTCGGAACGTATCGCCTCTTTTTTGCGACGGACGACGGACAGGGTGAGCGAAGCTACGACACCAGCCGCAGCTTCGGTTGCTTCTTCGACCAGCCGACGATGCGCAGGTGCTTGCGCTGGGCGCCCTCCAGGTGGGTGAGGTACTGCTGGAGCGCCTGTTCGTCGAACTGGAGCAGGAACTGCGGTTCGGCAGTGGTGTTATAACGGCGGATGTCGTCGATCAGTTGACGTTTGGTCATGGCAGATTTACCCTCCGGACTGCAACAAATTGGTCCAGTGACGCTGTAGATGACAGGGCCGGCGCACCGCGCCGGTCGCAGAGAACAAATCGGACAGGGTTCCAATAAAACTTGAGCGGGAATCGAATGGTTCAAACTTCGTCGGACACCACGGACGACCGCGCGACCGCGCCGGCAGCACGGGACGCGGACTCGGGCACCGAAGGCTTACTGAAGCTGCACAAGATGTCGACCACCGCCGGTGTCGGTAGTGGGGATTACGTCGCGGTCAACGGCACGTCGATCGTCGCGCTGTTGCTGGGCGTCGGCAGCTGGCTGACGCTGATGAACCCGGTGCTGCTGTTCATCCCGGTCGCGGCTGTCATCTGCGCGATCTTCGCGATTCGGCAGATCGGGGAGAGCAACGGGACGCAGACGGGCCGCCCACTGGCGATCATCGGATTGTTGCTGGCGCTGGGCATCGGTGGATGGGTGGCGGTCAAGCAGATCAGCGAATCAAGCAAGGTGCGGGCCGACACGCAGGCGGTCAACCAGGCGATTCGCCAGCTGGGCGATCAGGTGCGCGAGGGTCGGGCCAACGAGGCGTACGACGCGCTCAGCCCGAAATTCAAGTCGCAGGTATCGCGCGACCTGTTCGTCGGCCGGATGAACAGCGCCCGCAATAACGAGCGGTTCGGCAGTCTGCAGGGGATCGACTCGAACAACCTGGTCGTCTTCGACACCGAGTCCAGTGGTGATCGCACCGCGGTGGCGGCGGGGCTGATGCGCTTTGACAAGGTCGCAGAACCGCTTCGCCAGACGATGATGTTCCGCCAGGTGGACGGCAAATGGGTGATCGACAGCCTCCCTGACCTGTTCCCACCCCCGGGACAGCCCGGTGGGCCAGGCGGTCCAGGCGAAGGCCCGGGCGCGGGTCCCGCGGGCCCGCCGTCGCCAATGTGATGAGGCTTGCTCCAGCCGTGGCATGGGCGTCTCGCCCATGCACTTGATCGGGCCGCAGAATTCGTTTTGTTGCTGCCGCTTGGCCGAAGTGATCTGCCACTAAAGCTATCGTTATTCCAAACCGTATGCATGGGCGAGACGCCCATGCCACGGTTCCGTTCGTGTCGTCGATGGCCGTCGTGGCGCCGCTCTACTCCCCTCCATTCAAGCTTTCTCCACCGCACGTCCGATAAACCTGTGGACAACCAAAGCGGACGCGGCTTAGGTAGCCGCCCGTTTATACCGATCAATCCGATGTGGGCCCTTGGTGGGCCGACCCTGGAGGTTGATCATGGTGACGGGACCGACGACGAAATCGAACTTGCTGCCTCGGCTGCTCTCCGCGACCGCGTTTGCCGCGGTCATGGTGTCCGCAGGGTGCGGCATGATGGGTAAGAAGAAGGCTCCCGTCGCGGACGCTCCGACGCCGGTGGCGAAGGACGCGTCGCCGGTCACGATCTCCAGCTTCATCTACGACGATGTCGAGCCCGCGTCAGCCAATGCACCCAAGCCCACGAACATCTTCGGTGAGTTCGGCGGACAGGCGAGCGCCGGCCCGGTGCGCAACGTCGCGGGTGACAACGGCTTTCAACAGCACACGTTTTCCGACGAAGGCTTCGACGCCGACGTCGCCGTCGACCCGACCGGCAAGTGGCTCTGTTTCGCCAGCACGCGGCACAGCGAGCATCCGTCGCTCTACCTGCAGCGCACCAACGGCCAGTCGGTCACGCAGATCTCCGGTGGCCTCGCGGACGACGCCTACCCGGCGTTCAGCCCGGATGGCAAGACAATCGCGTTCTGTTCGAACCGGACGGGGTCGTGGCAGGTATATGTGATGGACGTCGATGGCCGAAACGTGGTGCAGGTCACCAACGGGTTCGGTCAGAACATTAAACCCAGCTTCAGCCCCGACGGGCGCCGGTTGGTCTACTGTTCGATCGGAGGTCGCAGCCAGCAGTGGGAGCTGTGGGTTGCCAACCTCGAGTCGGGCGAAAAGCGGATGATCGGCTACGGGCTGTTTCCCACGTGGTCGCCTGAGAAGGGCGTGGACCGCATCGCGTTCCAACGGGCGCGGCAGCGGGGCAGCCGCTGGTTCAGCCTGTGGACGCTGGACCTGATTGATGGTGAGGCGCGTCGGATCACCGAGGTCGTCGCCAGCACCAACTCGGCCATCGTCGCTCCGACCTGGAGCCCCGATGGCCAGAAGTTGGCGTTCGCGACCGTGGTCGACCCGACGCAGGGCAAGGGCAAGACGCAACAGGACGTCTGGACGATCAACGCCGACGGCACCAACCGCCAGCGATTGACCGACGGTAGCGGCGTAAGCGTGGCACCGTTCTGGGCTACCGACAACCGCGTCTACTTCGTCAGCAACCGCGGCGGCACGGAGGCCATCTGGTCCTCGCGCACCGACGCCCGGCAAACGATGACCGCCGGCCTGATGGACCAACAAAAGCCCGCGGTCGCGGACGTGCCGAAGGATTAATGGAAGCCAACTTCAAGGATGAAGTAAGGACGGATCGATGCGGAGCATCGCTTGTATCTTGATCGCGGCGCTCTGCCTGATGGGCTGCGCCAAGCCACCGAAGTACGGCACGGAGGTGCGGCAGTCGCTCGGCCCGAACCGCAAGGTGACCTGGGCAGTGGCGCCGGCGATCAACCTGAGCGGCCAATCGAGCGTCGACCCTCTATTGCAGGCCGATCTGCTCTACCAGCAATTGCAGCAGGTGGAAGGCGTAACGGTGGTCCCGGTCAACCGGGTGGCCGAGCTTTACCTGAGCCTGGGGTTGGAAAAGGTGCAGTCGACCGAGCAGGCGGCCTTAGTGTGCGACCTGTTGGGCGTCGAGGCTTTGATGGTCCCGACGATCACGATCTACGACCCGTACAACCCGCCGAAGCTGGGCGCGTCGTTGCAGTTGTTCATCAAGCCGGGGGCGTACCAGCGCGACAGCGCGGTCGACCCGTACGCCTTATCGCGCATGGCGACGCCGGGCGAGTTGGAATCGCTGGAGAAACGGCCGGACTTCGAGCAGGCCGTCGGCATGTTCGACGCCGCCAACGGGTCCGTCCGCCAGCGGCTGTTCTATTACGCCGCCGGTCGAAACGACCCGGTCGGGCCGCTGGGCAACAAAGAGTACCTGGCGAGCATGGAACGCTACTGCGGGTTCGTCTACCACGAGTTAATCGGGCAATTGATCCAGTCGCCACGGCTAACGCCGGCGACAGCGGATATGGGCAAGTAAGTTTCCGGTCCCTCTCCCGCATGCGCCGGGAGAGGCTAGGTGAAGGTGATTTCGAGTCACAAGCGATCCAAGGCCTGCAAGAGCCAGATCGCGCGTAGCTCAAAATCACCCTCACCCTAACCCTCTCCCGGAGTACCGGGCGAGGGGACCGAACCAAGCATCGGTACCGAGTTCCTCCTTTGGAGTTACGTTCATGTCGGCAACGAAGACGTTGAGCCTCGTGAAGGGTAAGCATCAGTTCTGCTTCAAGTACGAGGCCGGCGAGGAATCGCACGTGCTCGACGCGCTCGTCGACATGGTGAAACGCCGCGACCTGTCGTTCGACTGGTTTGACGCCGCCGTCCTGTCCCACCAATTGGGCCAACATTTGGCCAAAGAATTAAAAGCCTATTTGCCGAAGAAAGCAGCGTGAGGTTTATCGGAGTTCGTATGCGGACGTTGCGGGATCGGTAACGACCCTTGCAATCAAACGCACCTCGGGCTTCGGTCGCTTTGCGAATGTCGGATGCGTCGGGATTTCGGTGGCGCGTTCACGCGAACCTCGTCACGAGAGTGACCGGGCCAAACGTCGAACGACGCAGGCGATCTCCCCGATTCAGATCGACCGTGCGGACGAGGATCGGCCGCGCTTGGGCTTCACGGTTTCGCCGGCCGTGCGGCAATCTCTTCTGGTTACCGCTTCGATACCGCGACCGGTACGTATGAACACCGATACCGCATTTGCAACCTCTATTCCCGGCGACACGGCCAACGCGCCCGAAAAGACCTTCTCGCCCCTGGTGCAGCAGTTCCTGCAGTTCCTGAAGCTCGAGAAGCACTTCAGCGATTACACGATCAAGAGCTACGGCGCCGACCTGTTCCAGTTCGGTCAGTTCCTGACCGGCCAGATCGGTCAGCTCGCCGGCGCAAGCCTCGGCCGCGTGGCCAGTGGCGAGGAGATCGACGATCGCCAGCTGAAGTGCGAGCCGCTCGCGATCCGCGAGTTTCTGGCCTACCTGTACGGGCAGAACTACACGAAGAGCACGACGGCGCGCAAGCTCGCGACGCTGCGCAGCTTCTACAAGTTCCTGATCCGCCGCGGCCTGGTCAGCCTCAATCCGCTGAGCACGATCCGCACCCCCAAGCAGGAAAAGCGCCTGCCCAAGTGCCTGGACCTCGAACAGGTTCAGAAGCTGCTCGACGCGCCCGGCGAAGGCGACATTCTCGCTTGCCGTGACAAGGCGATGCTCGAAGTGCTCTACAGCTCAGGCATTCGCGTCAGCGAACTGGTCGAGCTGTCGATGAGCGACATCGACCTGCAGGAGGGCGTGCTCCGCGTGACCGGCAAGGGTCGCAAGGAACGCCTGACGCCGATCGGCAGCCAAGCGATCAAGGCGATGCAGCGCTACTTCGAAATGCGGGCCGTCGATGGCAAGAGCCAGGCCAACGGCAGCGAGCGCGTCTTCCTGAACAAGCACGGCGACTCGCTCAGCACGCGCAGCGTCCGCCGAAAGCTGGACAAGTACCTCGTGTCGGCCGGCCTCGATCCCGGCATCAGCCCGCACACGCTGCGTCACAGCTTTGCGACGCATTTGCTGAACAACGGCGCCGACCTGCGCAGCGTTCAGGAACTGCTGGGCCACCAGTCGCTCAGCACGACGCAGATCTACACGCACCTGACGACCCAGCGGCTAAAGGAAGCCTACGACGCCGCCCACCCGCGGGCCGAGGCCTCCACCATCCCGCACCCGTCGTCACCAGGGCTGCACTCAAAGCCTTACTACCCGGCTAAGGCTGGGTAAGACGCGGTTCGGTCGACGCTTCAAACGAAACAGGGACGATCACGGTCAAACGTGATCGTCCCTTTTTGTTCCTGCCTTCTATGCAACGACACCGTTGTCATCCCGATGGGAGCCTAGGGCGACCTGAGGGATCTCGAACGGCGAGAACTGCCTGGCTCTGGGAGATCCCTCAGTCGGTAAAACTCCATCGGGATGACAGACGCGCGACCTGCGTCGCCTACTTGATCAACCGCAGCGTGAACGGATAGCGGTACGCAATGCCCTCGTTGGCCTTCATCGCGGCGATAATCGTCAGCACGAGCGCCGCGATGAGGACGATCGGCACGAGGATGAAGCCAATGAAGATGCAGAAAGTGGGTGTGAGCACCAAGACGGCAATCAGCACAGTGATCTGGAAGTTCAACGACTCCTTGCCCTGGTCGTCGACGAACGGCATCTCGTTCTTCTTTACTAACCAGACGATCAACGGCCCCAGCAACGGGAACGCGACCAAGTACGCTACGATTGCCGACACGTGAGCGAGCATGCCCCACATCTTGGCGTCCTTGTCGGGCGTAGGGCCCATGTAATCGCCAGCGGCCGTCGCGGGGGTCTGATAGCTTACCGGTTCGACCGGTGTGGTCGTGGGGGGCGTCGTGTTCGGCGTGGGGTCAGATTGCGGGTCTTGCGACATTCGATTCATCTCCTTTTATTACGATTTTCCCTGATGATACAGCAGACACCGCTTCACGTCACACGTTAGCGATTCTGTCAACGCATCGCGCGTGTAAGCGAGAGCATGTCATCCCGAAGGGAGCGGTAGCGACCTGAGGGATCTCGAATGGTCGCGAGTCGCCCGGTCGGTCGAAATCCCTCAGGTCGGCCAGCCTCCCATCGGAATGAGAAATTGTTGGTCCTGGCGCACCCGAAAGTGATCTGGTCCGACCGCACCCGGAGCCAATTCGGTTCCATCACCGCCGACGTTTCAGCCAATCCTGCCGCCACTGGGGTTGCTGGTCGTCGCGGACGTCCTTCCACAGTCCGCGGCCCTTCTTGCGCGCTTCCGCTTCGGTCGACTCGAGCTGCGCGCGCATCGAATGGTCGTGCCGGCGGTCGGCGTAGGCCTGACCGTCGCGCACGAGCGCGAGGTTCAGGTTGTCGCTGTCGGTAACGTAGACGTAGGCCAGCAGGCGGTCGTAACGGTCGCGGGTCTGCGTACCGTCGAGCTTTAGCGTCACGCTGCGATTTGCCAGCCGCCCCCGCGTGTACGAGTGGGCCTGTTGGGCCCAGTATTGGTCACCCTCAAGTTCGGGAGTATCGACGCCGATCAGGCGCACTTTCGTCTGCTTGTTGCTGCCGGCATCGGTGATGATGATCGAGTCGCCATCGCTGACGTGGACGACCTGGACGCTCTGCTTGTCGAAACGGGACCAGTCGTCGCCGTGGTAACCGAAGGTGCCCGAGCGGTCGAGCAGGATCGAGAGGAAGACGAGGATCAGCGCCCCCCAGCCAAACTTGCGATATCGGCCGCGCCGGCGAAGCAGATCGGGGATGGAGATGTCTCGTGTCGGTCGTGCCATGCGAACGCCGACCTCGCTCTACACCTTCGCGGCGGCGCCCAACTCGAACGCCTCGTGGACGATCTGCAGGGCCTTGGGCGCGTCCTCGATCGAGATGATGCAGCTGATCTTGATCTCGCTGGTCGTGATGTTCTGAATGTTCACCTTCGCCTCGGCCAGCGCGCCGAACATGCGCTGGGCGACGCCCGTGTGCGTGCGCATGCCCACTCCGACCACGCTCACCTTCGCCAGGCCGGCCTGGTAGTTCGCCCGCGTGGCGCCACCGAGCTGCGCGACGAGCTTGTCGACGACCGGCTTGATGTCCTGCAAATCGCCGTGCTCTACGGTGAAGGAGATGTTGGCGGTGTTGTCGTCCATCACGTTCTGGATGATGTCGTCGACGACGATGTTGGCCGTCGCGATCGTGCCGAAGATCTGAGCGGCCACGCCGGGATGGTCGGGGACGCTCTTGATCGTCACGCGGATCAGGTCCTTCTTGAGCGCTGCGCCGGATACGACGATGTGTTCCATGTTCGGTGTCTCCGCGACGATCCAGGTGCCCTCGTTGTCGTTCTGGCTGTTGCGCACGTGCAGCGGCACCTTGTACTTCTTGGCAAACTCCACCGCCCGCGTCTGCAGGACGCTGGCGCCGAGGCCGGACAGTTCCAGCATCTCGTCGTAGCTGATGCGGTCGATCTTGCGGGCGTTCTTCACGATGCGCGGGTCGGCGGTGTAGATGCCGTCGACGTCGGTGAAGTTCTCGCACACGTCCGCCTGCAACACCGCGCCCACCGCGACCAGCGTCGCGTTGCTGCCCCCGCGGCCGAGCGTGGTGAAGTCGCCTTCCGGGGTGATGCCTTGGAAGCCGGCGACGATGACGATCTTGCCGTGGTTTAGCTGTTCGAAGATCCGCTGCTTGTTGATCGACTGAATGCGGGCCTTGGAGAACACGTTGTCGGTGACGAGCCCGATCTGCCCGCCGGTGAAGCTAATGGCCTCGTGCCCCTGCGCGTGGATGGCCATGGCCATGAGTGCGATGGTGACCTGTTCACCGGTGGCGAGCAGTTGGTCCATCTCGCGCTTGGGCGGGTTGGTCTCGCAGCCACCGAACGAGCAGACCTGCTTGGCGAGGTCAAGCAGGTCGTCGGTCGTGTCGCCCATCGCGCTGACGACGACGACCACCTGATTCCCGCGCTCCTTCGTCGCGATGGCCCGCTTGGCGGCCTTGTGAATCCGCTCGGCGTTCGCGACGCTCGTGCCCCCGAATTTTTGTACGATTAGGCCCATGGTTGAGGGGACAAATGATAGTGAAGGGGAGGCACGGGCACAACGGGGAGGCATCACCCTGTACCCGGTCGCAGGATTTCTCCTGATGAAGTCGTGCTCAGTTACCCTGACAAAAATCACGCAATCAGGCGTGCGCATGAAATGGCAGATGGCGTGCTCACTAATGTGAACACGCCATCTGGTAGTTTGAAATCAACGAATTGAGACGACCTAGTCCGCGCCACCACCCGGCAGGAAGCCTTCCAGCTTACGCGCCCGGACCGGATGCTGTAGCTTGCGGATGGCCTTCGCTTCAACCTGGCGTACGCGCTCGCGGGTGACCTTGAAGATGCGGCCGACCTCTTCGAGCGTGTAGGTGTAGCCGTCGCCGATGCCGTAGCGGAGCTTGATGATCTCGCGCTCGCGGTAGGTCAGCGTCTTCAGCACCTGCTCGATCTTGTCCTTCAGCATCTCCTGCGTGGCCGACTCGACCGGGTTGTCGGCCTTCTCGTCCTCGATGAAGTCACCGAAGTAGCTGTCCTCCGATTCGCCGACCGGGCGGTCGAGCGAGATCGGGTGACGGCTGATCTTCAGAACGCGGCGCGTCTCGCTGACGCTCATCTTGGCGCGCTTGGCGATCTCCTCGATGGTGGGCTCGCGGCCGAGCTCCTGCATCAGGCCCTTGCTGATGTTGCGCAGCTTGCTCATCGTCTCGATCATGTGGACCGGAATACGGATGGTCCGGGCATGGTCGGCGATCGCGCGGGTGATCGCCTGGCGAATCCACCACGTGGCGTACGTGCTGAACTTGTAGCCGCGACGATACTCGTACTTGTCGACGGCCCGCATCAGGCCCGTGTTGCCTTCTTGGATGATGTCCAGGAACGACAGCCCGCGGTTGCGGTACTTCTTGGCGATCGACACCACGAGACGAAGGTTGCCGCCGCTCAGCTTGCGCTTGGCGTCTTCGTACTTGAAGTAGATCTTGCGGATCTGCACGACGCGCTTGTGCAGGTCACCGGCCTTTTCAAGCACGAGGTCTTCGAGGCCGCTGCACTCTTCCTGGCAGACCTCGAGGTCCTCGCCGGGGTCCTTCACCTTCGACAGCTCGGCGATGCGGTGCTCGAGCTCGACCATCTTCGTGCTGATCGACGCCAGCTTCTTCATCAGCGGCGTGACCTTGCTGGTCCGCAGCGACAGCTCTTCCAACAGCTTCACGCTGCGGCGGCGCCGGCGGCGGATCGCGAGCATCAGCTCGTCGGTCTGCTGCTTGCTCTTGCTCTGGCGAAGGGCCTCCCAGTCGTCGCGGTTGCGCTGGAGCATCTTGCGCACGCTGGTGAGGTTGATCGGGATGCGTTCGCCGATCGTGCCCTTGTCGGCCTGATCCTCGGCCGTGCTGATCTTCATCGTGCGGTCGAACGGCAGGTTGCCGTCGTCCACCTGCTGAAGAATCTCCACTGCGCTCTGCAGGCAGTAATCCGATTCCAAGACCTTCGAACGGAAGATCTTGCGCGTGATCTCGATCTTCTTGGCGAGGTAGATTTCCTCCGGGCGCGTCAGCAGGGGGATCTCGCCCATCTGCGTCAGGTACATGCGCACCGGATCGTCGATACGCTTCGTGCTTGCCTCGGCCAGCTCGGCCTCGAGGTTCATGTCCAGGACTTCACCCTGGTCGTCGATGATCGGCTCGATCTCGGCCTCTTCGACCTTCTTCTTGCGCGGCTTGGGCACCTTCACGAACTCGCCGATGTCCGACTCGTCGATCAGGCGGATGTTCATCTCATCGATGGTCATCAGCAGCGAGTCGAGCTTGTCGGGCGAGACGATCTCGTCGGGCAGGCGTTCGTTTAATTCTTCATAGGTGAGGTAGCCGCGCGAGGTCCCCAGCTCGAGGATCGCGTTGACGCGATTCTCGACTTCCTCGGGCGACCCTGAGCCAATCAGGGGCGTTTCAACGATAACGGGAGCATCCTTCATGATCTTCCTAAGAGCCACTCGGCCAACCGCGGCCAAGCTTCGATTTTCTCGCCCGGGCCAAGATCTCAGGTTCGTTCCTGAATCCTGTAACGGGGGCGGGCAACGCTATTTAGTTTTTCGTACATCCATCCGTGGTCGGTCTTCCGTAGGCCATCATGACCACGGATGCATCAGGTCGACCGGTCTACGACCGTCGACTAACATCCACGGACTAGCCCAATTCTAGCCTCGCCGCAGGTCCGGGCGACGGGCTTTTTCCTGCAACTGGCGGAGCAGATCGACCTCGGTCTGCTCCGGCAGGCGTTCGTCGTTCGTGCGACGAAGCGCCGACATCAACTTCTGGCCTTCCTGACGAAGGCGCGACTCGCTCAGGTGCGCGACCGACTCGCTCAGCAACGCGTCCATGTCGGTCAGCGATTCAACCTCGTCTACCAAGTCGATCGTCAGCTCCACCAACCCGGCGTCCTTCAGCTCGCCCAGAAACTCACTGAACACCGGCTCGCCCTCGTCGCGCTGGTGGTCCCAGTACCGCTGGGCCAGCTTGCGTCGGCCGACCTCGGTGAAGTCCTCCACCAGCACGTCCTGCTGAACAGTATGCCACCGTTCTGGCTGTGCGAGCAGAATTCCCAGAATCCAACGCTCGGCGCGGTCGCGGGCGGTCTTAGGACCGGCCGGGGCCTTATAGACCGGCTCGGAGTCCGATTCGGCCGGGCTTTGACCGTCCGACTCGAACCGTGGCGGAGCGTTCCGCACCGGTTGGCGATTGAACTGCGGCCGGGCCGGTTTGAACTGTCGGTTGAGGTCCTCAACCGAGATATCTGTCATCCGGCTCACACGCTGCAACGCCATGCCCCAGCGCATCGCGTCAACCGGGCCCGATCCACGGGCGGCCGCCAGTTCCTCCAGATATTGCCCGACGGCGTTTTGGCGGACGGTGAGGTCACCGGTGTCGTTGAACTGCTTCGACAGCAACTTCCACTTAAACGTCAGGGCGTCCTGAGCGTTCGCCAGCACCTTCTCGAACGCCTCGGCCCCATGTTCCAGCAAAAACTCGTCAGGGTCGACATCTGCCGGCATCGCGGCGATCGAGATGTCGATCGGTTGCGTGAGAAACAGGCTGACGGCGCGGTTGACGGCCATGTCACCGGCGGCGTCGGCGTCGAACAGCAACACGATTTTCGATGCGAACCGTCGGAGCAGTGTCACGTGCTGCTCGGTCATCGCGGTGCCCAGGATTGAGACGACGTTGGTCACCCCGAACTGGTGCGCCATGATCACATCGGTGTACCCTTCGACGACGGCGACCATCCCCGTCTCGACGATTCGCTGGCGGGCCAGATCCAACCCGAAGACCGAGCGGCTCTTACTGAACAGCGGCGTCTCCGGGCTGTTCAGGTACTTGGCGGGGTCGTCCGAACCCGGCATCACTCGACCACCGAATGCAATCGTCCGACCGTTCTCATCGCGAATCGGAAACATCAACCGATTGCGGAACGTGTCGTAGTGACCCTCGCCGTTCGTGCGCGGCTTGGCCAACCCTGCGGTCGCAAGCACTCCGGGTGGGAACTTGCGCATCGCGGGCGACTTCAGCAGCGCGTCCCAACTGGGAATCGCGGCGCCGATGCGGAAGCGCTTGACCGACTCGTCGTTGATGCCGCGCTTCGCGAGGTAGTCGCGGGCGGGCCGACCGAGTTCGGCATGAGCGAGCTGATTTTCAAAGAACATCACTGCGGCCGCGTTGGCGTCCAACAGTTGCTGGCGTTCACCAGCCTTTTCCTTCGAGACGCCATACTTCGGCATCTCCAGCCCGGCCAGTTCACCGAGTTGTTTCATCGCGTCGACGAACGGTAACGCGTCGCGCTTCATCACGAAGTCGATCACGTTCCCACCGGCCTTGCACCCGAAGCAATGAAAGTATTGCCGCTCGGAGTCGACGTTAAAGGACGGCGTCTTTTCGTTGTGGAACGGGCAGAGGCCAAGGTACTTTCGGCCACGCTTTTTCAGGGCGACCGTCTTACCAATGACCTCCACGATATCCGTGGCCCCTATCACCGCGGCCTTAAAGTCGCCCCCTTGGCCAGGGTTTGGTCCCGAATGTCCTCGTTGTGACGCTGGCATACTCAAGCGTCACCTCGGCTTTTCCGAATCAAAAGGACTGCGCAGGCTAAGCAAATATAGCCGCATTTCCCAACAGGGTCAACGAACGGTGACATCGCCCGTTCACAAGTAATTACCGAGCCTACGGTTGTGGCCGCCCACCCTTTCGGTGTCGCATGGGCATCCGGTCGGCACGTTGTCAAGCCCCCGTAACATACAACATGAAATGACCCGCGTCCTGTGATTTTTTGCGGCGCGGGAACTGCAGCTGGCGGGATATAAGTCACAGCCGGGTCAGTTGATACGTTGAAATGCATCGGCTTGCCGTGTGAGACGAACACGGGGACTGGGGCGGTTGGTCGTGGCCAAGCTAAGAACGTGGTAGATGAGTTCCTCCGGTCCCTCTCCCGGTATGCCGGGAGAGGATAGGTGAGGGTGATTTCGAACGGGCAGAATCGTCAGCCGTTCAAAATTACCCTCACCCAACCTCTCCCATGGGGCCATGGGAGAGGGACCGGACTCAAACCTTACCCCTTCGCCCGGCTCTGCTCTTCCAGGCGTTGCAGCAGTTCCGAGGCTTCCTCTTCCCGGTCACCAACCGAGCTCGTCCAGACCAAGGTTTCATTCTTGGCCACGGCCCGTTCGATGCGACGGCAGGCGCTGATGACGGTGCTGTGGTTGCGCTTGCCCATCCGCGTGCCGATCTCGGGGAAGCTCAGTTTCGCCATCTTGCGGATTAGGAACATCGCGACGCTGCGGGCGAGGCTGATCGTGCGCTGGCGGCGGCCGGACATGAGGTCCTTCTGTTCCAAGCCGAAGTACTCGCAGACGCTGGCGAGCACGTTCTCGGGCTTCACCGGTTGCACGAGCTGGCGATCCAAGTCGCCCAAGGCGGCCTGGGCCAGTTCGACCGTCGCGGGCTGGCCGCTGATCTTCACGTGGGCGGCGATGCGGATGACCGCGCCCTCAATTTCGCGCACGTTCTGCGTCACCCGGCGGGCGACCCAGCTGATCACCTCTTCGCTCAAGTCCAACCGGCTTCGTAGCGACAGCGAACGCAGGATCTCACAGCGGGTGGCGTAGTTGGGGGCGTCGACGCGGACGACCATGCCGCTGACGAAGCGGTTGATCAGCGACTCGCCGAACTCCTCGATCATCTTCGGGTGCTCGTCGCTGGCCAGCACGACCTGGCGGCCCATTGCTTCAATCGCGTTGAACGTGTGCAGGAACTCCTCCTGCGTCGCCTTCTTGCCACCCAGGAAGTGCACGTCGTCGATCACCAGCAGATCCAGGTCGCGCATCTTCCGGCGGAACGTGTCCAGCTTGTTGCTGCGCAGCGCGAGCAGGAACTCGTTGGTGAACTCTTCACCCGTCAAATACATCCAGCGCTTGGTGGGGTGGTGCTCGATGAACTTCTTGCACAGGCCCTGCAGCAGGTGGGTCTTGCCCAGGCCGCAGGCGCCGTGGATGAACAGGGGGTTGTACTGGGCGCCGGGGAACTCGGCGACGTACAACGCGGCATTGTAGGCGAGCTGGTTGCTCGGGCCGACGACGTACGTCTCGATATCGTGACGCAGGCGCGGGCGGGCCGAGTAGGGCGAGTTGGCCGACGACAGGCCTGACATCTCGGTGGACGAGCCACCATGTTGCGTCGAAGACTGCGGGATCGTGCGCATGACCGGCAGCGCGGTGACGGACTGAGCGGCGCGGCGGACCTCGTTGGCGATGATCGCGGTCGTGCTTTCACCGATGCGCGCCTTGGCGATGACCGGCGCGGCCTTCGTGTCGACGCCGGCGTTCTTCAGCGCGGCCTCCACCTCGAACAGTTCGGGCACCACGCAGAATCGCACGGGCAGCGGACCGCCGAGCACCTCGTGGGCGGCTTCCTGAATCGGGCGGTTGAAGTGGGTGCCGATCCAGTCCGAGATGAAGTCGTTGGGGACGGCGATCTCCAGGCCGTCCTGCTTCAGGTCCAAGCGGGTCGAATTGTTGAACCAGACATGAAAACGTTGCGGTCCGACGCGCTGTGCGATGGCATCAGCCAACCGCGCCAGCTGCAAATCCTGGGCACCGATGCAGCTCACGAATGCTCCTTCTAAGCAGTCTTGCGACGCTTGAGTCGGAACCGTCCACGGGCCACAAAATGGCGCCCGTTTCCCAAGACGATTGCGACAGCCAGACCATCGTGCATGACCGCGTTCCCTCCCGGGACGTGGCGCAGCGCGATTGGTCCTCCATTCCGCCGTTCACCGTGATATGACTTGCGTCATGCCACAGTGGCATTTCTCAAACGAGGCGGTAACGAGGCGTCCTGCCTATAAGTTGTTCATCCGTGAGTCGCATCCTACGACGTGGTGGAGAGCGGCGATGAGCACGTCTTGCCCGGACGTATCGGTCGCGTGCCTGACCCCATTGTTCCCCAACGGGTCCTTAGCACGATCCTCATGCCGTTCTCTTCATCCCTGAACCTGACGGGCGAACTCTAAGTCGCACCGGCTGTGCTGGCAAGGCCGTCTTTATTGGATTTTCCGTTCACAACGACCCAACTCACGGTGGCACCACAGGCGGCGAACGATGAAATTCTTTTATCAACGTCTGGTGCACATTCTTACCGGACTTGTGCATGACCGGTGGATGAGTGATCGGATTTATGCGGACCCACGGGCGGTGGGATGGGGGCGGGATCGGGATGGTTTCCAAGGGATGTCGTGCTCCTGCGCGACTGACAAGCGTGCGTAAGAGACGCGAAGACGCGAAGGCACGAAGGAGGCGCGAAGCATTGCGAAGACCACCCGGATGGCGGGCATTGGCCGTGGCATGGGCGTCTCGCCCATGCGTGTGGTGAGGAAGAGCGATTAGATTGACGGTCGTTGCGCGGTCGAACTGTTCTGCCGCAAATTGCGGCTTCTATTCCAATCCACACGCATGGGCGAGACGCCCATGCCACGGTGAAGACCTGCATGTCCTCGTTCGCTACACCGGTTCCGCCAGCGGCGTAGAGAGCGCGGGGGCGGTGACGGAGGCCGGCCGGCGCAGATCGCGGATCAGGGCAACCTTCGAGGCGAAGCGCTGCAGGCCGTGACCGTAGTAGAGGCGAAGCGCCGGCGTATTGCGCGAATCGACCGCGAGGGTGAGGCGCGTGGCCTGCAGCGAGCGACCGATCGCCATCGCTTCCCGCATCATCGCCTGCGCGATGCCGCGCCCGCGGGCGGCGGGAACGACGCCCAAGTAGACGAGTTCCAGCGTGTCGCCGTCGGCAATTTGCGCCAGCAGAAGCACGCCGAGCGGGGTGCCAGTGTCGTCGGTCGCGAGCAACCACAGATCGGGCCGGAAGGCGCCGGGACCCTTGTGGCCGACGATGATGTCTTCAATATCGCGCAAACCGTTGAGGGCGGGGCAGTCGAGGCTGTCGGCGTAGGTCTGCAGGATCGTGCGGGCGAACAGGTCGTGCGCGGCGGACGAGTAGGTCCGCCAATGGATGCCCACCTGCGCCGCGGTGGGCACGCGGCGGATGTCGGCCTGCAGGTAGATCAACTCGGCCAGCGGCAGAAAGCCCGCTTGCGTGGCAAGCAGGTCGGCAACGGTCGCGCCCGGTTCAAGCAAGGCTTGGGCAAGCGTAATGCCGCGGCCACCGAAGTGATCGCAGACTGCGTTTAACAGCGCCACGGCGGCAGGGGAATCGGTGGTGGGGGGCTCGTCGGGCATCAACAGCAGCATCGTGCGGCCGGGGTTCACCACGGGCAGCGCCGCCCACACCAATCGGCCATCGCGCAGCGCGAGCCAGAGGTCGTTGAGGTTGATGTCGCGATGGACGGCATAACGCAGAAAATCCACAACTTGTGCGTCGCTCGCGGGTCTATTATTGGTCGACAGGATCAACTTGATCGCGTCGTTGAACTCGCCGCGTTGCGCAGCGCGACACAACAGCGGACCGTCAACGGAAGTGGCGGGTGTGATGGGGCGAAAGAAATTTGACAGCATCCCCACGCACAAACACAATACACCGTCTACAGCGGCGGTCCAGACCCAAATTCGCTCGCGAACGATTTCACCCGCGGAGACGCACCCGATGACCCAACGCACCACCCGTACTCGTTCCGCTTCCCGCTTTCTCGTCGCCGGCGCGCTCGCCATTGCCATGCTCGCCGGGACGCCCTTTGCGTCGGCCCAGCAGAAAGAGGAGCGGCGCGGCGATTTCCCGGTGCCCAGCCCGTACCCGAAGGCGTGGGAGCTGAAGTTCGAGCACGGCACGCCGCAGCGCATCGTCGTCGACATCGGCAACGACAAGCCCAAGGCCTACTGGTACCTCACGTACACGGTCACGAACAACACGAACGACGAACACACCTTCCTGCCCGTGCTGGAACTGCTGGCTAAAGATGGCCGCGTGTTCCGAAGCGACAGCAAGGTGCCGCCGCAGGTCTTCGGCACGATTAAGGATCGCGAGCGCAACGGCTTCCTGGAGTCGCAGTACAACATCGGTGGGGCGCTCCGCCTTGGGCCCGACCAAGCTCGCGACGGTGTGGCGATCTGGGAAGAGGTGTCGCCGGAGATGGGCACGTTCAGCATCTTCGTGGGTGGCCTGAGCGGCGAGTACACCTTCCTGAAGGACGCCAGCGGCACGGACGTGAAGACGCCCGACGGCAACCCGGTCATCCTCCGCAAGACCCTCCAACTGAACTACCTGATCCGCGGCGACGAAGTCTACCCCGGCGAAGACGCCGTCAACGAGAACGCGGAGAACTGGGTGATGCGGTAGGGCAGACCAAGGCCACTGGCCCCGCCCCCGCGATCCGACCGTTCGCTTGCATCTTCTGTAGGACAGGCATTCCTGGGCACTAATATGCTTCATGCACTCGTCCCTTGGGGCCACAGGTCGCGGTGCTCCGAGACCTGTGTTTTCGCCATCGAGAAGACACAGGTCTGCGAGTACGCTGACCCGTGGCACCCGGCGGGTCATACGAGATCCCTCAGGTCGCCAAGGCTCCCATCGGGATGACAGGCAACGCATCGCGCGGAGATTTCGTCCGCTAGCCTTAAAGCACCCACTCCCGAATCAATGCACCGACGAACCGCAAGCGGCCACCACTTGCGGTTCGATCGTTTCGCGGAATCCGGGGTGGCCGACCAAGTTGACTCCGCGCCGCTTTCCATTCCTAATCGCCGCCATGAAAGACCCACGATTTGCTGAACTTGCCGACGTCCTCGTCCGCCATTCCTGCCGGCTGGAACCGGGCCAGAAGGTGCTGATTGAGGCGTTCGACATTCCGACCGACTTCACCGTGGAACTGGTCAAGCGCGTCGCGGCGGCCGGGGCGGTGCCGCTGGTCAGCACGTATCACCAGCAGGTCATGCGGGCGCTGCTCGGCACCGCGACCGAGGCGCAGATGAAGTTGCTCGGCGAGGTGGAGGCCGCCCGCATGAGCGCGATGGACGCCTACATCGGCGTGCGCGGCAGCCACAACATTTCCGAGCTGTCGGACGTGCCGCGCGAGCGCATGGAACTGTACGAGCGGCACTGGTGGACGCCGGTGCACCAGGACATTCGCGTGCCGAAGACCAAGTGGGTCGTGCTGCGCTGGCCGACCTCCAGCATGGCACAGGCCGCCGGCCTGAGCACCGAGGCGTTCGAGGACTTCTACTTCCGCGTCTGCGCCGGCGTCGACTACGCCGCCATGGCCAAGGCGATGCAGCCGCTGCAGGAGCTGATGTCGCGCACCGATCAGGTGCACATTAAGGGCCCCGGCACCGATTTGCGCTTCAGCATCAAGGGTATCGGCGCCGTCGGCTGCAGCGGTGAATCGAACATTCCCGACGGCGAATGCTTCACCTGCCCGGTGCGCGACAGCGTCAACGGCACGATCGCCTTCAACTGCGAAACCCTCTACCGCGGCACCGTCTTCAACCACGTGAAGCTGGAACTGAAAAACGGAAAGATCGTCAACGGCGTAGCCGATTCATCGGCCACGACATCCAAACTGAACGAGATTCTCGACAGCGACGACGGCGCCCGCTACATCGGCGAGTGGAGCCTGGCCTTCAACCCGCACATCCTCAAGCCCATGAAGGACATCCTGTTCGACGAGAAGATCGCCGGCAGCTTCCACTTCACCCCCGGCCAGGCCTACGAGCAGGCCGGCAACGGCAACAAGAGCCAGATCCACTGGGACATGGTCTGCATCCAACGCCCCGAGTACGGCGGTGGCGAAATCTGGTTCGACGGCAAACTGATCCGCAAGGATGGGCTGTTCGTGATCGATGAACTGACGGGGCTGAACCCGGATCGGCTGGGGGCATGATTCAGGAGATCCGGGCCAAAATTGCGGTCGACCTGTTTGAGCTGTCTCGGCACGCGGTGGATCAATCGCTGAAGCGAGGGATAACGATCGCCGAAATGCTCGAGGCGATCGCCATTGCGGAACTCATCGAAGATTATCCGCAGGATAAGTACGGCCCGACTTGCCTCATTCTGGGGTATACTCAGGCGAAACGGCCGCTCCGCATTTTATGCAGCTATCCAACGCGGCCACTGATTAAGATCATTACGGTTTACGAGCCGGATCCCCAGCAGTGGATTGACCACCGAGTGAGGAAAGCATGAGTGCAGCGAACGATGAAGTGCTGGTCGAGCAGCGCGTGAACTACACCGTCGAGTTGGACGGGAAGCTGTACGTCATTGAACAGGTTCCGGCACGCGTCAACGTCGCTACCGGAGAACAGCTGTTTTCACCGACCACCGTTGAGCGCATTCACCAGATCGTCCGAGAAGGCAAAAAGCCATCCCGGACGATCGAGACGCCAGTGTTCGATTTCGCGGCGTGACGGCCAATTGAATACTGCCTACCTTGGCACCAACTGAAACCCCTCGCCGTGCCATAGCACGCGCAAGTTATCCAAGTCCCACCGCTCGCGGCCCACGGCGGGGTCGGCGACGACCAGATTGCGGTTGCCGATGAACTCAAGCAGCACCACGGTATGGCGCACGCCGGGGGCCCAACCCCAGTCGGTGACGTAGAGGGGGTCGACGTCCGCGATCGTCCTCAACTGAGTGTTGATGATGATCGGCGAGGTCGCCTCATCGCGAAGCGCCGCGATCGTGTCGGCGGTCACCACCTGCACCTTCCAAGGCGTGCCGGCGGTCTTCAGCACCAGCCCGCGATACAGGCCGAGCGTGGCGGTGCCTTGATCGGTCGTACGGCAGAGCCTGGCCATCTCATCTTGCGTCGCGGCGATGCCCTGTGCGTTCAGGAACGTGGCCGCTGCCGATGGCGCGCAGGAGGCTTGGTCGGTCTGCCGCCAGATGCCCTTGACCAGCCGAGCGCCGTCGATCGGTTGAACTGCGCTAAGCGGCTGCCACGCCGCCCAGCATGCCAGCAGGACCATCGACCCGGGGATGAGCAGTTTGCGCCACCACGCCCCGGAGATCGCGTTGCACGCCGTGCCCGCGAGCACCGCGGCGATCAACGGCGAGAAGTTTCCGAGGATGATCGCGTTGCTGAGCGGGATGAGCCGTGCGACCCACGGCTTGTCCATTCCATGCTGCAGGTAGAGCGCCAGCCCGGCCGACACCAACAGCAGGACGGTCAACAGGCTCGATCGGCTGAACCGCCGGGTGATGCGCTGTGCCGCGATAAAGGTAGCCGCGGTGGCGATCCCAACCACGATGACTGCCCAGACCAAGTCCGCCATAACGCCACTCGCCCCTGAAGTGCCACTGCGAACGTCACCGACGAATTGGTCGCCGGCACGCATCATCCTATACTCGTGGGTATGTCGCGTCGCTCGATCCAGCAGTTAAATCCGCACCTCGTCAACCGCATCGCCGCTGGGGAGGTGATCGAGCGCCCCGCGGCGGTTGTGAAGGAACTGGTCGAGAACGCGATCGACGCCGGCGCGACCTCCATTCTGGTTGAAGCCGAGGACGGTGGCCGCGCGACGATCCGCGTGATCGACAACGGTGGGGGCATTCCACCTGAAGAACTGTTGCTGGCGTTCGCCCAGCACGCCACCAGCAAGATTCGGGATGACGATGATCTGTTTGCCATCGCCACCATGGGATTTCGCGGTGAGGCCCTGGCGAGCATAGGGGCGGTGTCGCAGGCGCGCGTGCTGTCGCGCGTGCCGGAATCCGACGCGGCGTACGAAATCCACAACCGCGGTGGCGCCATCTCCGACCCGCAGGCGGCGGCGGGGAACGTGGGCACGACCGTCGAGGTCCGTAACCTCTTCTTCAACACGCCGGCGCGGCGGAAGTTCATCAAGGGGGCGCCCACCGAGATCGGCAACATCTCCGATATCCTCCAGCGCATCGCGTTGCCGCACCCGCACGTCGCATTCAAGCTGACGCACAACGGCCGCACGTCGATGGACCTGCCGGTGACGACCGCCGAGGAGCGCATGCTGTCGGCCTGGCCCGCCGACTTTCGCCCGCTGCGCATCGCGGTGGATGCGCGCGACGCCGAACTGCACATAAGGGGCATCGTCGGCCTGCCCGAACTGGCCCGGCCGACGGCCAAGTACCAGTATCTGTACCTGAACGGCCGGCACATCAAGGACCGCTTCATCCAGCACGCCGTGCGCGAGGCCTACCGCGGCCTGACCGAGCCCGGCCGGCATCCGGCCGCCATACTCATGCTCGACGTGCCACCTGGTGACGTCGACGTGAACGTTCACCCGACCAAGATCGAAGTGCGCTTCAAGGACGGCGGCCGAATCCACAGCCTCGTCTACAGCGGCGTGCGCGAACGCCTGCTCGACAGCGACCTAACCCCCGCGGCCGTGCCGATGCGAAGCGATGCGGCATCGCCGCAAACGCTGCCCGAGCCGGTACGCGAGGACATGCGGCACAAGCTGGCGTCCTTCTTCCGCGACACACCGGCCACCCAGATGTTGCTGCCGGAGACGACTGCCCCCGTTCCGCCCGCGACGCCGTTGCCACCGATGCCTTCGTCATTCTCGTCGCCGCTTCAACACAAGGGGCCACCACTGCCTGTTCCTGCAGGACAGGGCCAGAGTGGCACGTGGAATGCCGAGCGACGTGCGGAACCGACCGACGATTTCTCTCCCGCGGCACCGCAAGTGAGGCATAGCTACGCAGCTGACCCGTTGCCCGAGCATCCTCACCCTGGCTCTCCCTCGGAGGGAGAGGGAACCGGACGCGCTGCTCCATCGTCGGCCAGCGCCTTCGCATCCGCTGCGCCGGCGTTGCAGTTGCACAACAGCTATCTGGTTGCCGAGTCGCCGGACGGGCTGGTGATCATCGATCAGCACGCGCTGCACGAGCGCATCATGTACGAGGACCTGCTCACCCGCGTGCGCCGGGGGCCACTGGAAGCACAACGGCTGTTGATTCCCGAGCCGGTGAACGTCAGTTCAAGTCAGGTCGCGCTGCTGGAGCACGTCAAGCCGTTGCTCGAACGGCTGGGCATCGAGGTGACCGAGTTCGGCCCGAACGCCGTCGCAATCCACTCGTTCCCCAGCTTTCTGCATCGCCTGCAGCCAACCACGTTCGTCCGCGAACTGCTGGAGCGCGGTGAACAGGAACTGCTGGACCTGCACGACGAGGAACTGCTGCACGAGGTGCTCGACATGATGGCCTGCAAGGCCGCGGTAAAGGCGGGCGATCCGCTGACCGCGCCGGAGATCGAAGCCTTGCTCGCTCGCCGGGACTTGCTCGAACGCGCCAGCAACTGCCCCCATGGCCGGCCGACGACGTTGCGGTTGACGTTGAAGGATTTGGAAAAGCAGTTCAAGCGGACCGGGTTCTAGAGCTGAGCCGCTCGCCCGATCGCGTCTGGCCCCCTCTCCTGCGTACTCGCGGGGGAGGGCTGGGGAGGGGGTCTTCGTCTAAGTATTTATTCCGGTCGCTCCGCCCCCTCCCTAACCCTCCCCCGGAGTACCGGGAGAGGGGACCAGAGCACACGCATTCCTTACTCTGGCGGGCGCAATAAGAAAAACGATTCCGGCAGCGCGATCACCTTGGTCTGCAGCGGTTCGTTCGGGGTGGGTTCGACGATGCTGATCGCCCAGCGCATCCGCGAGTGCGATGGCGCGGGGTCGGCCAGAATGATGCGAAGGTTACGCTCGGGGATGAAGATGCCGTTCGGCGTGTACAGGAACGGCCGGCCGGACACCGGGCAGACCGTGTCAGGCAGGCTGTCCATGCCCGGGCTGCTTTTCAGGTCGGCGAGTGTTTCGGGCAGCGTGTGGTGCGTCACGTAGTACAGCAGGATGCCGCCGCTGATGTCATGCAGGCGCATCGCACAGGGGTCGGTGTTGGAAATCGGCTGGCTCGCCTGCAGGTCTCCCGTGCTGGCACCAGTTGTCGAACCGGCCCCCGCGTTTGACGTCTGCTTACCGCTGCCACAGCCGGCCAGCATCAAGCAGATTACGACCGCGCACCGGCCGAGCCAGCCGCAGGCGATGGCGCCTGCGGTGCGAACTCGGCTGGCGATCGAGGATCGGTGTATCACGGTGTCCATGGTTGTGGCGACAGCGGTGCGCCAGGGTCGGTCGTCGGCTGCGTCGTGCTGCCGCGCTGAAGGCCTTGCATATGATAGTCGAACATGCCCGGCGCCACAGCCTTCGGCACCAGCTTCGTGCCCTCCAGTTCCTCGGCCGACATCGCTGGCAGTTGCTTGGCATCGGTCGCAACGTGCGGCGTCAGGAAGATCAGCAGCTCCGTCTTGGCCTTCGTCTTCTGCCGCCGTTTGAACAGTTCGCCGAGCAGGGGAATGTCGCCCAGGATCGGCACCTTGCTGATCGTGTTGGTAACGCGATCTTCCATCAATCCGCCGATCACGATCGTCTGCCCGTTTCGTACCGACACGCGCGACTGTGCCGACCGCTTGGCGATTACCGGTTGCGTCACGCCCGGGGAGATCTGCACGCTGGTGCCGGTGAGCGACGAAATTTCCGGGGCCACGTCCAAGATGACCAGCCCATCGGCGTTGATGTGCGGGATAACGTCGAGCAGGATGCCCACGTCCTCGTATTCAGCCGTGTTCGTCACCTGCCCGTTCTCACCGATGATCGACGTGCCGATGCGCGGCACCTCCTGGCCCACCGTAATGCTCGCCAGCTGATTGTCGGACGCCAGAATGTACGGCCGCGACAGCACGTCGAGTTTGCCCGTCGTCTCCAGCGCGCGGATGGCGGCGGTGAAGTTCGTCTCCATAATCTGCAACACCAGGCCGGTGCCGCCATCGGTGGGGATGCCGAAATTTGTGCCGATCTGCGAACCGGACTCCACTGTCTCTCCTGCGGCGTTCACGCCGGTGCGCAGGTTCAGCACAGACAGTTGCGCGCCAATGTCCAGACCGTTGTCGTGCGTCACCTCGGCCACCAGCACCTTGATCAGCACCTGCGGCACCGGGCGGTCGATCTCCTCCAGCACGGTCTTCACGCGTTCGAAGTTGGCGGGCGACGTGCGCACGATCAGCGAGTTCGTATCGACGTCGGCGATCAGGTAGACCCGCCCGGCCAGTTCCGAAGCCGTCTGCGCGGCGCCTTGGGAAAGGCGGCCTTGCCCGCCGAACAGCGAACCGAAGCCGCCACCGAAGCCACCGGCGTTGCCAAAGCCGCTGGATTGCGTGCGCGTCTGGCCGGTGTTCACGTTGGCGCCGAAGCCACCGGCACCGAAGCCGCTCGACGTCCGGCTGCTGCGGGCCTGCCGTAGCAAATCGGCGTTGCTCGTGATCGTGCGCTGCGGCGGGGGGCTGCCGCTGAACAGGCTGTTTAGCACCGTCTCCAGGTTCACCGCCTGCGCGTTCAGCAGGCGATAGACGAAGACCGATTCCTCGGCCGCGGGGTTTGAATCCAGTTCCTTCAGCACGCGCTCGACCACCTCCAACGTGTCGGGCGGCCCGCTGATCACCACCGAATTCGTGCGATCGTCGGAACCGGCCGTCAGCTTGCCCGAGCGCGAGGCGCTTTCCTGCGCCTGCTGCTGCATGAAGCGCCGGAACTGGTCGCGACGGTCGCCGCCACCACCCTGGTTCTGTTCACCCGGTTGGCTGCCTTGCGGCCGCGCGGCGTCCAGGTTGCCGAAGATGCTGTTGATCAGCGTGGCGGCGGTCGAGGCGGTGGCGTGCTTCATCTGCACCACCTTCACGTCGACCGCGTCGGCCAGCGACGTGTCCAGCGCCGCCACGATCTGCACCACGCGCTTCACGTTGGCCGACGTGTCCGTGATCACCAGCGCGTTGCTGGAGGCGTTCGACGCGAAGTCGGCCTCGGGGTTAATCAGCGGTTGCAAATCGGCCTTCAACTGCGTTGCGTCGGCAAAGCGCAGCGGGATGACCTGCGTGATCAGCTCGTCCGTCGCGGCGATCTGCGCGGGGTCGTTGCCGGTGCGCACGGGGATGTTCAGGCGCTTGGCGGCGTCGCGCGCGACGATCTTCAGGATGCGCTCCTGCTGAATGGCGGTGTAGCCGGCGTTGCGCAGCACGGTGTTCAGCAGCGCAACGGCGTCGGACGGGTTGACCGGTTGCCGGCTGACGAGCGTCACGCGGCCCTCGGGTCGCACCTCCTTCACCACGATGAATCCCGCGGCGGCCGAGAGTTCATCGAGGACGACGTCGATCGACGCGTCCTGGAAGTTCAGCACGAGGCCACCGCGCTGCTCGGTGATGCCGCGCGTCGTCGCCGGTCGACCGTTCGCCTGCGTCGCCGGTAGCGTGGTCGGCTGTGTCGCGGGCAGCGTGGTGGGCGACGCGGCGGGCGCGACCTGCGCGTGCGCCCGTTGCGGCGCGGGCAGGTAGACGCAGGCCATCGCGGTGGCGACGGCAGTGGCGAGCAGCCCGGTGGCGCGCGGCCGGGGGATCGAACGGGAGCGCTGCGGTGGGACGGAATTGATCATGTACGTAAATCCTTGCCTGAAACGTTACCGGGTCGGTCGTCCACCACCGCTTTGCTGGCGGCGCAGTCGCATTCGTTCTTCAATACTGGTGGCGCTTCCACCGGGCGGCGACGGTGACGCCGATGTCGATGTCGATGTCGTAGCGCCACCGCTGCCGTTGGTTGCTTCGGTCGTGGGTTGCGGCAGGGGCGAGGTTGCGCGGGTGCCGGTGAAGTTCTGGCCGACCTCGATCCAAAGCTGCTCACCGTCGTGTTGAAACAGGACGGCGTCGGCCTCGATCTGGACGATCTGCCCGCGCGCTACGTCTTCGCCGGGCAACAGGCGCAACATGCGACTTGCGCGGGTGTCCTCGACGTACGCGCGCAGGTCGACGTCCTCCAGCACCACGCCGCGCAGCACGAAATCGCGCTCCGGTGCCGCCGGTGGTGCCACGGGTCGCGACGTGACTTGTTGCACGGCACTGGCCGGCCGCGGGCGCGGGCGGTTGCGCAGGAAGATGCTGCGCTCGCTCAGCATTCCATACTGGCCCGCGAACGAAGCCGGGGCCACCGCGGTGGCGGGTGGCGCGGCGGTCGGGGGCGCGGGGACCGTCGCCGGTAATTGTTCGTCCGCCTCGGCTTCATCCGCCTCCGCCGCGGGAATCGTGGTCGCTGCGATCGACGGCGGCAGCGGTATCGAGATGGTGACCTCATCCGTTGTCGGCTCGTCCTGGGCCAGGGCTGACGCGGCCGACAGCAGGGGCAGTGTGCTCAAGAGCATCGTCAACGCGCATCGGCTCATCGGGCACCCGTCCTTCCACCCGCGGCATCGCCGGCCGGGGGAGGCGGTGGGGCGTAGATCGACGAGATCGAGACCTGCAGCGCCAGGTCGTCTGTCCCTTCCTTGCGCGATGCGATCTGCAACTCGCTCACGCGCACCGGCACCTTGGCCGTGTGCACCGAGTACAGGAATCGCGACACCTGCGCCATCGTGCCGGCGGCGGTGGCTTGCACCGAAATGCGTTGGAAGCCCTGCTCGCCCTCGCCGCGGCCGGTCTTTAGCGCGCTCAGGGGCAGGCCGGCGTCCTGTGCCCACCCGTCCACGCGGTTCAGCAACTGGCTTTGCCCGGCCGACTCGTCGGTCTTCACCGTGTCGCCGGCCATATCCTTCCACTTCCGGCGGGCACGCAGGCTGTTTTGGAACAGCTGGTCGGCCTCGCGCAGTTCGCGATTGGCAAGCGCAACTCGCTGGTCGGCATCATTCAGACGTGCCAGCAACGGCGACAACAGAACGCTGTCGAGCGCGAACAGCCCAATCACCACTGCAGCGCCGATGCCGACGTACTTTTCTCGGTTCGATAGCTTCATCGCGTTACTCGTCCCCCAGGTAGGTAAAGCTGATCGTGAAGGTGACCTCCTGGCCACCGCTGCTGCCGCCGGCCTCGCGCAGGTCGTCCTGCTGCACGTTGGCGAAGTGCGGGTTGGCGCGCAACCGGTCGGTTACCGTCAGCACGATCTGCTGATTCGTGGCCTTGCCCTGGATCTGTCCCTTGCCGTTGCTGCGAAGGTTGAAGGCGGTCGTCCAGATCGGTTCGTCATAGTCGAACGCCAGCGTGACCTCGCGCAGGCATGCCAGCGCATCCGGCCGAGCCTCGAAGAACGTGCGGCCATAGGAGACACGCTCGATGTTGGCCTTGGCGGCCTTCACGTCGGCCTCGAGCGTCGTTAGCTGCGTGTTCAGCATCACGGCCTCGGCCTCGCGCTGTTGCACCATCGTGTAGAGCGTGGCGAGGCCGACGATGGACAGCACGGCGATCGCGATCGCCCACACCGTGCGCCGCCCGAAGCGGCCCTGCACCACCGGCGCCAAGCGCGGGGATGCGAAGTCCACCGGCAGGCGCGAGCGATCCAGCCCCGCGCCGGCGAGCGCGATCGCGGGCAGGTACGCCTCGGCCGGGCGACCGACGGCGGCGCCGTTCAGCGCGGTCTGCTCGACCGTGGCGCCAAGCGACGCGATGGTCGGCTGCGACCGCACGTCGACCTTCAACCGCTCGGCCAGCTCGCGCGATTCTGGCCCGGCCAGGCCGGCGCCGTCCCACAGCATAACGCCGGTACCGGCGCCACCGGCCATCGCCAGTGCCCGGCGCAGCTCCGCCGATGCTGCCGCCAGCCCACCCGGGCCGCGGGTCGCGAAGGCGACGTGTCGCAGCGTGCGCGGCGCACCGTCCCGCGGCACCACCAGTTCGGCGCCCCTGTCGCTCAGCAGCACGAGCGGCGATTCACTGGCGGCGTTCAGGTATCGCGCGGTCGCCAGCGCGGTCGACGTAACGGCTGCGATCGACAGGCCGGCGGCCTCGGCGGTCCTCGTCACCTGGTCGAGGTGCGTCCGCAGCATCGCCACCAGCAGCACGCGCGACGCGGTCGACGCGCTAAAGCTACCGGTGAAGTCGGCGACCATCGGGGCGTTGTCGGCCATGGTCATGCGCTCGGCGTGCAGCCGAAGGATCGCCTTGGCTTCCTCGTCACCGGTCGGGGGCAGTTCCTTCTCCTGCGACAGCAGCCATCGCGCCGGCACCCCGATCACGGCGCGACTGGCGGTGAAGCCGTGCTCGCGCAGGAACGTGCCCAGTGCCGCCCCCTGTTGCGTGCCATCACCCGTGGCATCGGCGGTGGGCGTGAAGCGACCCACCTTCTGAACGACTATGCCGCGCGCGCCACCGGCGACCTGCGCGCACAGGATGGCGCCGTCGCTGAACACGAGACCGAGCATCGGTGATGCGCGAAACTTCATTGCATCGAACCTTGGAAAGAGGACGCGAAGCCACCGCCGTTCAACCCCCGACCGTCACGAAGCGATGTGAGGATCGCCGGGTCCAGCGGCCAGCCACCGTCGGACAGCTCGCGACGATAAACGATCCGCGGCGCCGTGTCGTCGCTCGCGTCGATCACGATTCGAACGTGCCGGAACGCGCGACCGTTCGCCGTCGCCGTCACAATGTCGGCCGAGAACTGCCGGCCCTGCCCGGCGATGCGATCGCCGAGGCCGACAGCGCGGCCCTCCAGCGCATCATAGACCCACGCGATGGACGTCGGGCTCTTGGCGCGCTCGGCGTCGCGGCGGGCGACCAGCTCGTCGACGTCGTCGGTCGACAGATTCAGCACGGCCCCAAGCACCTCGCGCGGCGCCTGGAAAACGTTGATCTGCCCCTTCAACGGTTGCGCGGGGTCGGCAGTGGTGATCTGGTCTTCAATCAGTGCCAGTTCCGAGGCTTTCAGGCCGGCGCGGTTGGCGAAGTCGAAGAGGTCGCGCGAGTTGCCGCGACGCGTTGCGCGCACGATCTCGCTGCCGCGCAACTGGCCGAGCTTTTCCTGCAGCAGCTTCTCCAGCGCGTCCTGATTCCCGCGGCCGTTGATGCGCACGCGTGCGGTGCCGTCGGCGGCGGTGTTGGGGCGGCTGCTCCAGACGGTGAAGCGGTCAAACAGGCCATACGTGCCGCTGACGCTGGCCTGGGCACTATCGGTGATCACGCTACCGGTGGCCGACGTGCCGTACAGCAGTGCTGGCGTCATGCCCTTCACCAGCAGCAGTTCCTCGACCGTCTCGAACGGCGCGTTCTTGGCCACGTAGGCGGCGCTGGCAGCCTGATATTCCTGCGATTCGGCGCCGTTGGCCGACAGCGTGTCGTCCTCGTCGCGCCAATCGATGATGGCGGCGGCGAGCTCGGGCGTCATGTTTGGGACCGATTCGAGCGTGCGCTGATCGGCGGTGTTCAGGTTCACCTTCGCCGATTCGTCGAGCAGCCCGTACTGCGGCAGCGTGGTGTCGCCAAAAGTCGGGCGCACGATCCAGAAGTAGCCGGCCCCCACGGGCACGTTTGCAAACTCAGACTCGCTCAGGGTAGCCAGGCTATCGCGCTGGGTGGCGAGCAGCGCGAGCACGTGCTGTTCCGCCCCGCGCTGCACGGCGACCGCCTGCATCGCGGCCACGCCATTGGCAGCGGTGAGCGACTCGGCGCGCGACCAGCGGCCGAGCGACAACACCATGGACGCGATCGCGAACACGACCACCATCGTGATGATGAGGATGCTGCCGCGCCGTGACCGCAGGCGCGTGCCGTGCAGCGAAGTTGTGCGGGTGGGGCACATCATTGCGTTTCGGCGGGCGCCTCCGTCGCGGTGGTGGACGTTGTTTCCGGGGGGGCGGCGATGCAGACGATTGGTACGATGCGCGACATCCGGTACGGGCCGCTGCCGTCGCGCGTGGGTTGATCGATCTCGATGCCGATCTGCACGGCCTGCGGCAGCGCGTTGGCGAGCGCGGCCGAGTCCCACGTGTCGGTCCATTCGGTGCCGTCGTAGTACCGCAACGACAGCGCCCGCACGCGCGGCGACAGCACTTCCTGCTCGATTGGCGCCTCGTTCTGCGACAGCAGGTTGCGGCTCACGCGCCGCACCAGCAGTGGCTGTGGGCCGGTGGTGTCGAGCGCCAGTTCGACCTGCCGCACGCCCTCGGCAAACGGCGCCGGCACCTGGCCGTATAGATCGCGACCGATCGTAAAGAAGTTCACGCGGTCGGCCGACCCGAAACCGGTGGTGGCGGGGGTGGCGATAAAGGCGCCTGCGAGCGTGCCACCGGGCGGCAGGATCGACTCGAAGTCGCTCTGCAGCAAATCGAGCAGGATTTGCGCGGGCCTGGCGGCCGCGGTCTGATTCTCGGCAGTCGTGCGGGCGCGGAAGGCGGTGCGCATCGAACCGTACAACGTTAGCGAGATCATCGCGACCATGCCGAGCGACAGGATCAGTTCCAGCAGCGTAAACGCGCTACGATGGCGGCGGCGGTGATGGTGGGGCATCGTCATGGTGTCGCCCCCGTTGTGCCGCCACTGGCGGCACCGCTGGTTGAACTGGACGTCGCGGCCGCGGGGTAGATGAGGGTGGTTAGCGTGACCCACTGTTCCAAGCCCTGCGCGGTCCAGATCACGCGCGCGTTCACCTCGTACAGCCCGTTGTCGCGCTGGGCGGATGTCGTCTCCCAGCGGTACTCGGGGAAATCGGGGAACGCGCCCGAGCTGCTGAACAGCGTGACGTCCTTCAGTACGGTGAGCTCGGCGAGCTTGCTGGCAGCCAACTGGCCGGCTTCGGTAAGTTGCCGTGAACGCGCCGCGGCCTGCATCGACAGCGTTACGCCGCGCATCGCCACCGGCAGCACGATGGCCACCAGCACCAGCGCCGCCAGCACTTCGATCAGCGTGAACCCACGTCGCGCGGTCGTTCGGTGACCACGGCTCAGCGGCTGCGGAAGTTGGACGGGCGGTTGCGTCATGGCGTAGCGATCACGCGTTGAAACGGTTCGGCCGGGAAAGCGCAGGCGAACTCGATCGCCTCACCGGTGCGCCCGATCAGCCGCACGCTGCAGGGGGTAGTGCGGCCGTTGGGATAAAAGTCGATCGCGTTGGGCTCGGTGCCCGTCGTGTTGATCTCGATGCGGTGCTCGGCGGGCAGCGCCGTCGGTTGGCCGAACTCGCCGGGCACGGGGAGCCATTCGGCGCCGTTGAGCGCGCCCAGCACGTACGTGTTGGCCGCCGTGTCGACCTGCAACCGATGCGGCACCCCGGTCGCGGCCGCCTGCGAGCGCGCGAGTTGTGTGGCGGCCAGGAACTGCTGGCCGGCATCTCGTAGCGTCGCGCCCTGGCTCCAGCCGCGCAGCGAAGGGGCGGTCAGGGACACGCCGATCGCCAGCACGACCATCACGAGCACCATTTCGATGAGCGTGAACGCGCGGCGATCATCGCAATGACTCGTGCGAAGCTGATGATGATGGACGCTACGGATGTTCAACAAATTCCTCGTTGTAGTGGCGACGCCTGCGTCGCGCTGCGGCGCAGCCGCAATATAGATCCTCAATCGGCGTCGATGCTGCGCATCGACCGCGACACAGGCGTCGCCACTACAGGTCGCTCATGACGCATCAATTATCCCAGTTGCCGATGTCGTCGTTGCCCTCGCGGCCATCGACGCCGAGCGAGTACAGATCGAAACCGCTCGTGTTCTTCTGGCCCGGGTAGCGATACCCGTACGGGTTGCCCCACGGGTCTTTCGGCAAGCCGCGCTCCAGGTAAGGCCCGCGCCAACCCTGCACGCTGGCCGGCTGCTGCAGCAGGGCGCCCAGCCCCTCTTCGGAGCTTGGGAAGCGACCCGTGTCGATCTCGAACGCGTTCAGCGACGTCTGCATGTTCGAGATGTCCGTCTTCACCGCCGTCTCGCGGGCCTGTTGGGAACGGTTGGTGAACTTCGGCACCACCAGCGCCGCCAGCACCGCCAGGATCACCAGCACGAGCAACAGCTCGATCAGGGTAAAGCCACTTCGCCGCGTGTTGTTTCGCATTTGTCGATTCATGTCTCTTCTCACATTCCTCTTCACTGAGCACTGCTAATTGATCATGTCCTGCAACGTAAACACCGGCAGCAACATGCTGACCACCACCGTGCCGATCAGCGCCGCCATGATGACCAGCAACAACGGTTCGGCCAGCGCGACGAACATGCGCAGGTGGCGGTCGAGATCCCCTTCGTACGCACCGGCCAGCCGAACCAGTTCCTTATCCACACGGCTGGTTTCCTCGGCCATCGCGATCATCTCGATCACGCTTGGCGGGAACAGCTGTTGATTAACCGCCAGCGCCTTGCTGAGGGCCGTGCCGCGCTGCACCTGTTCGATCGCGTGCGAGATGGAGTCGGCCAGCGACTGATTGCCCAGCGCTTCCCGCGCCACCCGCAGCGATGCCACCAGCGGCACGCCGGCGGCGATCAGCGTGCCCAGCATGCGGCAGAAGCGCACGAGCGCAAACCGCGCCGCGACGGTGCCGAGCACCGGTGTGCGCAGGATCAGCCGTTCCAGGAACCGCCGGCCCGGGGGCGTGGCGAACCATCGCCGGATCATGACGACGACCACGACCAACACGATCGCGATAAACGGGCCGTACCTCAGCAAACTGTTGCTGATTGCGACGACGAACTGCGTGAGCAACGGCAGCTTCGAGCCGAACTGCGCGAAGATGCCGGAGAACTTCGGGATGAAGAACGTCAGCAAAAAGATCAGCACGACCGTCGCCACGGTGGCCAGGGCCAGCGGGTAGATCATGGCGGCCTTCACCTTGCCGGTGAGGTCGCGTTCGCGTTCGCGGAAGTCGGAGATCTGTTGCAGCACAACGGGCAGAAAGCCGCCCGCCTCACCGGCGCGCACCATGGCGACGTAGACGCCGGAGAACGCCTGCGGAAACTTCGCCAGCGAATCGCCGAGCGATTCACCGCCCACCACGTCATCGTGAATCTTCGTCCACGCGGCCTTCGCTGCGGGATGAGCGGCCTCGCGCTTCAGCAACGCCAGCGCCCGGGCCAGAGGCAGGCCGCCAGCCAGCAGGTTGGCCAGCTCACGCGTGAACGCCTCCACCGCCTTGCCCGGCACCTTCGCCGGCACGCCATCGGTGGCGGTGATGAACGATCCGGCGTTGCCGCCCGATTCCTGAAGCGACAACGGCGACAGCCCCTGGCGCATCACCTCGTCCATCGCAGCGGCGCGCGTGTCGGCGCCAACGGTACCGGTGGTCCGCTTGCCTGCCTTGTCGATCGCGACGTAAGTGAAGGCGCTCATGTGCGCGTGGCCTCCACCACGGGGTCGGCGAAGCTCAGGTGCGACTCTTCGTCCTTCGTGTTCTGCAGGATCTCCTCGACCGTGGTCTGCCCGCTGCGCAGCAGGCGCCAACCGTCGTCGCGCAGGCTGCGCATGCCTTGCTGCATCGCCACCTTGCGAATGGCCTGCGACGGCGCACGGCTGAGGATCAGCGAGCGCACCTCATCGCTAATGCCCATCATCTCGAACACGCCCTGACGCCCGCGGAAACCCGTGCCGCTGCACGCGCGGCAACCGGTGCCGTGGTACATCACCTCGGGCGTGCGGTCGCCGTACAGTTGCCGCAGGCGGTCGGTCTCGTCGCGACCGAGCGGTTGCTTGCACTTCTCGCAGATCAACCGCACCAATCGCTGGGCGATGACCACTTCCAGCGACGACGCGACCAGATAAGGTTCGACGCCCATATCCACCAGCCGCGTGGCGGCGCCGGGCGCATCGTTCGTGTGCAGCGTGCTGAAGACCAGGTGACCGGTGAGCGATGCCTGCACGGCGATCTCGGCGGTCTCGCGGTCGCGAATTTCGCCCACCAGCACCACATCCGGGTCGTGACGTAAGATGGCGCGAAGGCCGGCCGAAAAGGTGAGGCCGGTCTTGTTCGATACCTGAATCTGGTTCACGCCGCGCAGCTGGTATTCGACCGGGTCCTCGATCGTCACGATCTTGCGCTGCACGTCGTTGATCTTGCTGAGCGCCGCGTACAGCGTGGTGGTTTTGCCCGAGCCGGTGGGACCGGTCACCAGCACGATGCCGTGCGGCATGTCCAGCACCTGGTCGAACAGCGTGCGGTCGCGCGACGCCATGCCGAGGTGTTCGGTGCCCATGAGCGCGCTCATGCGGTGCAGGATGCGCAGCACGACCGCCTCGCCGTGGATCATCGGGATGATGCTCACGCGCACGTCGATCTCGTTGCCCGCCAGCTTCAGCTTGATGCGGCCGTCCTGCGGCAGGCGCTTCTCGGCGATGTCCAGGTGCGACAAAATCTTCAACCGGCTCACGATGGCCGCGTGAAACCGGCGGACGGAGCCGGGCACGTTGGCCTCGACCAGAACGCCGTCGATGCGGTATCGCAGGCGCAGCTGGTCCTCGAACGGCTCGATGTGCACGTCGGTCGCGCGCGACTCGATCGCCTCGGTCAGCACCTGGTTGACGAAGCGGATGATCGACGCGTCCTGCGCCGCCGACGCATCGTCGAGGTCGTTGTCGCCCTCGGCGTCGATGACGCTCAGTCCGGCCTCGGCATCCAGCGATTGCAGCGTGTCGGCGCCAACGCCCAGCAGCCGCTTGATCGCGCGGTCGATCTCGGTGGATGGCGCCAGGCCGAGCGTGTACTCGCGGTTGGTCAGCAGGCGCAGCTCGTCGAGGGCGGTATGGTCGCTCACGCGCGACGAGGCCACGACGACCGCGCCGTCAGCCTCGTAGATCGGCAGCACGTTGTGCCGCACGAGCACGCGCGCGGGAAACGCGGCCAGGAATTCCTTCGTGGGGGTCTGCTGCTCGACGTCGATGTACGGCAGCTCGAGCGAATCGGCGAGGAAGCGCAGCATGACCTCTTCGGTCACCCCGTCGGCCGACAGCACGGCCTCTTCCAGTGGCTTGCCGGTGTCGATCGCGCCGGCGGCGCGATCGCGGGCATCGGCGTCCAGCAGGCCGCGGCGAAACATCTGGTCCAGCAACTGATTCACTTCGGGTTCCCTTGGGCCAGCGGGGGGAGACGATTTCGTCACGAGAAACGAAAGCCCCCGCCATGGCTTTACACCATGGCGGGGACGAAAATTGGATGCGATGGATGTTACTCCAGCATGCCGGTCAGCACGAGCACCGCTTCCTGATGCACGGTGACGACTTCCTTCAGTTCGGCGCGGGCGGTCTTCAGTTCCTCGGCCGTCTTTTCCTGGGCCGCGCGGTAGGCGGTCAGCTTGGCGGTGAGGTCGGTCTCCGAGGCGTTGTCGTTGCGGACGGCCTCGCGTAAGTCGCGAGCGGCCTTGCCCATTTCGGTCGTGGGCTCCTGACCACCACCGGGGCCGCCTTGGCCACCGCCCGGGCCACCGGGGCCACCGGGCCCGCCACCCCAGCGTCCGCCGCCCATCATCATGCCGGCGCGGGCCTCGCGCTGGGCCGTGGCCACGCGCTTGATCTTAGGTTCCAGGACGGCCCACTCGTCGTCCGGCACGTCCAGCTGTTCCTTCATGCGCTCCAGCATGCGCTGCTGCATCTGCTCGGGATCCATGCGCGGGCGGTCGCCGCGCTGGCGGTCGCCACCACCACCGCCACCTTCACCACCACGGTCGCGCTGGCGGCCACCGCCGTCACCTTGGGGGGCATCTTGGGCCAGGGTGGGGCTCGCGATAACCGCGACGCCGAGGGCCAGACTGCTGCAGAGAAGTTTCCAATTCATTGCGTTCCTCCAGTAGCCAGGGGGAGATAAGGCGCCTGGTCGCCCGGTTGAGCCCGTTTTGGGTTTGCCGTCTCATCCGACGGCTTGCAACACCCCTACAAACGCCACGGGTCGAGATTTATTCCTGCAGGTGGAATTCGGTGGATTCCCCGCGGGCGGGCAGGGGACAGGGAACGATGATCTGAACTTCCCGGGCGTCGTGATCGCAGAGTTGCCCACGAACAGGCACGAAGGAACACGAATAAGAGCGGAGAGCCGCTGCGTCTTTTTATTCGTGTCGATTCGTGCCCATTCGTGGGCCGACTGTATTTCGAAATCACCCTCACCTAGCCTCTCCCGGCGTACCGGGAGAGGGACCGGAGCGTACTCGTCCGGCCGAATGGCGACGGTTCGCGGCTGCCTTACCGTGGCATGGGCGTCCCGCCCATGCGTGTGGACTGGAACGGGTAGTTCGATTTGCTGGTTACCGCGCTGATCAAGCCGCTGAAACGAGTTGTGTCTTCCGGCCTCATGACATGCATGGGCGAGACGCCCATGCCACGGTTGGAGCGGACGCTATCCTGTCCTGTGACACCCTTTTGAGATGACGATCGACCCAGCCGTGCATCACCGATACAACAAGACGCCTTCCAGCATCAACCCCGGCCCAAATCCCATCGCGACGCAGCGGCCGTGGGCGTTCTCGTCGGCCATTTGTCGCAGGATGAACAGGACGGTCGCCGACGACATGTTGCCACGGGCCGCGAGGATATCGCGCGATCGTTGAAGCGCATCGTCGGGCAGTTCCAGTGCCGTGCCAGCCGCGGTCAGGATGCGCGGGCCGCCAGGATGCACGGCCCATTGATCGACGTCGGCGATGCGCACGCCGTTGCTGCCGAGCCATTCCTGACACCACGGGCGCAGGTGGCGCTCGATCATCTCGGGCACCTGGGCAGACAGGGTCATTTCGAACCCGTGGTCGCCGATGCGCCAGGTCATCGCCTCGCGCGATCCGGGTACGAGCAGGCTCGCGACCGCATCCAACTGCCAGAGGTGCGGGCGCCCCACACGATCCACGTTGGCCACGACCGCCGCTGCGGCGCCGTCGGCGAAAAGCGAGTTGGCGACGACGCGGTCGGGGCTCCAGCCGTAGGCGAAGTGCAGGCTGCAGAGTTCCACGCAGCAAACCAGCACGACGGCATCCGCGTCTGCCAGCGCGATCGCGCGGGCGGCGCCCAGCGCATTCAAGGCCGCGTGGCATCCCATGAACCCCACGTGCAACCGCGACACGCTCGGGCGAAGCGCCAGGCGTTCGATCAGCTCCACGTCCAGGCCCGGCGCGGTGAAGCCGGTGCAGGAGACCGTGATCAGATGCGTCACACGCTCGGGCGGAACCGCGGCATCGGCCAGCGCATCACCGGCGGCGCGATGCGCCAGTTGCGGGGCTTCGATCGCGTACCGATTCATTCGCTGCGCGGTGCCGGGGCCGCGATCCGTCGGTTCTGCGCGAGGTGGATAGAACTCGGCGATGGAACGGCCGTCATTGGGATCGTCCGATTGTTGCAGCACGCTGCCGCGGTTCACGGCACCAGCGCGCGAGAAGACGCGGCGAAGCCACGAGCGCTGCTGTTCCTCGTCGCACGACAGCCGTTCCCCCATGGCGGCCGATTCCGTTTGCGCGATGGAGCGCGGCGTTGCCAGCCCGATGCTCAGCAGGCCGATGACGGGGGGGCGATCGACGGTCGCGCTGCTCATGCCGTCACCGCCTTCTCGTACGATGGTCTGTCGAGCGGCGCTGATTCCGCGGGACGGTTGACCAATCGTGCAAGCGCCGGCCAGCGCTTCAGCATCGCCACGGCCGCCGTGGCAACGGTCGGCCGGCGAGCGGCATACCGGACCGCACGGCAGGCGTACTGCTGGCGATGAACAGTGCGATGATGACGCTGTGCCCATTTAGTGGCGAGATCGGCCGGCCACGCCTCTGAAGGATCGGGAAGCAGGGCGGAAACTTCCGTCGCGCCGCGAAGCGCCCACGCGATACCTTCACCAGTGAACGGTTCGACGTAGCCGCACGCGTCGCCGACCACCAGCACGCGATGCCCCCCGTTGCCGACGCGCTGCCGCGTCAGCAACGGCGTGCCCTGCAGGTGGCCGAACTGGTCCGCGTTGATCGCGTAGCCGCAACCGCGCAGAATGCGTTCAATCAAAGCCGCCGGCCCACCCAATTCGCGGCACGCAGACGGGTCGAGCGCTGCGGCGAGGTGGATGGAAGCGTCATCGTATCGCGTGAGGCCGACGTAACCGCGCTCGCCGACGTTCATCTCGATGGTGCCGTGCGGCAGGTCCAGTTGGAGCTGCGCCGCCGGCGCCGCGACGCCCATCCACGCGTGCCGGGCGACGCGCCATCCGGCCCACGGTTCATCGCTGACGCTCGTGCCGGCCAAGCCGTCGCAGGCCAGCACCGCTCGGCTGCGCAACGAGACGGTCGTCGAACCACACCGCGCGTTGACGGAGCGCATCGCGGTGTCGCCATCCTGCGGCTGCACGCTCGCGGTTGCGCCAGTGATGAACGTGCCACCGCGTTGGATGAAGACGGCGACCAACTGCTCATCGAGCGTCTTGCGATCGATCGCGGCGCCACCGGGTGTCGACACGTCGGCGACCCGGTGACCGATGCGCACCCGCACGCGTTCCAATGGAACCGCCGACCGCAGTGCAGCGCCAAGGCCGGCCTGGCGCAGGATCTCGACGGCGGTGGCGTTCAGGCAACCGCCGCACACCTTCCTGCGCGGCCAGGCCGATCGTTCCAGCAGCAGGACGCGCCAGCCGCGCCGCGCGAGGATCGCGCCGGCCGTCGCGCCCGCAGGGCCGGCGCCGACCACGATCGCATCCCACGTTTGTTCGGCCGCTGCCGCGAGCGCGCGTTCAGTCATGGCGGGCCTCCCACTGCAGCAGCATGCGCCAGGGGAATTGCCGTCGCACCGTCGCACCCTCGAGGCCGCTGCGCGTCGCCATCCGCCGCATCTCGTCGATCGTCCACGCGCCGCGCACGCTCGCGGGGCCGTCGTAGTGGACGATCTCGCTCCGGCTCAGCACCCGGCATCCCACATGCGCCGCCGCCAGGCCCGGCAGCGAACGGCGCAAATCGCTTATAAGCAGAACGCGCGGCGCCGCCCGGCGAATGTTGGCCAGCACCGCGACGGCATCGGCCTCGGTGAGGTGATGCAAGAACAGGCTGCTCGTGATGACGTCGAATTCGCCGGGCGGCAATGTGTCCACCGCGTTGCCCGCATGCACCTTCACGCGATGCCCCGCCTGCTCAGCCTGCTGGCGGGCGTGGTCGAGGGCAACATCGCTCTGATCGAACAACGTGAGGTTCAGTTCCAACCCGTGCCGCTTCGCCGCGGTCGCGAGTGCGATGGGCACGTCAGCCCCGCCCGATGCCACATCCAGTAATCGCACGGTGCGCCACCTCTCGCGTGCCGCCACCTGGCGAAGCGGGCCGAGCATGGATCGTGCCGCGAACGAGATGCGGTTGATCCGCCGCAGGCCGGCTAGCGCGCGCAGGTGCGACTGCGGCGCCAGGTCGGGCGCATCCATTCGTTCGGCGACGTGCTTGCGAGCGATCACCATAAGTCCATACCGCAGCCGATCATCCGTCGTCCTAAGCCCAGGCGGCGGCCGGTCAACACATTACCGGTCGGCGAGTTTTCTGAACACGACCGAAAAAACGTCACGCGCGGGACGGTCGGTCGGAACATCCCACCGTGCGCCCGCCGGACGGTACGGCGCGTTGCGCCCAACGGATGCGAAAAACGAAATTCGTTTGTTACCTGCCGGGCGCCGGCGTACATAGCAGGGGGATGATCTCACAGCGCGACAACTGGGAACTGCTGCAGGCCTACGTGCGCGACCGCGACCAAGCCGCGTTTGCGCGGCTGGTGTCCGGGCATATCGACCTCGTCTACTCGGCGGCGCTGCGCCAGGTGCGCGACCGGCACCTCGCCGAGGAGGTGACGCAGGCGGTCTTCGTGCTGCTGGCGCAGAAGGCGCACTCGCTGGGCGCGGGCGTGATCCTGTCGGCGTACCTGCTGAAGGCCGCGTATTACATGTCCAAAAATACGCTGAAATACGAGAATCGCAGGCGAAAATACGAGAGAAAGGCGGCGGAAATGAGCGTCCGTTCGCTAGCGGTGGGCGACGTGGCGTCGACGATGTCCGATTTGCTCGATGAGGGCATGAACCAGCTGAACGACCGCGAGCGGGCCGCGATCGTGCTGCGGTTCTTCGAGCAGCGCAGCCTGGCCGAGGCTGGCGCCGCGATGGGCGTCTCCGAGGACGCCGCGGCGATGCGGGTCAGCCGGGCGATCGGCAAGTTGCGGCAGTTCTTCCAGTCGCGCAAGCTCACGCTGAACGCCACCGAGGCCGGCACGCTGATGATGGCGATCGCCGTCCGCAACGCGCCACCGCAACTGGCCGAGACGACCTCCCAAGCCGCCATGACGATCAACGCCACGCCTGCCGATCCCACCGCACCCGCCGCCGGCGATTCGCACCCGATGATCGAGATCATTGGCGACGCCACCCGCGCCATGCGGTACGACCGCGCGGTCGCGCTCCTACGGCTAACCGCGACCACCGCCGCGGTCGTGCTGGCGATCTGCGTGCTGTGTCATCTGATGTGGACGATCGCCCGTCCAACGCCGATCAAGGCGCCACCGGACCGCGCGATGGTGATGGATTAGCCGGCGTGATTTCATGGGTCATTTTTGTTCAGAATCCAGTGCATCCGGCGCATCTAACGCGACGCTTTCGATCGTCCACGCATTCCCGGAACGCGTCAGGCGCAGCCGCTGCGTCGCCTGCCGACCGGCATGGCGAGCGGCCACCGTTGCGATGACGGCATCGCCATCGGGCTGCGTTGAAATCTGAATGCCATCCCCCTCGGTCGCTGCGTATTGCGGCACCGGCACTTCGAACGTTGTCGCTTTCGGTGCCGCCGGCCACGATCGCGATTGGTCCAGCAGCACGGTCCCACCCGCGACGAGCAGTTGCCGTAGTTGGGCGTCGTGCGTTTCGCCGGCGGTTCGCCGGGCGTCGGCGGTTGCCAACAGCGCGACCGCGAGCATCGCGGTCGCGACCAGCGGCAGCGTGAGGATCGTGGTCAACATCGCCAGCCCACGTCTGTGCCGTCTCATGGTTGGCCCTCCTGCATCAGGGGGATCGCGCGGGCCAGCGACAGCCGCGCGGGTGGCGCACCCGTAACCTGCGAAAGGACGGCCAGGCCGGCGTCATCTCGCTCGAATGTGGTCGTACGCTGCAGGTCGTTCCATCGACGCGGCGAAGTGGGTTCGCCATTGCGCTTTAACGTTCGCTGGAGCTCGCCCGACTCGGTGGCTTCCCAGATGGCGGTATCTGCGCCTGACAGTCGAATCTCACACCGTTGCGGGTTGGCGACGGTGATGTCGCGGGCGCCCCAAACGTCCTGCCGAAGCTGAAGGCTGGCATCTGCCCATTGCGACATCGCCGTATGAGCCACCTCCACGCGGTGCGTCGTGCGGAACGTCGTGTGAAACAGTCGGCCCGCGACAAGGGCGAACGTGCTGAACAGCACGAGCGTGATCAGCATCTCGATCAACATGAAGCCGTTGAGTTGACCGGCAACGGACGATGTCGAGATGGGACGAGTTGATGTGGAGCAACAGATCATCGCTCCTCCTTGCCGGCGTTCTCCGCCGGTCGCGGGTTCGCGCTTTCCACATCCTGCCAGCTTGCGATCGACTGCTCGGGAACGAGACCTGCGAGCGTGATGCGTTGCCGTCCACGTTGGCCGGTCATTTCGACCCAAGCACGGCCGTCGACCGGGTCGGCATCCAGCCGGCGCAGCTTCAGGCTCAGGCCCGCGGTGGGCGCTGGTGGGGCACCGGCCTGCAGGCGGTTCATCGCTTCCTCCACCGCGGCCGTCGTCGACCGCGAATCGGCCAGCGTCGCCGTCACATGGTTATGGCGGACGATGACGCCCGTGAGCGCTGCCAGCAGGATGCCGATGAGCGTGAGCCCCGCGACGACGTCCAGCAGCACGAACGCGTTTCGCTGTCGCATCCCTTATCCTCCAAAGCCGATGGACACCTGGTCGGCCATTCGCGTTAACGGCACCAGCATGGCCAGCGCGACGGCGGCCACGCACACGCCCAGGACCAGCGTCACCGCCGGCACGTACGCGCCGACGATCAGCGCGCGCGATCGGCTGTACTTCGAACCGTAGTAGCGCGATAGAAAATCGCACACCACCAGCGCGCCGTTGCTACCGTGCGCCGTCGCCAGCAGGCCAACCACCAGCCGCGGCAAGCCCGCGAGCCGCGCGGCATCGGCCATGCTCGCGCCGGCTTCCAGTTCGCGACGCCAGCGCGACAGCTTCGCTGCCAGTACGGCATTCACGTCGATCCGGCCCGCTTCTTCCACGGCACGCGGCAGCGGACGCCCGCTGCGCACGGCATCACCGAGCGTCGCGAACGTGTCGGCCAGTCCCCGGTCGCGCGCTGCGGCGCCGGCCAGTGGGATGAACCACGTGACCCGATCGGTCAGCCCGCGAAACACGCCGTGGAAGCCGGACCGCACGACGAAAAATCGCTCGGCCGCCCGCCCGGCGACCAGCAGCGCTACGACGGCGAGGAGGAACGTCAGTGGGAAGAGGATGTCCCGGCTGAAGCTCAGCACGAGCAGCGTGATCGGTGGGAACGAGATCTTGAAGTCGAGGAAGATCTGCTCGTACTTGGGCATGACGAAGATCATCAACATCGTCAGCACGAGCGTGATCATGAGCGCCAGGGCGAGCGGATAAATCCGGTAGAAAGCGACGTTTAGCGGGTCGGGCAGCATTGCCCGGCCGTTCTCGCGCAGCAGCCGTTGCAGCGCGGGCGCCACGGCGCCGGTCGCTTCGCCGGCGCGGATGAGCGCCACCGCGCGGTCCGGCATCTCCGGCGTCGTGTGGCGCAGGCTGTTGCTGATCGGGTGACCCTGTTCGACCATCGCGCGCAGGTCTCGCAGTCGCCGGCGCGTCACGCCACGCTCCGACCGCGCGGCACTGGCGAGCATCGCGGGCAACGGCAGGTTCAGGCGCACGGCCTGGTCAAGGTAGCTCAGGATCGCCATGCTGCGCTGCCGGCGCACGTAGCGAACCGCCTCGGCGGCCGATGCCAAAAGCAGCAACGCCAGCAGGGGCGCCACCACGAGCATCATCGGGATCGTGAAGTACAACGCGCCGCCCAGCAGCACGAGGATCACGACCGCAGCGAAACACCAGAAAAGGCTGGCGGCCAGTGCGTGCAATACCGAACGATCGCCCGGCGCGCGCGGCGGCGCGGGGGCGGCCAATGGCGCGCGGGATGCACTGTTCATAGCCCGCCTCCAGTGATCGATTTCAAAAGGCTGATCATCGGCGCCAGGATGCCCAGCAGGATGAACCCGATGATGATCGTGACGACGATCAACAGCACTGGTCCGAGCACTGCCGGGATGACAGCCATCCGTTGCTCGGCCTGCTGGGCGTACATCTGCGCGAGCGTTCCCAAGCCGTTCGACAGTTGCTGCTCGCGCACCGCCAGCGCGACCGTCGCGGTCACACTGGCCGGCAGCAGGCGAAGGCCCGGCGGGGGTTGGTGCGCCACGGGAGACGATTGCAGCCAGTCCAACAGCGCGTCGCCATCATGTCGCAACGCTGGCGAGCGCACCGCGTCGGACGCCAGGCCCACCGCGGCGGGGAGGTCGAGGCCGGCGTCCACCGCGAGCTTCACCGCGTCGCACCAGCGCGCCAGCAGGCTGCGGCGAAGGACCGGGCCAACCAACGGTAGTGACAGCATCGCCGACTGACCGAACCCATCGCCCCGGTGGCGCAACATGGGCAACAGGACGAACGCGCCGACGCAGAGGATCACGACCACGATCAGCAGCATCGGCAGCACGCGACCAAACCACAGCAGCAACTGAGTGACGGCAGGCAGCTGCACGCGGAACGATTCGAAGATAGATTCGAACTGGGGCAGGACGAACTGGCTGAGGAACAGCAGCACCAGCGCCAGGCCGATCAGCACCATCAACGGGTACGCCGCCGATCGCCAGAGCAGGCCGCGCAGGCGTTGCACAAGCTCGCTGTACCGGCTGAGGTTCAGCAGCATCGCCGGCAGGTTGCCACTGCGCACGCCCGCGTCCATCAGCCGACCGTACAGCGGTGGGAACTGCGTCTGGTGCCGTTGAAACGCCTCACCGATCGGCACGCCCCGTTCGAGTTCCTCGGCCACCAGGTTCACGGTGCGCGACAGTCGGCCGGACCGCATGTCCTGCGCAATCAACCGCAAGCCCTGTTCCAAAGGCAGGCCAGCGCTGGCGAGTTGGCCGAGCTGTTGGTTGAACGCGACGAAATCGTCGCCGCGAAGGGGTTTTGGTTTGACGGGCGTTGCGCTGTTGAGTTCCAGCACGCGCAATCCCAGGCGCGACAGACGGGCCTGCGCATCGTCTGCATCGCGCGCGTCGATGGAACCGTTGATCGCATCGCCCGCGTTGGATTGGGCGCGGTAGGCGAAGCTGACGACGGGGCCCGTCGCTGTTGGCTCGCCCGTCGAAACTGCGTCTTGCGATTGCATGCTGCCGGCCCTCCCAAGGTTGCGCATCAAGGTGCCACTCAAACGATCCGCGGGCACCGCTCGGCGAGTTCCGCCGAACGGGCCGCAGGTCGTCCCCGCCGTTCATTAGAATGTCCGGCCGAGCGACAATGCTAACCGCAATTCGGTTCGCCATGTTTGGAGCGGGCTCTATAAACCACCGCCAATTCTACACCGGCGTGCCCAGCACGCGTGTGACCTCTGCGGCGTCCGTCACACCGGACCGAACGAGGTCGGCCGCGGCGTCGTGGAGGGAACTGTACAGGGGTTGTGCTGCGAAAAGCGATCCGATCTCCGCAGCGTCGGCCCGCTGCAGGATGGCGTGCCGGACGGCGTTGTCGATCATCGCGATGGACGCGACCGGCGCGCGACCTCGATACACCCCTTCGTCACCGGTGCGCCGCCGCAGCAGTCGCTGCGCAACGACGGCGAAGAGCGCGCTGGTGATCTGGTAGGGCTCCAAGCCCATCTCCAGCAGTCGCGAGACCGCGCCACCGGGGCTCGCGGCGTGCAGCGTCGACACCACGCGGTGCCCCGATAGCGCCGCCTGCACCGCCAACGATGCCGTCGCGGCATCGCGAATCTCACCGATCATCAGCACTTGTGGATCTTGCCGCAGGATGCTGCGCAGCGCGCGTTCGTACGTCAGTTCGCCAAAGCGCGACACCTCGATCTGCGTGACGCCCGGCAGGTCACGCTCGACCGGGTCCTCCAGCGCAATGATGCTGATGCCCTGCGCCTGGGATGCCAGCTGTGCGAGCAACGCGTGGATGGTGGTGGTCTTCCCCGAGCCCGCCGGCCCGGTAAGCAGCAGCATGCCACTGTCGGCTTTAGTGAACTGGCTCAGGCCCTGCAGCACCTTGTCGGGCAGCGTCAGCGTGTCCAATTGAAGGGGTCGATCGAGTTCCGCGGGAAGCCGGATCGCGGCGCGCAGGCCGTGCGTGGTGGGCATGACGGCCAGTCGCAGTTCGAGCGGCCGTTGGCTCGCGTCATCTCCGCCATAGCGCACGCGTCCTTCCTGCGGCACGTCGAGCCGATAGGTGAGCAACTGCGCCATCACCATCAGGCGCGTCACGGCCGTTCGCCCGGTGGTCGGGTCCAGCTGCCGCACGGGATGCAGCAGACCATCGATGCGGTAGCGCAGTTCGTAGCCATCGGCGGTCGGTTCCACGTGCACGTCCGACGCCGACCGACGAACGGCGTCGGCCAACATTTCGTCGACCACAAGACGCGGATCGGACGGCGGTAGTGAAGTTGGGGCGGCCATGGTCGGGTCAATATACATGTCCGCACGGCCGGTGGGCGCAACGGCCGGCGGGCCAGCTGAGGTCGGCGGTCAGGTTATGCTAGATGTTGCGCAGCAAGTGGCGCGGAAGTCGGTGTTGCTAGCGTGGGAACTCGATGAAATTCACTTCGGCGAGATCGTCAAAGGTCGCCCGCCCGCCCGCCACATATCACCCGACTTGATCGTGATTTTGGCACCCATCGAACTCAGCGTACACGTGTCCAGCGCGCTGGAACCCATTCTAAACGGGACTGGCCGGAAGCATCGGCACGGCGTGCTGCGCCTGAAACAGACGATCCGAAAGACCGCCTTCATCAAACATAACAAGGCTGCAGAACTGGAAGTTGGGTGGGCCGCTGATACAGCTACCGACAGGAGTTACAGTAAATGGGCGATACAGGGCTCGAACCTGTGACCTCAGGTGTGTGATACCTGCGCTCTAGCCAACTGAGCTAAACGCCCGTGAAACGAGAGGGGAAGTTTACACGTTTGAAATTGGAACGCAAGTGAGTTTGCATGTGTGGCTCGCCGTGGCAAGTTGGGGATACGTACAAGCCCATAACAGCCGCTGTCGTCGCTTGCGACTAGCGAAAACGGGGCCAGAGGGAATTTTTATAAGTATATGTTAATAAATAGGTTATGGCGATGTCGTTTTTCGGCGGCGACATAATTGTTTCGTTGACATGGGATCGCCAAGACCGGTATAGTTCCGGCCGTCGGATGATGTGCTTCGACGCGAATCATATGCGGTTTTTGCGGCTTCTTAGCCGTGGCGCACTTCCGGAGGTGGATAGGAGCCACCCCTCCGGAAGTCTTTTTTTGCGCGGATGGTTTTGGGGTGATGCTTCGGTATGGCGAAGGGGAAGCAGTGTCGGACGCGAGGCATCGTGGCACTGAAGTGGCAAGGCCTTGGGGCGGGGTGCGTTTCCGGCTTAGTGTGGTAGTATTTCACGTCTCATGACCTTTGGTTCCAGTGTTCCCCAGTTGAATTCGAAGCGCGGGCAGTTTGATGCCACGGTCGCGGTGAATCGCACGCTCTGCCGCGAGCATTTCGAGCTTACGCTGCGCCTGCCTTCGTTCTCTGTGACGGCGCCGGGGCAGTTCGTGCAGGTGACGTGCGCCGACTGGCCGGATGAGCTTTCGGAAGTGGAATGGGACGAGAACCGGCCACCGCGGTTGAGCGGAACGGAGATCGCCGATCGCACCGCAATCCTGCGCCGGCCGTTCTCACTGGCGGGGCGGCGCGACACTGCGGAGGGCGTCGAAATCGACTTGATCCATCGCGTGGTGGGGGTAGGGACGGACTGGCTCAGCCGGCTGTCGGTCGGTGACACGGTGAGCGTCATCGGGCCGCTGGGTAATACGTTCACGCTGCCGCAGAATGGTGGGACGGCGTTGCTGGTCGGGGGTGGCGTCGGTATCCCACCGATGATTTACCTCGCGTCGCAACTGAGTGGCACGCCGGCGGTGGCGTTTTGCGGGGCACTGACACGCGACTTGCTGGCGCTGTCGATCGAGCCGAAAAGCGAGCCGCCGGCGGTTGGCGGGGCGATGAACATCACCGAGTTCGCCCGCCATGGTGTGCCGGCGGTCATCAGCACCGACGATGGGTCGTACGGTTACCGCGGGTTCGTCACGCAGGCGCTGGAGCAGTACCTCGACCAATTCTTCCCCACCGGCGGGCCAGCGCCTCGGCCGACAATTTACACCTGCGGGCCTGAACCGATGATGAAGCGCATTGCCGACATCGCGGCGTCTCGCCAGTTGCCGGTGCAGATCGCGGTCGAACGCGCGATGGCCTGCGGCATGGGCACCTGCCAGAGCTGCGTCATCAAGGTGAAGACCGACGACGCCGCCGCCCCGTGGCGATACAAGCTGGCCTGCACCGATGGCCCCGTGTTCGCCGGCAGCGATCTGCTCTGGTAACGTCATTCCACTGTCTCTCCAGCGATCTCAAAAACATGCCTGACCTTTCGATCAACCTTGCCGGCCTGAAGCTCGCCAACCCCACCATGACCTGCTCGGGCACGTGCGGGTACGCGTTCGAGTACGCGGACTTCATGGATTTGTCGCAGCTTGGCGCGTTCGTGACGAAGTCGATCACGCGCGAGGAACGCCGCGGCAATGAGCCGACGCGCATCGTCGAGACGCGCGCCGGCATGCTGAACGCCATCGGCCTGGCCAACGTGGGCCTGAAGCGCTTCCTGGACGAGAAGGTTCCACAGCTGCGCAAGATGCCGTGCCCGGTGATCGTGAACGTCGCCGGCCATAGCTTCGACGAATACACCGAGACGGTCGCCGCGATGAACGGCCTCGATTGCGCCGCCGGTGTCGAGCTGAACGTGTCGTGCCCCAACGTCAAGGACGGCCTGACGTTCGGCACGCATCCCGGTCGGCTCAAGGAGTTGGTGGCCGAGGTGAAGAAGGTGCTGCCGAGCAAGCCGTTGATCGTGAAGCTGTCACCGAACGTGGAGGACATCACGGTCACCGCCAAAGCCGCGATCGAAGGCGGGGCGGACGTGCTGTCGCTGGTGAACACGTTCACCGCGATGGCGATCGACATCCACAAGAAGCGCCCGCGACTCGCGAACGTCACCGGTGGTCTGAGCGGCCCAGCGATCAAGCCGATCGCGCTGCATCTGGTCAGCCGGGTGTATCGAACGGTCGCCAAGCACACGGGCACGCCGCTCATCGGTATGGGTGGCGTGCAAACCTGGCAGGATGCCGCGGAGTTCGTACTGGCCGGCGCGACCGGCGTCAGCATCGGCACGGCGTTGTTCGTCGACCCCGCGACGCCGAACAAGGTGGTGACGGGCCTGAGCGACTACCTGCAAAAGCAGGGCATCGAACGGCTGACGGACCTGGTCGGCGCCCTCCAAATGCCTGGCGACGAACCGCGCAAGACGCCGTACCCGTGATGGCGACCTGGGCATTTCTTCTTCTGTAGGACAGGCATTCCTGCCTGTCTCTCCCCCCGTATTCTGTCTTCTGTGGCACAGGCATTCTTGCCTGTGTCTCTTCTGTCGTTTCCCTCTTCCGGCGGGGCGGACATTTTTGTCTGCGCCGCATCGCTGGCTGCGATCTCACACGTACCAAAACGAATGCGAAGGTCGCGAAGGGCGGATGCGAAGGACCGCGAAGAAGAGAAACATGGTTCGTCGCGGCGGTCTGGGTAAGGCGAAACGTGAATTCGTGCACCATTATGCACCATTGTGCACCATCGGGTGGTCGCGAGGCGGGCAGGTGAGGTGCACCCCATCGGCTATTCGGTTGTTAAAGAAGACGCTATCCATCTCTACGGACGCGCTGCGCGATTGAGGCAGCTCCGGCGCAAAGCTCTCTGTTTTCCTTCGCGACCTTTGCGTCTTCGTGCCTTGGTGGCTTCCCGTATTCGATCGCGGCTCCACCGCATGCAGACAAGCATGTCCGCCGTGCCGGAGTCAGAAGACAGAAAGAGACACAGGCAAGAGAATACGGGGGGAGACCGGACGGGGGGAGAGACAGGCAGGAATGCCTGTCCTACAGAAGAGGAGGAAGGCGAACTACCACCGCGCGTCGCCGGGGCGGGGGTGGCCCCATTGGGCGGCGAGGGCGTCAGCGGCGCGTTCGGGGTCTTCACCGGGGAAACGACCAGCGTTGCGCAGGTGGGCGTGGGCCAGCTCATGGGCGATCACCCAGCGTACGAACGCGGTGGGGCGGTGGCGCAATGTGCGTTTCAGGACGACCGATCGACTGGCCGACCGCGCGATGGGGCTGGCGACGCGAACCATAAACGCGCGGCCGGGCACGGGTTCGTAGTCGCTCAAGTGGAATGCGGGATCGTCGATCAAATCGGACTGCACGTCGCTGGGCAGGGTCGCCAGGACGTTCAGCACGTGCTGGCGCACGAACTCGTCCAAGCCGAACTCGTCCAACCACGACTGCACATCCCGGTTCGCCATATCCAACTACAGCGTAGGCGATGGGGGGCAGGCCGATCAAGTGAGGTGATCGTCCGCCGGCTTCACAGGGCAGCGGCGCTATCGCCTATGCCGCCCGATGACGGAGGACCGCGTGCATCGCGATTAAGGCATGATGCCTTCGAGGACCGGTTCCATCTCTGCAGGTACGGTCGCGGGTTGGGTGGCCGCGGGCAGTGTCGTTGCGGACGGCTCGGCGGCGATGGCCTCCACCGGGGCGGTGGTCGTTTGAGTCGTGGCTTGTGTCGCCGGCGCGGTTGCGGGTTGGGTGGCCGACATCGTCGTCGGTTGCGTCGCGGGCAACGTGGTGGCCGCGGGGGGCACGACCGGGGCGGCCGTCTGCACGACGATCATCACGTCGACCGGCGCGTCCGGGTCAGCCGCCACGGTCGCGATGGCTTGCGTCGTCGGGTTCGTCGCGGGCAAGGTGGTGGCGGCGCCCTCGGCCGGTGCACCAATGGGGGCCGTGGTTGGCAAGGCAGGCGACACGCGAGCGACGGTGACGGTCGGCCGGTCGATCAGGCTGGAATCCTGGTACCGCTGGGTTATGGCGGCCGAGAGTGCTTCGGGCGTCAGGCCCTGGGCCCGCACGGGCTCCACCATCGGCATCGTCACGTTGCCGTCAGCGGCGATCTTGGCGCGGTTCGTCTTTTCGACGCCGGGGCCCACCAGTTCGTTCACCGTGATCTCGACCTCGTCGCCGGGTTGCAGCGCGTCGGGCGATGGGGGCGGTGGCTCGATCAGCGCAACGTCGGGCTCGGCGATGGCGGTCTGCAGTTCCGTCACCTGTTGACGCGTCATTCGCTTGGCGAAGATCTGTTGCGCGACGCGCGCCTCAACGAGCGGCAATTGCTGCAGCTGGCGATCTGCCTGCACTGCATTGGTCGACCTGGCTTCCCCGTCAACCGACGCGTCGGACAGGGCGCCGGCTTCCGCTTTGCTGCCGGGTTCGGTGTTGTTCTGCATCGCTACGTCGCCGCCGTGCAGCGGCGCGGTAAGGCCAACGGTGGCGCGCTGGGATTGGCGCACGTTCTCCAGCGCCGTCATGTTTGGCACGACGTTTTGATAGTCGATCTGGTTCTGCGATAGGTACGACGCCACGCGGTCGTTCGCCATCGCGGGGTTGGCGGCGTTCACCACGACGTACAGCGCCTCGTCGTACTCCTGCGGCTGCAACTGCATCTGCTGTTGTTGCGCCATCTGCCGTTGCAGCGCCGGCTCGTTGGCCGTAGCAACTTCGACGGCTGCGGGAAGCGTGGTGGATGTCTGCTCGTTCGCTGCGGCGGCGACGGCCATCGGGGTCAGATCGGTGGGCTTGGCGGTGGCGACGGGGGAGATGGGCGGCACCGGGGCGGCGGCGTCGTCCTTAGCGGCCATCTCGGCGACTTCCGGGGTCGCGGCGTTCGAAGGATCACCGGCACGCGCGACCATCGCTGTGGTATCGGGGGCGCCGGGCACGGCCGCGGTGGGAATGGCGGCTTCCGGTGGGGCGATCGTGATCGTGGAGACGGTCTGCCCGCTCGGTCGCGTCGTGCGGGCCGCGGGGCGGGTGGTGGTGGCGGCGCCATCGTTCGTGTCGCGGGCAATCGTCTGGCGGTCGTCGCGCGGCAACGCCATGTAGACGACCGCCGCCAACCCCAGCGCCAGCAGCACGACGGCGGCGATCGAAATCAGCTGTGGCCAGCGATTCGACCGCAACTGCAGCGAACCGGCATCGGTGCCGATGTTGTCCAGCAACGCCGACCGTTCGAGTTGCCCCTGCAGCGTTTCCACCAGTTCCGGCGGCGCCTTGGCGCGGGGCAGCTGGCGCACGTACTGGCGCGTGCGCATCAGTTCGTCCAGCAGCTTGCGATGCGTGGGGTTGGCCGCCAGGTGCTGCTCGATCTCAGCCCGACCGGCCGCGTCCAGGTCGCCTTCGACGAAGGCGATGAGCTTGGCTTCGATGTTTTCCTGTGATTCAGCCATAAAACAATGCCGAATGCCGAACGCAGAGTGCCGAATGGAATGCGAGGATGGCGAGCGACTTGCTCTTCATTCGGCATTTGGCAATCGGCGTTCGGCCATTCACTTAAAGTATCCCTTCAACTCGTCCCGCAGCGCCAAACGGGCGCGAAACAGGCGGCTCTTCAGCGTGCCCAGCGGCAGGCCGAGCACGTCGGCCATCTGTTGGTAGTCGAAACCTTCGACGTCGCGCATCACCAGCACCGCGCGATACTCGGCGTCCAATCGGCCCAGCGCCGCCAACACCTGACCGTCGCGCTCGTGATTCTCGGCCTGCTGCGCCGGTGATGGGGCCCCGGCCCGACCAAAGCGGTCGGCGAGGCCGGCGGCCTGGTCCTGCGGGTGCCGGCCGTTGGATTTGGCAGCCGGTGTGGCGGCATCCAGCGAGAAGACGCGACGCCTTTGCACTTTTCGCAGCTGGCTGATCGCCAGGTTGACCGCGATGCGGAACAGCCACGTATACGGGGCCGAATCACCTCGGAAGCTGTCGAGCTTCATCAGGCCGCGCGTGAACGCCTCCTGCGTCAGCTCGCGCGCCTCGTCGGCATCGCCGACCATGCGCAGCACACCGTTGTACAACCGGTCCTGGTACTTCAGGACGATCTGCCCGTACGCCCCGCGGTCGCCGAGCTGGGCCTTCTTCAACAGGTCGACGTCTCGCGCCACTTGCAAGTCGGCCGCGGGATCGGGTTTTGTGCCGTGCAGGCTTGTCATAGGGTTAGACGCAAAACGGTGCCGAAGGTTCCACGGGTGTCGGTCCGATAAATCGGGCCCCTTGGAAAGTATCGGTTGCTGATCGGAAGACGTCAAACGATTGCGAAACGCGGATCTAGGATGCGGGCTCCACTTTCTTCGGACGCCAGCTGAAGTGAAGGAATGGTCGGTGATACCAAATGGGCTTGGCATTCTCCTGACAACGGCGTGCCAGCAACTTTTTTCAGCGTCATGCATGGTAGACTCAACCAATGACTGCGATTTTCGCTGCTATTCATCCGCGTGACCGGGAACTTCACAAGCGGCACGCGCTGCTGATCTTCGTGCTGGGGTTCTGCTCGTTCGTCTGTTGCTGCACGTATCTCGCCAGGCGGCTGGAGACGGGACAGCCCGAGTATCGCTTTCTCATCTGGAACCTGATCCTGGCATGGGCACCGCTGGTCTTTGCGACGATCGCCCACTGGGCCTACGTGGCGCGCGACCTGGTGGGCCGGCGGTTGCTGCTGTTGGGAACGCTGGTGCTCTGGTTGTTGTTCTTCCCGAACGCGCCGTACCTGGTGAGCGATCTAAAGCACCTGGCCGTCTGGCGGCCGGAGGCGCCGCTTTGGTTTGACGCGGTGATGGTGGGGTCGTTCGTGCTGACGGGCGTGTTGACCGGGTTCGCGTCGCTCGTGCTGGTGCACGACCTGGCCCGCAGGCGCTTCGGCGTGGCCGGTGGGTGGACGATCATCACGCTCGCTAGCGCGGCCAGTGGGTTTGCGATCTACCTCGGGCGGTTCGTACGCCTGAACAGCTGGGACGTCTTTACGCGGCCGCTGCGATCGATGGAGTTGATCGTCCAGCAGTTCACCAGCGATTACCTGCTGCCGAAGACGTTGCTGACGTCGAGCTTGTACGCGGGGTTCGTGTTGCTGGGTTACGTGGCGATCGTGATGGTCGCTCAGGTGGCCGCCGCGACAGCGCCGGAACGCAGCGTGAGGACGGACGAGCTGAAAGCGGGGTAAGCTGCGGGCACGGCGTTCCGGCCCCTCTCCCGGTACGCCGGGAGAGGCTGGGTGAGGGTGATTTCGAAATGCAGACGGCCCACGAATGGGCACGAATAGGAAAACGCAGGATTGCGTAGCTCTTATTCGTATTCCTTCGTGCTAATTCGTGGGCGACTCTTTGATCGCAACGCGTGGGGAAGAAAAATCCACCCTCACCTAACCTCTCCCGGCGTACCGGGTGAGGGACCGGAAATGCCCTAGGCGTTTCACACGACCCGGTCGATCCACCCACCGCCCAGCACGACGTCCCCGTCATACAAAACCACCGCCTGCCCGGGCGTAATCGCGCTCTGCGGTTCCGTGAACGTCACGCGTAGTTCACCGCCATCCAACAGTTCCGCCGTCGCGGGCTGGGGCGAGTGGTTGTAGCGGATCTTGGCGGTGCAGGTCGTGCGGTCGCCGGGGTTGGTCAGGCGATCGGTCAGCAGATTGAGCTGATTGGCGACCAGTTCCGAGCGCAGCGTGTCTTCCTTGGTGCCGACCGTGACGCGGTTCGATTCCGAGTTGATGTCGACGACGTAAATCGGGTGGCCAAACGCCACGCCGACGCCCTTGCGCTGGCCGATCGTGAAGTGCTGGTGCCCCTCGTGCTGGCCGACGACCTGGCCGTCGGTCGTCACGAGTTCACCGGCACGAAACGTCTCAGGGCTGCGCCGGCGGACGAGGCCGGCGTAGTCCTGGTTGGGCACGAAACAGATCTCCTGGCTGTCGGGCTTGTTGAAGACTGGCAGCTTCATTTCCTCGGCGATCGCGCGCACCTCGTGCTTCTCGTAACCGCCGATCGGCAGCAGCGTGTGCTCCATCGTTTGCCGCGACATGCCGAACAGCACGTAGCTCTGGTCCTTCTTGTGATCCAAGCCGCGCATGAGCGCCTTCTGGCCCGTCGCAGGGTCGATGCCTACACGGGCGTAGTGACCGCTCGCCACGTATTCCGCGCCAACGGCCTCCGCGTACCGCGCGAGCTTGCCGAACTTCAGCCAGTCGTTGCAGCGAACGCACGGGTTGGGCGTACGGCCCCGGTTGTACTCGCCGACGAAGTAGTCGATGACCTTGCCGAAGTCATCCTGAAAGTTCAGCACGTAAAACGGGATGTCGAGCAGCCCGGCGACCCGGCGGGCGTCGGCGGCGTCCAGCACGCTGCAGCACCCCTGCTTGTTTTTCGTGGCGCCCGCAGCGGTCGGGTCGCACGTCTCGGGCGCCTCTTCCACGCCCGCGGGCGAACCGAGGCGCATGAAGACGCCCATGACGTCGTACCCTTGGCGCAGCAGCAGCGCTGCGGCGACGGAGCTATCGACCCCGCCGCTCATTGCCAGCACGACCTTCTTTCGGGCAACCGCCATGCGGGCATTCTAGCACATTCGCGAGGGTGGGTCTTGAGGGCGCGGGGTTCTCATCCACTGCTGGCCTCGCTATGCTGCGCCAGATGTATGCAGTGATCTCCGGCATCGCGTTGCGCATGCGCCTGCTGATGCAACGCCTGCTGGTCACCCTGGGCTTCCGCGACGACTCGTTCCTCGTCATCGTCGCGGTGGTCATCGGCATCATCGCCAGCGCCGCTGCGGTCGGCTTTCACGAGCTGATCGCGCTGTTCCGCGGCCGCATGTTCAGCGACTACGGCTCGTCGCTCTACGGGACGCACCTGTGGCTGCTCATCCTTTGGCCCACGCTGGGCGGGCTGGCGGTGGGCGTGCTCGGTCACTACGTCTTCCGCGCGCGCGAAGGGCACGGCGTGATCGACGTGATCGAGTCGGTCGTGCGCTCCAGCGGCTTCGTTAAGCCCGGCAGCGCGATCGAGAAGATTCTCACCAGCGCCATCACCATCGGCACCGGTGGCAGCGCGGGCGCCGAAGGACCCATCGTACAGATCGGCGCGGCCATCTCATCGGGCGTGGGATCGATCTTCGCGCTCACGCGCCAGCACATGCCCGTGGTGGTCGGTTGCGGTGTGGCGGCGGGCATCAGCTCGATCTTCAACGCGCCCATCGGTGGCCTGCTGTTCACGCTCGAGGTCATCCTTCAGGACTTCTCCATTCGCACGCTCACGCCCCTCGTGGTGGCCAGCGTGGTGGCGAACGTGACGACCCAGGCGATCTACCGGGCGCTGCACCACTGGACCGAACACGCCGGCGGGTACGACTCGATCTTCTTCATTCCTCCCTGGGTGCGCGAGGCCCACGCCGACGTGCTCTGGCCCCAGCTGGCGGCGTTCGCGATCCTCGGCGTGTCGTGCGGGCTGCTGGCGATCTGGCTGACGAAGTCGATGTTCGCGTCCGAGCGATGGTTCGGCCGGCGGCGCTGGCCACGCGCCATCCGACCGGCGGTGGGTGGGGCGATGCTGGGGGCGATGGGCGTCGCCTACGTGCTGGCGTACCAGTTCATGACCGCCGATGCCGGTGAGAAGCCGATCCCACTGTCCAACTACGCGCTGCCGGCGTTCTTCAGCGACGGATATGGCGCGATCCAATCGATGCTCGGCCCGGAGTTCTACACGCTGCGCGGCCCGGCCTTCGTTGCGGGGCTGCTGGCAGTGCTGGTGGTGCTGAAGGTGCTCGGCACGTGCGTAACGCTGTCGAGCGGTGGTAGTGGTGGCATCATCGCGCCGTCGCTGTTCATCGGCGCCGCAGGTGGCGGATTGATGGGCCTGGCGTTGCAGGCCACGGGTGTCTTCGACGGCATTCGCCCCGAGCTGTACGCGCTGCTGGGCATGGCCGGCGTGCTGGCGGCGGTCGTGCATGCGCCGCTGGCGTCGATATTGATCCTCATGGAGATCACCGGCGACAGCACGCTCGTGCTGCCGGCGATGTTGACGGCGGTCGTCGCCACCAGCATCGCACGGTTGATTTTGCCCGATTCCATCTACACGCACGCGCTGCGCGAGCGCGGCGTGCCGATCGGCACCGGCACCGACCTGCTGCTGCTGCGCAGGCTAAGCATCGAACAGGTCGAACTGCAACCGGCCAACGTGGTCTCGGCCAACGAGCCGATCGAGCGCGTGCTGACCGCCGTCGCTGGCGGCACCGATGGCCACTTCGTCGCGATCGACGCCGCGGGCGATTATGCCGGCATGATCTGCGACGACGACCTGCGCGCCGCGCTGGTCGACCGCGACGCCGTGCCGTTGCTGCTCGTGCGCGACGTGATGCGCAGCGACGTGCGGCCCGTCAGCACGACCGACGACCTCGCGACCGTCATGGATCGCTTCACGCAGGCCAACGTCGACTGTCTGCCCGTCTGCGTCGCCAAGCGCAGCAAGAAGATCATCGGCATCCTCAGCCGCGCCGCACTGATGCGCCGCTACCGCCAGGCGATCGCCGAGCAAGGTTGACCGCGACGGCTCACGATCGCTACGCCGTCACCCCTCTTCTGTAGGACAGGCATTCCTGCCTGTCTCTCCCCCTCGTCTTCATCTCCCCCCGTATTCCTTCTTCTCTCTTCTGTTGCACACGCATTCTGGCCTGCGTCTCTTTCTGTTTTCGTTTTTGTGTGGCGGACAATCTTGTCTGGCATGCAACGCTAGCCAGCGATGGCGAAGAGGCAGAGACGCGAAGGCGCGAAGGACGCGAAGGCGGACGCGAAGAAATGCGGATGGTGTTGCGCCAATCCAACGTCAAGTGCGCAGCGCGGGCGTAGAGATGGATAGCGTGCTCTTTGACAACCGAATAGCGGACGCGCCTGGAATGGTGCATCCTCTTCGACATCACTCGATGGTGCACAATGGTGCATAATGGTGCACGAGATCGCGTTTTGCCTTACCCAAACCGCCGTCGCGAAGCTCATCGTCTTCTTCGCGGTCCCGCGCGTCCGCCCTTTGCGGCCTACGCGTTCTCTTCTGGTGCGCAATAAATGAGCGCAAGAGTGACAGGCAGGAATGCCTGTTCTACAAAAGGCGGTGAGAAGGTCACACGCCGTACAGCAGGCGGTGGATCCAGGGGGCGAGGGGCGTCAGGATCGTCGCGGTCAGGAGGCCGTTCAGTGCCATGCCTAGGGCGGCGTAGGTGCCGTGCAGTTCGGAGATCGGCAGGATCGATGCGGTGCCGACGCCGTGCGAGGAGATGCCCATGGCCAATCCACCGGCGGAGGGTTTCAGCAAGCGCGTGGCGCGCAGCAGGGGAATGCCGATCACCGCGCCGACCAAGCCTGAACCGAGCGTGATGGCGGCCGTCAGTTCCGGGGAACCGGCCAGGGCGCGGGAGACCTCCATCGAGATCGGCGTCGTCACCGACTTGGGCAGCACCGAGATCACCGCCAGCGTCGACCCGCCCAGCAGCCACGCGCACGCGAAGGCCGACGCGATGCCGATCAGGCAGCCGGCGCAAACGGTGATCGCGATGCCGATCGCGTGCCGGCGCAGCGCCGCCCGGTGCTTGTACAGCGGCACCGCCAGCGCGACGGTCGCGGGACCGAGGAAGATCGTGATCATCTGCCCGCCAGCGCGGTAGTCGGCCAATGGGATCTTCGTGACGGTCAGCAAGACCATGATCACAGCACACGTGACCAGCAGCGGGTGCAGCCAGCGCACGCGACGCTGGATCGCCAGCGACATCGCGTAGACGACGACGGTCAGCGTGAGCCCAAACATAGGATTGGCGGTCAGTTCGCTTGCGATCACGGCAGGCCATCCGGGCGTTTGGTGGAAAACTCGGGCAGCACCGTGGCCGCCAGTGGCGCGTCGCCCGCAGCGACGGGTTCGCCGGCGTCATCGATCACAAACTTGGCAAGGATGGCCGATGCGATCAGCGTCACCAATGGCGACACGACGCCCGTCGCCAGCAACGCAGGCCAATCGGCCTTTAAAACCTGCCCCAGCGCCAGCGCACCGACGATCACCGGGGCGAACAGCAGCAGCATGTGCCGCAGGACGAACGTCGACGCCGTCTCGACCCAGCTTTGTTTGACGATGCCGGTGCCAAGGCCGATCAAGAGCAAAATCAGCCCGATCACGTTCGCGGGCAGCGGCACGTGGGCGTAATGGTGAAGGAACAGGCCGAGCAGATTGGCCAGCAGGAGGATGGCAAAGCCACGCATGGAGGCGGAGTGTAGGGGCGTTGATGCGGCGGAACAAATGCGGTCGGGAGTGGCAACCGATCGTCATCCTGAGAGGGCGTTTATGAACAGCGTCGGGCTCGCTCTTCACCGTAGCATGGGCGTCCCGCCCATGACTGTGGCCGAAGCAGAATCCGTTGTTCTGCCGACCGACTTACCGATGTCCTCTGCAACTAAACCGATTCGTCGCCCTGCTGGTGGTCATGGGCGGGACGCCCATGTTACGGTGGAGCGGACGCGGCACTGTTCCTTAACACCCTCTGAGGTAAGCCGAGGGTGTTCACCAAGTGCGACGAGTTTGCTCCGGTCCCTCTCCCGGTACTCCGGGAGAGGCTAGGTGAGGGTGCCCTTGTTCCTGCTGGTGCGGTCACCTGCTCGAAACCACCCTCACCCTAGGTTCTGTCTGAAAAGGTCTCGTAGGGGCAGGCCTCCGTGCATGCCCGCCTCGTCTTCTGCCGAAAAAACGGGCAGGCACGGAGGCCTGCCCCTACGGGCGATCGCCCCAAATTGGGTTTTCAGACAGAACCTAGCCCTCTCCCGGCGCAGGCGGGAGAGGGGACCAGACCTCCCTACGCCTTCACTTCCGGCGCCTTCGGTGGTGGCGCAGCGACGCGGACGTGGGCTTCCTTGAGCTGCTTGTCGTCGATCTGCGACGGGGCGCCCACCATCAGGTCGGCGCCGCTCTGCGTCTTGGGGAACGCGATGACGTCGCGGATGTTGGTGGTGTTGCGCAGCAGCATGACGATGCGGTCGACGCCCAGCGCCAGCCCGCCATGCGGCGGGGCGCCGTACTGCAGGGCGTCCAGCAGGAAGCCGAAGCGGCTGCGCTGGGCCTCGGCGTCCACGCCCAGCACGCTGAACATCTGCTGCTGAATATCGGCCCGGTGGATACGAATGCTGCCGCCGCCCAGTTCCGAGCCGTTCAGCACGATGTCGTACGCCTTGCTCTTCATCGTCGTCAGTTCCTCGTGCTTGGCCGCAGCCAGCTTGGGCAGGTCTTCGTCGAGCGGCGAGGTGAAGGGGTGGTGGACGCTGTTCCACTTCTTCTCGGCCTCGTCGTAGTCCAACAGCGGGAAGTTGACGATCCAGACCCAGGCCCACTTCGTGCTGGGCTCGATCTTGAGGTCGCGCGCCATCTTCAGGCGCAGCTCGCCGAGCACTTTGTGAACGATGTTCGGCTTGTCGGCGCCGAAGGCGAGCAGATCGCCTTCCTTGGCGCCGGTGCGGCTGATGAGGTCCTGCGCGATCGGCGCCAGGAACTTGGCCACGCCGGTGTCCAGGCCGGTCGCGGTCACCTTGGTGACGGCCAAGCCCTTGGCGCCGAAGCCCTTGGACCACTCCGCCAGCGCGTCGGTCTCCTTGCGGCTCAGTTTCGCGCCGCCGGGCACCACGATGCACTTCACCATCGCGGCGCTCTTGAAGACGCCGAAGTCGGTCTTCTGGCCGAGGTCGGTTACGTCGTGCAGTTCCATGCCGAAGCGCAGATCGGGGCGGTCGCTCCCGTACTTGTTCATCGCCTCGTCGTACTCCATGTGGGCCACCTTGGCCGGGATGTCGACGTCGAGGATCTGCTTCCAGATGGTGCGCAGCAGGTCCTCGATGATCGTCATGATGTTTTCGCGATCGATGAACGACATCTCGACGTCGAGCTGCGTGAACTCCGCCTGCCGATCGGCGCGCGGGTCTTCATCGCGGAAACAGCGGACGATCTGCATGTACTTGTCGCAGCCGCTGACCATCAAAATCTGCTTGAACAGCTGCGGGCTCTGCGGCAGCGCGTAAAAGCTGCCCGGCACCAGGCGGCTGGGCACGATGAAGTCGCGGCTGCCCTCGGGGGTGCTCTTGGTCAGGATGGGCGTCTCGATCTCCCAGAAACCCAGGTCGCCGAGGACGTCGCGCATGATCTTTGTCACGCGGTAGCGCGTCTTCAGCGTCTGCTGCATCTCCGGGCGGCGCAGGTCGATGAAGCGATACTGGAGCCGGCGCTCTTCGTTCACGTTCTCGTGCTCATCGGGCGTGAAGGGGGGCGTGGGGGACGGCGTCAGCACGTCCATCGTCTTCACGTGGATCTCGATCTCGCCCGTCGCCAGCTTCGAGTTCACCACCTCGGCGGCCCTCGCCTGCACGGTGCCGCGAACGTTGACCACCCATTCGGCGCGCAGCTTGCGCGCTTCCTCGAGCGTCTGCGCACCGCAGGTGTCGGCGTTGAAGACGAGCTGGGTCAGGCCGTCGCGGTCGCGCAGATCGATGAAGACCAGCCCGCCGTGGTCGCGGTAGCTGTGGACCCAACCGGCCAGCGCGACGTCCTTGCCGACGTCGCTCTTGCGCAACTGGCCACAGGTATGGGTACGATAACGGGTTTCGATAGCTTCCATGACGCGACGGATCCTAAGAAAAAGCGGTTGCGGCACCGTCGTTCGACGGCAGCCCGGCGGGCGCCAAGTTGGCGGCGCGCGGTCGGGAAGTTTCCCAGAACCGCCGGCAAATGTCGAGATCGCCCATTTGCGCGGTAACCGGCGCTCCGCAGCACGCGTATAGGCTTGCGACCCCGCGGCCATTGGCGTGCGGCAATTCGAAAACTCACTGGAGCAATTGACCATGCGGATGCGCAACCTCATCATCGGCCTCACCTTCACCGGCGCTCTGGCGATTCTCGGCTCGTCCACCACCCACGCAGCGCCGTTGGACCCGCAGCAGGTGCCGAAAGATCCAAAGTGGGTCATCCACTTCGACGCCGATCAAACGAAGACGTCGACGGTCGGGTCGGCCATCATCGATGAGGTGTTGGCCCGGCCAGACACGCAGCAGGGGCTCGACATGCTCCTACGACTCGCGGGCTTCTCGTTCCCGAACGATCTGCACGGCGTCACGCTCTACGGCGACGCGTTCGGGGAGGAACACAACGTCGTCCTCGTCCACGGCACGTTCGACAGCAACCGCGTCCTGGGCGTGCTCGAACTGGCGCCGTCCTACACCAACGAAATATACGGCGATCGCGAGGTCGTCTCTTGGGAAGACAAGGGCAAGACCATGTACGGCTCGTTCCTCCGCAACGACCTGATCGCCATCGCGCGGTCGGCCGACCTGGTGAAGCGGGCAGCGGACGTGTTGGATAAGAAGGCGGAGACGATGGCGCCACTGGCCGGGGCGGTGCCAGCGAAAGACGCGGGGGTGCTGATGTACGTTGAGGGCCGTGGGCTGGCCGAACTGGCGAAGACCCAACAGGCGTCACCGGCGATGGCGAACGTGGAGTCGGCGTGGATCACGATGGGCGAGAACGCCGACAAGCAGCTGTTCGCCAAGGGGCACGTGGAAGCGCCCGATGCCCAACGCGCCCAGCGGCTGCTGCGGGCGGCGGAGGGAATCCGGGCGATCGTGTCGATGAAGGCCGCTGAGGCCGACGCCGACGATCGATTGCAGATGGCGGACGAACTGCTGACGAAGTTGAAGCTGTCGCAGACGGAACAAGGCGTCGACCTTTCGTTCGAAACACCGGCCGAGAAGGTGGTGGAGGCGATCAAGTCGCAGGTCCTGCGACGGCCCGCGGCGGTGAAGTAGGGGGCTCACCGTGGCATGGGCGTCTCGCCCATGCCTATGGATTGGAATGAGAAACTGGGTTTGTGCCAGACTGCGCGGGCCACGCGGTTGCCACAGAAAGAAATTCAGGGCCTCATTACACGCATGGGCGAGACGCCCATGCCACGGTAAGAGCAGAAGCTCGCGTTACCGGCGACGCCTGAGGAAACTAGTTCCGTGCGATCGATCAGCAACAACCTCGCCGCGACGAGCCCGGCCGTCGCGGCGTTGTCGCCTTCGGTCGCAATGTCGGACGGGCGACCTGAGGATGCCGACGAACGGCGGTGGGCGATGGACGCCGCCAGCGGTTCACTGGCAGCGTTCGATCGGATCGCACGAGCGTATCAAGCGCCGCTGATGCGGTTCCTGAATCGGCGGATGGCGAACCCGGCCGACGCCGAGGACGTGCTGCAGGAGACGTTCGTCTGCGCGTTCCGCAAGATCGGCAAGTACGACCCGCGCTGGCGGCTGTCGGGCTGGCTGTTCGCGATCGCCGTCCGGCAGGCGGCGACGCACCATCGGCGGTTGCGCATCGCCGACGGGGCCCCAGTTTATGATCGGGCGTCGGACGATCCCGGTCCGGATGCGATGGCCGTCGTGCAGGATGAGCATCGAAATCTATGGGCGATCGCCCGGCGGAACCTTCGGCCGGACCAGTTCGACGTGCTGTGGCTGTACTACGTTGAACAACTACCAATGCCCGACTTGGCTCGGGCGCTCGGCCGATCGCGGCTGACGACCAAGGTGCTGCTGCACCGCGCGAGGCAACGACTGGCGAAGTACTTGAGTGACGTTTGACGACGCCTCTTGAGCCATCGCCTCTTAATCCGTGTGTGCGACGATGCTCAGCTGCGATGGTCGAAAGGAATGCAATGAACGACGGACAATTCGATGATCTCCTATGCAGTGCGGCGACCAAGGAAACACCTCCGGCGTTCTCGGCATCCCTGCACGAGCGAACGATGAATCGTGTTCGCCAATCCGCGGCCTGCGCGAACGGGGTTGATCGCAATCCGCGGCGGTACTGGATCGGCGTCGCGGCGTCCGTCGCGGTCGCAGCGGGGATGGCAATCGTGGTGGGTGGCGTGTCGTGGTGGCCGACGACGTCGCGCGAGCCCGCACACGCCACGACGGCAACGCCGGTGATCTCGGCGCTCGCCGTTCCAAATGAGGTGACGACGCGAGCCGCCCGGCAGGCACAGGACGGTATCGATTCCTGGATCGCATTGGCAGACGTCGCGTCGCTCGATCAGGATGCGATTCGACTCGTAGATTTTGTTGTCGACCAGTTGAAGGTCGTCTCGCTTCCGGCCGAATCGAAGAACGAAGCCGATGGATCTGAGCGACTGTAGAGCGACATCAGAAAAGGTCCGGGTGACCGGTCATCGAACGGTTCTGGCAGTCGTCACTTCACGTCCCAACGCGGCTTGGCGTACCACTCTTCGATCACCTTTTCCGCGGGCTTGCCTTCGGGGGTGTAGCCTTTGTCTTTCGGCCCACCGTCGCCGGGCGTCCATTCCCAGATCATGAAGCCGCCGAGTTGGGGCTTGCCGTACCAGGCCTGGAAGAAGCCTTGGTAGAGGCGCTTCTGCAGGTCCAGGTCGAGCGGTTCGGTGGTCTTGGTGTAATCCCACGGTTCGTGGGCAGCGTTGGCCAGACTGCACCAGCCGACCTCCAGGAACAATAGCGGCTTGCCGACGTCGCGCTGGAAGGCCAGCAGGTCCTTCTGGATTTCCTGCCAGCGCTTGACGATCTCCGGCACCTTCACGTTGCGATCGGAGCCCAGTTTGTAGTAGCTGTTCATGCCGATCAGGTCGAGCTGGTCCCAGAACTTCACTGCACGGTAGTGGTCCCAATTGGCGGAATAGGTGAGTTGGCCGTGGAAGGACTGGCGGACTTCCCGGATGACGCGCCGCCATTGGTCGACGAATCGCGCGTCCTCAGTGCTGACGAGTTCCGATCCCACCGACAGCACGTTGGCGCCGTACGACTGGGCGATCCACGCGAAGTGGCCGAGCATTTGGCGGTAGCTGGTCCACCATTCCTCCCAGTCCTGCGGCGCGATGGTGCCGCGCCACTCGTTATCGCGCGGCGCGTCGAGCAGGACGATCGGCATGAGGATGACGCGCAGCCCCTTGCCGCGCGCGTGCTGGATGAGCCGGCCCAGTTGCTCGGGCGACGGCGTAAGCCGCATGTCGAGGTAGATGCGGTTGCTGCTGCCGTTCTCCTGCCGGGCGTCGACCACGAGCGAGACGGTGTCGGCGCCCAGCGCGGCGATCTCGTCGATGCTCTGCTCGTAGCGGTCGATCCAGTCGACCCGCTGGATCTGCATGCCCACCCCGCGGTACGGCAGGCCCGTCAGTGGCGCGCCGACGGCGGGTGCGGCCTGAACCGGGTCGGCAGTAGCCTCGTTCGCGGGCGTCTGGGCCGGCAATAGCATGCAGCCGACGATCAATGCGTAACAACCGACGGCGACGACGATAATCCAACGTCCCAGCAAAAGTGGTCTCCCGTGAAGGGGAATCAATATAAGGTGGCGTGGGCGCGGTGCAAGGTTGTGGAGACGCGTACCGACTTAGCCCCGGGCTTGTCCGGGGTC